>DASWQM010000274.1:0-7309 GCA_036403675.1 Solirubrobacteraceae bacterium | reverse complement strand
GTCGTAGGCCGCCAGCTCGGTGCGCAGCTGCGCCTCGCCGGCGGCGAAGAGCGCGTGGCCCTCGGCGTCGTTGGCCAGGAGCGCGAAGTCGTCGAGGCCGTTGAGCGTCTGCGTGAACGCGTTGAGCACGCGCATGCCCGGCGCGAAGGAGTAGATGAGGTAGTGCGCGCCGACCGGGGTCGCGACGCGCACGCCCGCCGGCGGCGGCTCGCGGAAGACGCCGAGCGCGCTGCGCGCCGCCTCGAAGTAGCGCGGCTCGGCGAGCCGTACGGCCGCCCGCGCGAGCGCCTGCACCGCCGTGCCCTGCGCCATCCCGCTCACCCACGGCGGCCGCCCGGCGTCGAACCGGAACAGGTACTCGAACGCGATGCCGCCCGCCCGCTGCGCCGCGAGGCCGAGCGCCTCGTCGAGCAGCTCGCGCAGCGCGGTGTCGTAGCGGCCGCCCTGCCAGAGCCCGTTCGCCTTGCCGAACGTCCCCAGCCACTGGATCTGCAGCCCCTCGCCGGCGTAGTACTGCCACACCAGGCGGCTGCCCTCGAAGCTCACCCGCTGCCAGTTGCCCAGCAGCGGCCCGCGCGACCACCACTCGCGGTTGCGCTCGACGGTCTCGAAGAGCGCCGGCAGGCGCGAGGCGACGAGCTCTCCCGAAGCGGCGATGGCCTCGAGGTTGCGCAGCGCGGCGCCGAGCGCGCCGCGCCGCGTGCCGCGCAGCTTCGAGCGCGTCTGCAGCGCATCGGCGTAGACGCGGAGGTAGCCGTCGTGGGTCGGCTGGTCGATCGCGGCCGTCGCGAGCAGCGTCGCAAGCTCGCCGCGGACCGTGCGCGCCGGCGCGCCGGGGGCCGACGCCGCGCGCACCCGAGCGTTTCGCGCGGGCGTCGCGGCACCGCCGGGTCCCAGGCCCGCGTCGGCCGGCAGGTAGCGGTCCTCGTGCGCGAACGCGCCGCCGTCATGGCGGAGCGTCAGCAACGGCGAGGCAAAGGCGGTGGAGGCCAGCACGGGCGCGAGCAGGAGCACCAGCGCGAGCCCCGCGACTGGGGTCCGGCGCACGTCGACGATGCTAGGTTGAACACGCCCGCCCGCCTGCAGTTGCCGTTGCAGGAGCCTCCATGAACCGCTCGAGCCTTCGCGTCATCCTCGCTGTCGCCTGCGGTGTCCTCTGCGCCGCACTGCTCGCCGCCTGCGGCGGCTCCGACGCCGCGAGCAACGCCGGCGCGGAGAGCACGCTGAAGCAGACCTTCGGCACGAGCACGACGTCGATCAAGCGCGGCCGCGTCGCCGCCACGCTGCGGCTCGACCCCGAGGGGCTGCTGAAGCTCGGCGGTCCGATCAGCGTCCGCCTGACCGGCCCGTTCGCCGCCCCGACGCGCCACAACCTGCCGCGCTTCGATCTCGCGTTCCTCGCCACGCTCGCCGGCCAGCGCTTCCGCGGCAGCACGATCTCGACCGGCACGAAGGCCTTCTTGAAGCTCGACGACGGCACCTACGCCGTCGACCAGGCGCTCATCGCGAAGCTGCGAAAGGAGCTCGGCGCCACCGGGGCCCAGCCGCAGGCGGGCCTGAAGGCGCTCGGCATCGACCCGCTGCGCTGGATCACGAACCCCCAGAGCAAGGGTCAGGAGCGCGTCGCCGGCGTCCAGACCGAGCGCATCGGAGGCACCGTCGACGTCCCGCGCCTGCTGGGCGACCTCGGGACGCTGCTCGACAAGGCCGGCGGCACCGGCTCGAGCGTCTTTACTCCGCAGCTGCGCAGCCAGATCGGCGACGCCGTGAAGTCCGCGCAGGCCGACGTCTGGACCGGCGCCGGCGACAAGCTCCTGCGCCAGCTCGCCGTCGTCGTCACCTTCGCCTTCAAGGACTCCTCGCAGTCGCCGATCCCGGGGCTCGACGGCGGCCGGCTCACGCTGCGCGCCCGGCTGGACGACGTCAACGGCGCGCCCGTGAAGATCCCCACGCCGACGAGCACGCAGCCGCTGTCGCGCCTCACGGGCACGGGCGGCGTCAACAGGTTCCTGCAGGGCATCGGCGCCGGCCTCACCGGCGGCGTGGGTCCGGGCGCCCCGGGATCGAAGCTGCTGCGCTGCGTCACGCAGGCAGGCGGGTCGTCGGCCCAAGTCGTTCGCTGCGCCTCGAAGCTCGCGCCGTAGCCTTCGCCGCGTACGCTGTGTGCGCGATGCGCGCTCCGTCCCACACCGCGATCGGCACCTGGAGCGGTGGCCGCTATCTGCATTTCGGCGAGGCGATCGACGCCGCCCGCCTGGAGGCGCTCCTGCGGCCCGGCGACGGTCTCGACACGCTGCTCACAGCCGACGCCTACGGCGCCGGGGAGGCCGACGAGCTGCTCGGCCGCGCCGTACGGGGTGTCCTCCGATCGGACTACAGCATCATTGGGGCCATAGGACACGACTTCTACAAGGGCGAGCGCGACGGCGCGAAGGGCTTCCCACGTTTCACCGACGCGCGCCTGCGCGGGGCGGACGCGTACGCCGACTACGTGCGGATGGCGACCGAGCGCAGCCTCGAGCGGATCGGGGTCGACGCCTTCGACGTCCTGCTGCTGCACAACCCCGACCGCACCGGCTACACGAGCGAGGCCGTGTGGGACGCGCTGCGGGCGGTCCGTGACGAGGGTCTCGCCGGCAGCCTCGGCGTCGCGCCCGGCCCCGCCAACGGCTTCACGCTCGACGTCATCGACTGCCTCGAGCGCTTCGGCGAGCTGATCGACTGGGCGATGGTGATCCTCAACCCGCTCGAGCCGTGGCCGGGCGAGCTGTGCCTCGACGCGGCGAGTCGGCACGACGTGCGCCTCATCACCCGCGTCGTCGACTACGGCGGCCTCTTCTGGGACGACGTCCGCCCGGGTCACGCGTTCCCGCCGCGCGATCACCGCACCTTCCGTCCGCAGGGCTGGGTCGAGGCGGGCAACGAGAAGCTCGCGCAGCTGCGCCCGATCGCCGAGCGCCACGGCCTGACCCTGCTGCAGCTCGCCGTGCAGTGGTGCCTGGCCCAGGACGGCGTGGCGTGCACCGTGCCGACGCTCATCCAGGAATCCGGCGACGCACGCGCGATCGAGGACAAGCGCGCCGAGCTCGTCGCCACGCCGCGCCATGTCGTCCTCGACGAGTCCGAGCTCGCCGAGATCCGCGCGATCGGAGACAACACCGGCAGCATGGCGCTCAAGGGCGCCGCCCCCGACTACGCGGGCGAGCCGCGCCCGGATCGCTGGGAGCTGACCGACGAGCTGGACGCCGTCGCCCGCCGCTGGGGCATCGAACCCGACCGCGATCTGCGCCAGCTCACCGCTGCCCGTGGCTGAGCTGCGGCGCTTCCTCCTGTCCGGCTCCGGCTGGCCGTATCTGCTGGTGCCGTTCATCCCGATCGCGATCGTGCTCGAGCTCGCCCACGCCGACGCGGCGCTCGTCTTCGGTGCCGCGGCCGCCGGCGTGATCCCGACGGCCGCCCTCATGGGCCAGGCGACGGAGCAGCTCGCGCACCGCTCCGGCCCCGGCATCGGCGGCCTACTGAACGTCACATTCGGCAATGCGCCTGAGCTCATCATCGCCTTGTTCGCGCTCAACGCGGGCCTGCAGGAGGTCGTCAAGGCCTCGCTCATCGGGTCGATCCTCGGCAACATCCTGCTTGTCATGGGCGCCGCGATGCTCGTCGGCGGGCTCAAGCGCCCGCAGCAGACGTTCAACGCGACGGCGGCCAGCGTGCAGTCCTCGATGCTCCTGCTCGCGGCGGTCGCGCTCGTCATGCCGACGATCTACCAGCTCGTCGCCGGCGGCGGCCTGCCGCGGGTGGGGGCGCAGCACGTGAACTTCGGCTCCGACCTGGAGCGGATGTCGCTCGTCGTCGCCTTCATCCTGCTCGCCTCCTACGGCGCCGGGCTGTTCTTCTCGCTGAAGTCGCACCGCGGGCTCTTCAACCCGACGAGCGAAGACGAGGAGCACGGCGAGGAGCCGTGGACCGTGCGCAAGGCGGTCCTCGTGCTCGCGGGCGCCGGCGTCGCGGTCGGCGTCATGTCGGAGATCCTCGTCGGCTCGATCAGCGAGGCGTCCGCGACGATCGGCCTCAGCGAGTTCTTCGTCGGCCTCATCGTCGTCGCGATCGTCGGCAACGCCGCCGAGCACTGGGTCGCGATCTACTTCGCGGCGCGCGACAAGATGGACCTCTCCGTGAACATCGCGATCGGCTCGAGCGCGCAGATCGCGCTCTTCGCGGCGCCGGTCCTCGTCCTCGTCTCGTTCGTGCTCGGCCCCAACCCGATGGCGCTCGTCTTCAACGGCTTCGAGCTCGGAGCCGTCTTCCTCGCGATCCTCATCGCCATCCACGTCACCCATGACGGGGAGTCGACGTGGTACGAGGGCTTCCAGCTGCTCGCGACCTACGCCGTGCTCGGCGTCGTCTTCTTCTACGCGTAGACGATGGAGCTCATCGAACTCGGCGGCCTCGTCCTCCTCCTGCTCGTGCTGCTCGTCGTCGACCTGCGCTTCTTCGCGCCCGGGCGCGAGGCGACGTTCCGCGAGAGCGTCGCCTGGTCGATCGGCTGGCTCATCCTCGGGCTCGCCGTCACCGGGCCGGTATGGGCGATCAACGGCAGCGAGCACGCGGTCAACTACGTCACCGTCTACCTCATCGAGCGCTCGCTGTCGCTCGACAACCTCTTCGTCTTCATCCTCCTCTTCGCGTACTTCGGCGTCCCGTACGGGCTGCGTCCGCGGCTGTTGTTCTGGGGGATCATCGCCGCGCTCGTGCTGCGTGGCCTCGCGATCCTCGGCGGCACGGCGCTCATCGAGGAGTTCCACGCCGTGCTCTACGTCCTCGGCGTGCTGCTGCTTGTCCTGGCCTACCGGATCTTCCGCGGCGCCGGCGACGAGGTCGATCCCAGTCGCAACGTCGTCGTGCGCGCGGTCCGGCGGATCTTCCCCGTCACCGAAGGCTTCCGCGGGCGCCACTGGTTCGTCCGCGACGACGGCCGGCGCCACGTGACGCCGGCGTTCCTCTGCCTCACGGCGATCGTCGCCGCCGACATCGCGTTCGCCGTCGACTCGATCCCGGCGGCGTTCGCGATCACGACCGACCCGCTCATCATCTGGATGGCGAACGTCTTCGCGCTCGTCGGCCTGCGCTCGCTCTTCGCTCTCGTCGAGGGGCTCATCCGCCGCTTCCGCTACCTCGACCAGACGATCGCGGTCGTGCTCGCGCTCATCGCGGCCAAGCTCCTGCTCGAGCCCGTCGTGAAGATCGGGCCGGTGGCCAGCTTGGCGATGGTGGCGGTCGCGTTCGCCGTGGGCATCGGCGCCTCGCTCGTCGGCGACAAGCGCGATCCGGAGGGGGCCGAGGAGCGCCGCGCGCGCAACGGCGAGCCCGCGCACGCCGGCGGCTCCGACGCGTAGCGCGCCGGCCCGCTCCGCGCGCGGTGCTACGTTTCCAGCCGGGTTCCATCGGAAGGGCTGCCGTGACCGTTTCACCTGACCGCCAACCCGTCGTCGTCGCCGACCTCGACGAGGCCATCGAAGCGGTGCGCCGTACGGGGCTGCGGCTGACCGCCTCTCGACGGCTCGTGCTGGAGGCGCTGCTCGCGGCAGGCAAGCCGATCTCGGCGGAGGACATCGCCGACGGCCTCGGCGGCACGATGACGCGCTCGGACATCGCGTCGGTCTACCGCAACCTCGACACGCTTGGCGAGCTCGGGCTCGTCCGCCACTTCCACGCCGGCCACGGTCCCGGGCGCTACGTGCTCGAGGGCTCGGGCGACCGCGAGTACCTCGCCTGCGAGGCCTGCGGGGCACTCGAGTCCGTCGATCCCGCCGCCCTCGACGGCGTCCGCGACGCGGTGCGCGACTTGTCGGGCTTCGAGGCCCGCTTCTCGCACTTCCCGATCGTCGGGCTCTGCGCGCGCTGCGCCAAGCAGCGCAGGCGCGGTTAGTCCGGGAGCGGCGCGGGCGCCGCGATCCCGGCGGCGCGGCGGCGGCCGGTCGCGCCGGTGACGAAGAAGACCGCGGCGAACAGCGTGGCGGCGACGAGCACGATCGTCGGGCCGGACTGCACGTCGAGGTGGTAGCTGAGGTTCATCCCGACGAACCCGCAGACCGAGCCGATCGCGGTCGCGAGACCCAGCATCCGCGCGAACGAGTTCGTCAGCATCCGCGCGATCGCCGCCGGGATGACGAGCACGGCGGCGATGAGCGTGACGCCGAGCACCTGCATCGTCACGAGGATCGAGGCTGCCAGGACGACCGTCAGCAGCGCGTCCATGCGGCTCGTGTCGACGCCGGCGACGTCGGCCACCTCGGGGTCGAAGGTCGTGAACAGCAGCGCGCGGTAGCGCAGGAAGATGAGCGCCCCGGCGAGGACGCAGACGACGAGGATCGCGACGACGTCCTGGGTGCCGACCCCGAGGATGCTGCCGAACAGCGCGGCGTCGAAGCTGCGGCCGGTCGTGCCGAAGAGAGCGAACAGCGCGAGCCCGAGCGCGAACGAGGCCGTCGTGATGACCCCGATCGCCGCGTCGGAGCCGATCACGCGCCGCCGCGTCACCGCGTTGATCATGAGCGCCGACGCGACGCCCCAGGCGCCGGCGCCGAGCAGGAAGTTCACGCCCAGCAGGGAGCTCGCGGCGAAGCCGCCGAAGATCGCGTGCGAGAGGCCGTGGCCGATGTAGCTCATGCCCTTCAGCACGACGTACACGCCGATCGCCCCGCACAGCGCGCCGGCCATCGTGGCGACGAGCACGCCGTTGCGGAAGAACTCGAAGTCGAACGGGCGCAGGAGCTCGTGCATCACCGCAGGCCGTTCACGACGGGCGGCGGGTGCGCGCGCCGGTAGCTGTCGACGACGACCGGCATCCCGCCGTGCTCGAGCACCTGCATCGTCGCGCCGTAGGTCCGCTCGAGCACGTCCGGCGTCAGCACGTGGTGCGGGGTGCCGTCACCGATGACCCGGCGGTTGAGGCAGACGATGCGCGGCAGGTGAGCGGCGATGCCGTTGAGGTCGTGCGTCGTCAGCACGATCGCAAGGCCGCCCGAGTTGAGGTCGTCGAGCAGATGCAGCAGCTCGTGGCGCAGGCGCACGTCGACGCCCGACGTCGGCTCGTCCATGAGCAGCAGCTCCGGCTCGCCGAGCAGCGCGCGGGCGATGAAGACACGCTGCTGCTGACCGCCGGACAGCTCGCGGATGTGGCGGTCGGCCAGGTCGCCGATGTCCAGCCGGCGCAGCAGCGCAGCGACCTCGGCACGCTCGGCGCGGCTGGCCCACGGCAGGCGCCGCCCGCCGACCCGCGACATCAGGACGCACTCCCGCACCGTCA
>DASWQM010000273.1:0-4119 GCA_036403675.1 Solirubrobacteraceae bacterium | reverse complement strand
AACCCGTACAAGCCGTCGCCGGACTTCAACTGCGACGCCTCCCAGACGCCGATCGGACCATGACAGCGCGTCACTGCTCGGCCACGGCCGGCGGGATCCTCAGGAGCGGCTGCTCGCAATGAGGCGAGCGCTGCTCATCGGCCTGCTGCTGATCGCCGCGGGCGGCGCGACGTTCGCCGTCACCGCCACGGGCTCCGCCGACGCGCAGACCTACACCGTCGTGCTCGACAACGCGTTCGGCCTCACGCCTGGCGTCGACCTGCGGTCGTCCGGCGTCAAGGTGGGCAAGGTGAGCCGGCTCGACGTGCAGCGCAAGACCGGCCGCGCGCTGGCGACGATCGAAGTAGACCGCCCGGACTTCGCCGGCTTCCGCAAGGACGTCTTCTGCGAGGTCAAGCCGCAGTCGCTCATCGGCGAGTACTACCTCGACTGTGCCCCCGGCCGCTCGAGCGAGCCGGCGCCGCGGACGATCCCGGTGCAGCAGACCGGCGCCTCGATCCCGCCCGACCTCGTGCTCGACATCCTGCGCCGCCCGGCGCGCGAGCGCTTCGGGCTCATCCTCTCGGAGCTCGGCATCGGCCTGACGGCGCGCGGCGAGGACCTCAACGCGACGATCCGCCGCGGCGTCCCGGCGCTGCGCGAGACCGACCGCGTCCTGCGGATCCTCGCCGACAACCGCCGGACGCTGCAGCGCCTGACGTCCGACGCCGATCGCGTGCTCGTCGACCTCGCCCGCAACCGCGCCGACGTCGCGCGCTTCGTCCGCACCGCCGGCGACACGACGGCCGCGTCCGCCGACCGACGCGGCGCGCTCGCGTCGACGGTCCGCAAGCTGCCGGCCTTCCTGCGCCAGCTGCGCCCCACGCTCGCCGACCTCGGCACGGCCGCCTCGCGCCAGACGCCGGCGCTTGCCGACCTGCGCCAGGCGGCCCCCGACCTGACGACGCTGCTCAGGCGCCTCGGCCCGTTCGCCGAGTCGGCGCGGCCGGCCGTGCGCGGCCTCGGCAAGGCCTCGAAGACCGGCAGCGACGCGGTCCGCGAGGCCCGCTCGACGGTCAGCCAGCTGCGCGCGCTCGGCGCCGGCTCGACCGAGCCGATGCGCAACCTGCGCTTCGTCCTGGAGGACATCGACAACCGCGACCGCGCCGTCGAGCCCAACCGGCTGAGCCCCGGCGACGGCGCCGGCTTCACCGGCCTGGAGGCCTTCCTGCAGTACTCGTTCGTGCAGTCGCAGGCGCTCAACATCTTCGACTCCAAGGGCTACCTGCTGAAGCTCAGCCTCCTGCTGAACGAGTGCTCGCAGTACACCAACGCGGCGACCGCCCGCAACGACCCCGCGCGCACGCAGCGCTGCAAGCAGTGGCTCGGGCCCAACCAGCCGGGCATCAACACCGGCGCCGTGACGCGCACGCCGCCGACGCGCTTGAAGCAGCGCGCGCCGAAGCATGCGCCGGGGAAGACCGCGCCGGCGCCGCCGCCCGCCGCCGCGCCCGAGCAGCCGGCCGCACCGGCGCCCGCGCCTGCCCCCGCGCCGGCCCCGGCCAAGCCGCTGATCGATCCCAAGGGGCTCCTCGACAAGCTCCTGCCCGGCGCCACCGACAAGCTGAAGGACAAGCTCGCGCCGCCGCCCAGGCGCGAGCCGAAGTCCGGCAGCGACCGCAACCTCCTCGACTTCCTCCTGGGCCCATGACAGGGCGTCACCGCTCGACCACGGCCGGTGCGAGCTCGAAGGGCGGCCGCTCGCGATGAGAACCGGCCGCTCGGCATCGATCGCGTCCAACCCCGTGTTCATCGGAGCGGTCACGACGCTCGTCGTCGTCGTCGCCGTGCTGATCGCCTACAACGCGAACAAGGGCCTGCCGTTCGTCCCGACGTTCGAGCTCAAGGTCGACACGCCCAACGCCGCCCGGCTCGTCGTCGGCAACGAGGTGCGCGAGGGCGGCTTCCGCATCGGCCAGGTCGCGAAGATCGACCCGGTGCCGGGCGGCCACGGCGGCGCGCAGCTGACGCTGACGCTCGACACGTCGGCGACGCCGCTGCCGGTCGACTCGAGCGTCCGCATCCGCCCGCGCTCGGCGCTCGGCCTGAAGTTCGTCGAGCTCACCCGCGGCAGGTCCCGCCGCGAGCTGGCCGACGGCGCGACGATCGCCACCGGCGCCAACGCGGTCGGGCCCGAGCTCGACGACTTCTTCTCGACGTTCGACGAGCGCACGCGCACGGACATCGACCGCAACCTCGACTACTTCGGCACCGCGCTCGCCGGCCGCGGCACAGCGCTGAACCGCACGCTCGCCTCCCTGCCCGGGCTCTTCGGGGACCTGCCGCCGGTCATGCGGACAGTCGCCGCCGACACGCAGCTCCAGCGCCTGCTGACCGCGACGGCAGACACGGCCCGCATCGTCGCGCCGCAGTCGAGCACGTTCGCGCGCGGCTTCAGCGGGATGGCCGACACGTTCGGCGCGCTGTCGCGCGATCCGCAGGCGCTACGCGACACGATCGAGCGCTCGCCCGCGACGCTCGACGAGGGGATCGCGTCGCTGCCCGACACGCGCCCGTTCCTCGGCCGGCTCGCCGGCATCTCCAGCCAGGTCCGCGGCACCGCGCGCGAGCTGCGCCGCAGCCTGCCCGCGTTCAACCGCGCGCTGGCGGCGGGCACGCCCGTCCTGCGGCGCACCCCGCAGTTCACCGACGACCTCGAGGGCACGCTGCGCGCCGCGCGCGACCTCGCCACGTCACCCACGACCGACATGACGCTCGCCGGCCTGAACGCGACGATGAACACGCTGAACCCGACGCTGCGCTGGGTCGGCCCGCACATCACGGTCTGCAACTACTTCACGTACTGGTGGACGTTCCTCGCCGACCATCTCTCCGACGAGGACGCGACCGGCACGCTCCAGCGCATCCAGGTCAAGCTGACGCCGTTCCTGCAGGAGAACTCGATGGACAGCTTCGGCGCGCCGCGCCCGGCCAACGGCGGCAGCATCGACCCGGTCCAGAAGGCGCTCTTCGGCGACGCCGCGGCCTTCCACGGACAGGAGTACGGCGCCGCCGTGACCCCCAGCGGCGCCGCCGACTGCGAGTCCGGCCAGCGCGGCTACCTCGACCGCCTCGCCAAGGACTATCCGTCGAACCTCCACATCGTCGTCGATCCCCGCACGCCCGGCGCCCAGGGCCCGACCTACAAGGGCCGTCCGAGCGTGCCGGCCGGTGAGACGTTCTCCTCCGAGCCCGACGGCATCGCGCCGAAGGTGGGGCCCTGATGGCGCGCCGCGGACCGAGCTCGTTCGCCATCGGGGCCGCTGTGCTCGCGGTCCTGGCCGTCGCGACGTACCTCGGCTTCCGCAAGGACGTCCCGTTCCTCAACAGCCCCTACACGATCAAGATGGCCGTCCGCGACACGAACGGGATCAACGCCCGCTCGCCCGTGCGGATCGCCGGCGTCGAGGTCGGGCGCGTCGAGACGATCGAGCACACGAGCCCGGGCGCGCGGTCGGCGACGATCACGCTCGCGATCGACGACAAGGGCCGCCCCGTCTACAACGACGCGACGGCGAAGATCCGGCCGCGGATCTTCCTGGAGGGCAACTTCTTCGTCGATCTGTCGCCGGGCACGCCGGCGGCGAAGGAGATGCACGACGGCGACACGATCCCGGTGGCGCGCACCGCAAGCCCGGTCCAGTTCGGCCAGGTCCTCGGCGCGCTGAAGAGCGACACCCGCAACGACCTGCGCAGGACCTTCGTCGAGGTCGGCAGGGCCCAGGACGCGGGCGGCGCGAAGGCCTTCAACGCGTCGCTGCGCTTTCAGCCGGCGTCCTACAAGTTCGCGGCGATCGTCTCCGACGCGCTGCTCGGCAAGCGCCCGGGCGACCTCGGCGACGTCGTTCGCGACGGCGGGGCCGTCGCCGGCGCGCTCGAGCGCGACGCGGGCCGGCTGCGCTCGCTCATCGTCGACTTCAACACGACCGCCGCGGCGCTCGCCGACCGCCAGAGCGCGCTGGCCACAGCCGTCGGTGAGCTGCCGTCGACGCTGCGCGCGGCGCCGCCCGCGCTCGACGCGCTGAACGCCGCGTTCCCGGACGTCCGCCGCTTCGCCCAGGGGGCACGGCCGGGCGTGCG
>DASWQM010000272.1:0-20746 GCA_036403675.1 Solirubrobacteraceae bacterium | reverse complement strand
CCCGCCGATTCGGCGGGTCGTCTGCGTTTTGAAGCTACTCCGCGCTCACCCGCGCCTCGCCGTTGCGGATGATGAGCTTGCCGTTCTGCTCGCAGCTCGTCTCGATGATCGCGACGCCGTCGTCGACCTCGCGCACGGTGCCGGTGACGGTCATCTCGTGCTCGGGCAGCCCCATGCCGCGGAACTGGACGATCAGGCGCCGCAGCACCTCCGGGCCGCCGCCGGCGTCGGTCTGCGCGCGGGCGACCTGGGCCATCGAGTACAGGCCGTGGAGGATCTTGCCGGGCAGCCCGACCTGCTTGGCGAACTCCTCGTCGACGTGGATCGGGTTGAAGTCGCCGGAGGCGCCCGCGTAGCGGATCGTGAGGTACTTGTCCGGCGTGACCTTCAGCGGTGCGATCTCGTCGCCTGGCTCCAGCGCCATCTCACCCTCCCCGCACGATGTTGGTCCACCTGCCCACGCAGACGGTCTCGCCGCGCTGGTTCGTGGAGGTCGTCTCGAAGACGAAGTAGCTGTTGCGGCCGCGCGAACTGATGTCGGCGACGGTCAGCGTCGTCGCGATCTCGTCGCCGGCGACGACGAGCGGGCCCCACTCGAAGTCCTGGCCGCCGTGGACGAGACGGCTGAAGTCGATGCCGAGCTCGGGATCGAAGAACACCGGCATCACCGACGGGAAGCTGTAGACGACGGCGAACATCGGCGGCGCGACGACGTCGTCGTAGCCGGCGGCGCGAGCGGCCTCCACGTCGAGGTACAGCGGGTTCGTCTCCCCGACGGCACGGGCGTACTCGCGCACCTTCTCGCGCCCGACCGCGTAGTTCGTGGGGTCATAGGTCTTGCCAATGGCGTCGGTGTTGCCAGCCATGCGGCCGCAGTTCTAGCAGGCCGCCGGGTCCCGCCCCGGCCTCACACGATCGTCGCGACGGTCCCGCCGTCGGCCGACCACGCGGCGCCCGTCACCGTGCTGGCGCGCGCCGAGCAGAGGAAGACGACGACGGCGGCGACCTCCTCGGGCTCGGCGAAGCGCCCGAGCGGGATCTTCGCGGCCTGGGCCTCGAGCGCCTCGTCGTGCGAGATGCCGCGCGCCTGCGCCGCCTGGTCGGCTAGGCCGCCGTCGGCCGTCCACAGCGGCGACGACACGGCCCCGGGCGCGACCGCGTTCACGAGCACCCCATCGGCCGCGTAGCGGTCGGCGAACACGCGCGAGAGCGAGAGCTGCGCCGCCTTCGTCACCGCGTACGCGGCGTTCGTCAGCGACGGCCGCTTGCCGGCCGACGAGCAGACGTTGACGATCCGCCCGCCGCCGGCGGAAGCCATCCGCGGCCCGGCGGCGCGCATGAGCCGCATCGGCCCCATGACGTTCAGCTCCCACTGCGACTGCCAGTCCTCGTCGGTGAGCTCCTCCAGCGACCGAACGAAGCTCGTGCCGGCGTTGTTGACCAGCACGTCGACGGCGCCGAAGCGCTCCTCGCAGGCCGCGACGATGCGCTCGGCGTCGGCGGGTTCGGTGACGTCCGCGGCGAGCAACTCACCGCCGACGTCGGCGCTCACCCGCGCCAGCGCGTCGGCGTCGCGGGCGACGAGCAGCACGCGCGCCTGCTCGGCGTGCAGCATCCGCGCCGTCGCAAGGCCGATGCCGCGCGTCGCGCCGGTGACGATGCAGGCCTTGCCGGTGAGCCCGAGGTCCATGCCGTCAGCGGGTTGGGTACGCGCTGACGGGCACGACGACGGCGCGGGCCAGCTTGTCGTGCCAGGTCTGCTTGTCGCGGTCCAGCAGCATCCACAGGCAGCTGAGCAACACGAGGAAGGTGAGCGGCAGGAAGGTCGGCGCGAGAATCAGTGGGATGCAGCGGACGAGCGCACGGGCGGGACCGATCGGGCCGCCGTCCCGGCCGTCGATGACCCGTATCGCGCACGCTCTCTTGCCGAGCGACTGCCCGTGCGGGCCGCCCTCGAGGAACGCGAAGTATGCGGCGGCAGCCAGCAGGAACACGATCGAGACGGCGTCCCGGCCCACAGCGATCAGGAACACCGGGTAGAGCACCAGCAGGACCAGCGTGTCGAGGAGAAACGCCGCGCAGCGGCGCCAGAACCCGGCCCGTGGACCGGTTGCGTCCCTCAGGGCTTCGGGCGTCGCGCCGAACGGGTCGGGCTGCTGCGCGGTCGTCATAGGGGCCTCCGCATCGTACGGCTTGCCCACGCGCCGGACCGTCCCCGTTCTGCGCCACCATGACGAGCCATGCGCTCCCATACGGTCTACCGCACGTTCACGACGCAGCAGCGCCGCCAGTTCGTCCGCATCACCGACGACGTCGAGGCGGCGGTGCGGGAATCCGGCGTCGAGGAGGGGCTGGTGCTCGTCTCGGCCATGCACATCACCGCGGGCGTCTGGGTCAACGACGACGAGCCGGGGATCCTCGAGGACACGCTGGAGTGGCTCGACAAGCTCGCGCCGCCGTCATGGCAGCCGCCCGCCAACGACGTCGCCGCCCAGCTCTCCCCCGACCCGGGCGACTTCCGTCACCACCGTGGCGGCGAGGACAACGGCGACGCACACTGGAAGAACCTGCTCGTCCACCACCAGGTCGTCCTGCCGATCACCGACGGCCACCTCGACCTCGGCCCCTGGCAAGCCGTCTTCTACTGCGAGTTCGACGGCGGCCGCCCGAAGCGCCTGGTCATCAAGGTGCTCGGCGAGTAGCGGCGGCAGCGCCGCTACTCATCGCTTGCGGACCTTCCAGACCTCCTCCGACGGCCAGCGTTGCGCCCATTCCAGCGACGCCTACCGGTAGCGCGTCGTCCTCCGGGGGTCGGAGCAGCCTGCGCACAGCGGCAACCCAGCGGGCGCTCGGCGCCGTCGCGCTTGACCGCGCCCACCCGCTCGGCTACGGATTCACCGGTGCGCTCGCTTCGTGCCGCCGCTGCCGCCGCTCTCGCGCTGACCCTGCTCGCCGTTGCTCCCGCGCAGGCCGACCAGCAGATCGTCGCGGCGCCGATCACGCGCTACGTCAATCCCGCGGTGACGATCGAGCCGGGCGAGGCGCTGACGTTCGCCAACAAGGACCCGCTGCTGCCCCACAACGTGACCGCCCGCGACAGCGCCCCCGAAGGCTCGCCGCTCTTCAGCTCGGCGACGATCAGCGGCGGCGCCGAGGCCCCCGTCGTCGGCGCCGACGCGCTGGAGCCGGGCACCTACGCGTTCTACTGCACGATCCACCCGGCTCAGATGCGCGGGACGCTCACCGTCAGCGGTGCGGCGGCCGAGCCCGACACGACCCCGCCCGCGCTGCAGGCGCGGATCGACTCCTCCAGCCTGCGCACGATCCAGCGCCGCAAGGCCCTGCTCGCGACGCTGACCTCCGACGAGGCCGTCACGGGCACCGTCACCGTGCGGGCCTCCGGCACGACGCTCGCCCGCCGGACCGTCTCGCTCGCCCCGGGCGCGACGGCGGTGACCCTCAAGCTCACGACGAAGGGCCTGCGCGCCGTCCGCAGGCGCTCGCGCGCGAGCCTCACGCTGACGCTCAGCGCCGAGGACGAGTTCGGCAACCCCGCGACAGCGTCGGCGAAGCGGACGCTACGGCGCTAGTGGACGTGACCGGCCACGTCCACTAGTCCCCGAGCTCGAGCACCGCGAGGAACGCCTCCTGCGGCACCTCGATGCGCCCGACCTTCTTCATCCGCTTCTTGCCTTCCTTCTGCTTCTCCAGGAGCTTGCGCTTGCGCGAGATGTCGCCGCCGTAGCAGCCGGCGATGACGTCCTTGCGGTAGGCCTTGACGGTCTCCCGGGCGACGATGCTCGCGCCGATCGCGGCCTGGATCGGGACGTCGTACTGCTGGCGCGGGATCTTCGCCTTGAGCTTCTCGGTCAGCGAGCGGCCGACCTCGTAGGCCTTGTCGCGGTGGACGACCATCGACAGCGCGTCGACCTGCTCGCCGGCGAGCAGGATGTCGAGCTTGACCATGTTCGACGCCTGCATCCCGCGCAGCTCGTAGTCGAGGGAGGCGTAGCCGCGGGTGCGCGACTTCAGCGCGTCGAAGAAGTCGATGACGATCTCGGCGAGCGGGAGGTCGTACTGGAGCTGGACGCGCTCGGCCGACAGGTAGTGCATGCCCTTGTGGGTGCCGCGGCGGTCCTGGCAGAGCTCCATGATCGGGCCGATGAACTCCTTCGGCGTGAGGATCGACGCCTCGATCATCGGCTCGCGGATCTCCGCGATCCGGCCCGGGTCGGGGAAGTCCGACGGGATGTGGACCTCCGTCTCCGACCCGTCGGTGAGCGTGACCTCGAAGCGCACCGACGGCATCGTCGCCATGAGCTCGATGCCGTACTCGCGCTCGAGGCGCTCGCGCACGATGTCCATGTGCAGCAGCCCGAGGAAGCCGCAGCGAAAGCCGAAGCCGAGCGCCTCGGACACCTCCGGCTCCCACGACAGCGCCGCGTCGTTGAGGACGAGCTTCTCCAGCGCGTCGCGCAGGTCGGGGTACTCGTCGGAGTCGATCGGGAACAGGCCGCAGAAGACGACCGGCTGTACGTCGCGATAGCCGGGCAGCGGCTCGGAGGCCGGATCGGCCTTCGTCGTCAGCGTGTCGCCGACGGCGAGCGCCGAGACCTCCTTGATGCCGGTGATGAGGAAGCCGACCTCGCCCGCGCTGAGCCGGTCGGTCACGATCATCGCCGGGGTGAAGAACCCGATGTCGTCGATGTCGGCGACGGTGTCGCCCGCCATGGAGCGGATCACGTCGCCCTTGCGGAAGGTCCCGTCGACGACGCGGATGTAGGCGATCACGCCGCGGTACTGGTCGAACTCGGAGTCGAAGATCAGTGCCCGCGGCGGCGCGCCCGGATCCCCCGACGGCGGCGGCACCTTCGCGACGAGCTCCTCGAGCACGTCGATGACGCCCTCTCCGGTCTTGCCGGAGATCCGCAGGATCTCGTCGCCCGGCTCGCCGAGCAGGTCGGCGACCTCCTCGGCGACGCGCTCGGGCTCGGCGCCGGGCAGGTCGATCTTGTTGAGGACGGGGATGAGCTCGAGGCCGTTGTCGACGGCGAGGTACGTGTTGGCCACGGTCTGCGCCTCGACGCCCTGCGAGGCGTCCACGACGAGCAGCGCGCCCTCGCAGGCGGCGAGCGAGCGGCTGACCTCGTACGTGAAGTCGACGTGGCCGGGTGTGTCGATGAGGTGCAGCTGGTAGGTCTGGCCGTCGCGCGCCTCGTAGAGCACCCGCACGGCCTGGGCCTTGATCGTGATCCCGCGCTCGCGCTCGAGGTCCATGGAGTCGAGCACCTGGGCGCGCATCGACCGCGGCTCGACCGTCTTGGTCATCTCGAGGATGCGATCGGCCAGCGTCGACTTCCCATGGTCGATGTGGGCGATGATCGAGAAGTTGCGGATGTGGGCCTGGTCTGCCACGCCCTACAGCGTAGGGCCAGCCCTGCGCTAACGACCGATCCGCGCGCGCACCAGCGCGCGGATCTGCTCGGCCTCCTCGAGCTGCATCCGCAGCACCGCGCGGCTGTAGATGACGATGCCCACCCCCAGGCTGCCGCCGACCGAGATGAGCTGCGCCGGCAGCGAGCGCCCGAGCAGCGAGTCGAGCAGGAACCACAGCAGGTAGGAGACGCCCGCCAGCAGCACGCAGGCGAGGCCGATCCGCGCGATCGCCCGCGTCGTCTCATAGCCCTCCAGGCGCCCGCCGAGCAGCTCGCGCAGGTAGTACGCCTGGCCGGCGGTCATCGCGGCACTTGCCACGGCGGTGCCGACGACCACCCCCGCGATCCCGAACGGCCCCACGAGGATGATCGAGACGATGAGGTTCAGGACGAGCGTCGCGGCCCCGATGGCGGTCGGCAGCCACGGCCGCTGCAGGCTGAAGAACGTCCGCGTCAGCAGGAGGTTCACGCCCGCGAACGGCAGGCTGAAGGAGAACCAGAACAGCGCTTCGGAGACGAGGTCGGTCGACGCCGGGCCGAACGCGCCCCGCTGGTAGATCAGCCGTGTGATCGGCTCGGCGAGCACGAGCGTGCAGACCGCCGCCGGGATAAGCAGCAGCGCGATCTGGCGCACGCCGGTGCCCGTCAGCGCGCGCAGCCCGTCGTAGTCCTTGCGCGTCGCCAGCCGCGCGAGCGCCGGGAACAGCACGGTCGCGACCGCCACGCTGAACATCCCCTGCGGCAGCATGTAGATCCGGAAGGCCGCGTCGATCGCGCGCGGCACCGCGTCGGAGACGGTCGACCCGAGCGTCGAGTTGATGACCAGGTCGAAGTTGATGATCCCGAGGCTCAGCGTGATCGGGACCATGAGGGTGAGTACCTGGCGCACGCGCCGGTCGTGCAGGTTCATGCCGCGCGACTCGAACTTGAAGCCCAGGCGCACGAGGACCGGGATGCACATGACGAGCTGCACGACCGTCCCGGCGAGCACGCCGATCGCGTAGGCGTACATCTGGTCGGGCCCGTGGAAGTGCGGCTTGAGCACGACGAGCACGCCGATGATCACGAAGTTCCAGACCAGCGGCGCGAGCGCCGGGATCGTGAAGTGGTCGTAGGCGTTGAGGATCCCGACGAACAACCCATTGAGGCCGAGCAGCAGGACGATCGGGAACAGCACCTGCGACAGGCCCACCATGAGGTGGTCGAGCTGTGGCGAGAAGTCGCCGGTCAGCGGCGGCAGGATCCACGGCGCGACGAGGACGAAGAGGACCGTCACCGTTGTCAGGGCGGCGACGATGATCACCACGAACGCCGACGCGAGCTGGAAGGCGTCGCGCTTGCGGCCCTTCTCGAGCAGCTCGGTGAAGACGGGCACGAACGCCGCGCTGAGCGCGGCGTCGGCGAACAGCGAGCGCACGAGGTTGGGGACCTGGAAGGCGAACGTGAACGCCGAGAACGCGCCGCTCGTGCCGAAGTAGCTCGACGCCACGATCTCGCGCACGAGCCCGGCGATCCGCGACAGGCCCGTCAGGAACGAGAAGATCGCCGTGTTGCGGGCGATGCCCCCGCTCGCCCGCGGCACCGCCCCTGGTGTCGCGGGTGTCTCGGCCGCCATCGGTGCGCTACTCTAGGGACCGCCGCGGCCGATCCCGCGGCGCTTTCACGCCATGGCCAACATTCACTCCCAGAAGAAGCGGATCCTGCGTTCCGAGCGCGAGCGCCTCGAGAACCGCCACTACACCTCGGCGATCCGCACGTACTTCCGCCGCCTCGAGGCCGCCGTCACCGCGGCCGACGACGAGCTCGCCGACACCGAGCACCGCGAGCTGACGAGCCTCATCGACAAGGCCGTCAAGCGCGGCGCGCTGCACCGCAACACCGGTGCCCGCAAGAAGTCCCGCGCCGCGCGCGTCCGGCGACGCGGCGGCGAGCCAGCGTAGGGCGCGCTCAGCCTGCCTGCTCGGCGCTGCGCAGTCCGCCGCGCGCCCAGAGCACGGTCAGCGCGAACATCGCGACGAGGCACGCTGCGGTGATGCCGACCTTCGTCGGCTCGCCCGAGATGAAGCCGCGCGCGGCCTCGAGGAAGGCGGTGGCGGGGTTGAAGCGCGCGACGTCGTGCACCCAGCCGGCGACGAGGCTCAGGGGGACGTAGACCGGCGCGAGGAACAGCAGGATGAAGACCGGCATCTGCATGACCGGGCCCGCCTGCATCGAGCGCAGGCGCATCGCGATTCCGGCCGACCACAGGGTCGAGGTTGCGCTGACGGCGAGCGCGAGGACGAGCAGCGCCAGCAGGTCGGCGATCGAGCCGTCGACGCGCATGCCGCTGACGAGCCCGGCGACGAACACGACCGCCAACACGAACAGCGCCCGCGTCATGGCCGCGATCATGTAGCCGATGACGATCCCGCCGCGGTTGGGCGCCGCGAGCAGCAGCCGGCGCGCGAAGCCGAACTCGAAGTCGGCGGCGATCGCAAAGCCGGTGAAGACGCCGCCGAACGCGGCCGCCTGGATGCAGACGAAGGCGAACTGAAACGAGGTGTAGCCCGACCTGAAGTCGAAGTTCGGCGCGTTCGCCACGCCCGACAGCCCACCGGCGAAGGCGACGAAGAAGAAGAGCGGGAACAGGACGCTCGGCAGCAGGAACGCCGGGTTCGTGAACGCGTTGTGGATCCCGCGCCAGGCGACGGCGAAGGCGACCGAGCGCGTGCGGGCGAGCGACCGGCTCATGTCCGCGTCAGGCGCGTGCGCAGCGCACGGGAGCTGAGCGCCAGGAAGAGGACGATCGCCGCTGCGGCGATCCCGAAGGCCTGCAGGAGCGCCTGTGCGTCCCAGCCGGTGATGACGAGACTGCGGATCCCCTCGACCATGTACGAGACGGGGTTGTACGTCGCGATCGTCCGGAACCAGTCCTGCTCGATGAGGTTGCGCGGGAAGAACGCCGAGCTCAGGAAGAGCAGGACGAAGAAGAGCGGGAAGAAGCCCTGCACGGCCTCGCCGGTCCCGGCGCGCAGGGCGACGAACGTCCCGAAGCACGCGAACGCGAACGAGATTGCGATCGCCAGGGCGAGCATGACGAGCGCGCCGCCGACGCCGGACGCGATGCCGACGCCGAACAGCAGTCCGACGAGCAGGTAGATCACCGCGCTCACGACGCCCATGAACAGCGCCCCGCCGAGCTGGCCGGCGAGCAGTGCCGCCCCGGACATCGGCGTGAGCGAGAGACGGTCCAGGAAGCCGCTCTGGATGTCGCGCGCGAGGTCCTGACCACCGTTGAGGGCGGCGAAGAGCGCACCCTGCATGAACGGGATCGCCAGCGCGAAGTCGAGGTAGCTCGCCGCCGGGAAGCCGGGCAGCTTCGTCGCCGCGTCGAGCCCGGACGCGTTGACGCCCAGGAGGACGAGCGGGAACACGACCGGGAAGACGAGCTGCGCCGGCTGGCGCACGATCCTGCGCACCGCCCGGCCGGCGAGCAGACCGACCTGCGTCGGCAGGCTCGAGTGCGCGAGCGTCGCGGTGGCGGTCATCGCAACGGCCGCCTACGCCGCCGCTCGCTCCGGGCGTCCCGCGCCGACCGGCGGCTCCTCGGGCAGCTCCGTGGCGGCACCCTCGAGGCTGCGACCGGTCTTGGCGAGGAAGACGTCGTCGAGCGTGGGCTCGTGCAGCGCGAGGTGGGCGACCGCGACGTCCGCGGCGTCGAGCGCGCGAACGATGTCGGCGAGCCGCTCGACGCCGTCGTCGAGACGCACGGCGACGGATCCCGCGGCGCGCTCGGTGACGCGCTCGCCGAACGGCGCGAGCGCGGCGGTGACGGCGCGGCAGTCCTCGGCGTCACGCGGGATGACCTCGACGGTGGGCTTGGAGACCTGGGCCTTCAGCGCGGCGGGCGTCCCCTCGGCGACGATCTTGCCGCGATCGATGATCCCCACGCGGTCGGCGAGCACGTCGGCCTCCTCGAGGTACTGCGTCGTGAGGAAGACCGTCGTCCCCTCGTCGTGGGCGAGGCGCGCGACCTCGTCCCACATCGCTGTGCGGGACTGGACGTCGAGGCCGGTCGTGGGCTCGTCGAGGAAGAGGATGCGCGGGTTGTGCAGGAGCGCGAGCGCCAGGTCGAGCCGGCGGCGCATGCCGCCGGAGTAGGTCGAGGACTTGCGGTCGGCGGCGTCGGCGAGGCCGACGCGCTCGAGCAGCTCGTCGCCGCGGGCGGCGCGCTCGGCGCGCGGGATGCCCTGCAGGCCGCCTTGGAGGCGCATGTGCTCGCGGCCGGTCAGCATCGGGTCCAGCGCCACCTCCTGCAGCGCGACGCCGATCGAGGCGCGCACCTTCGCGCCCTCGGTCACGACGTCGTAGCCCGCGACGGTGGCGCTGCCCGCGGTGGGCGGCAGCAGCGTCGTCAGGACCTTCACCGTCGTCGACTTGCCGGCGCCGTTGGGTCCGAGAAAGCCGTAGATCTCGCCGGCGGCGACGTGCAGGTCGATGTCGTCCACCGCGCGGACGCCGCCCTTGAAGTCGCGGACCAGGCCGGCGACCTCGATGCCTCGTTCCTCGTGCATGGGGCGCAGCATACGCCCGGTTAGTTTAGGTTGTCAACTGTTGCCTGGGTCTACTATCCTGTACGTCCATGGCCACCGACGTCACGCCGCGGACCGCTGCCCAGGAGGCGTGGGCCCTCATGTCGCGGCTCTTCTGGGAGATGCGCCCGCGGATGCTGCGCATCGCCAGCGAGTTCGGGCTGACGCCGCCGCAGCTCTTCGCGCTGCGCTCGCTGGACCCCGAGCAGCCGGTGCCGATGCGCACCCTCGCGAAGGCGCTGCACTGCGACAGCTCGAACGTCACCGGCCTCGTCGACGGCCTCGAAGCGCAGGGCCTCGTCGAGCGCCGCGAAGCCGAGCACGACCGCCGCGTGCGGATGCTCGTCGTGACCGAGCGCGGAGCCGCGCTCCGCGCGCGCGTGCACGAGGCGATCCAGCAGGTCCCCGAGCCGATCGCCGGGCTGGGTGAGGAGGACCAGCGCGCGCTGCGTGACATCCTGCGCCGCGCGCTGGGGTGACAGTCGGCGCCGGGTGGGGTGACGGTGCGCCGCGCGCCTGGAGTGACGGTGTGAACGTGGGCGGCGCGCTCGGCCGAACGGGATGCCCGCCTATGCGGCGATCCGCGCGATCGCCCGGATCGCCTCGGTCCCGTCGCTCAGCTCGCTGCCTCCGTGCGCCGCCAGCTCGAGGTCGGCGAGCGTCTCGAGCGAGAGGCTGAGGCGGGCGACGTCGGACCGCCGTGCCTCTGCGATGCGGCGGTCGGCGGCCCACGAACTCATCTTGAGGCTCTGCTTGATCTGGGCCGGCCCCTCTCCCGCCTCCAGCCGGGTCGCGATCGCCAGGACATCGCGCACGCGCCGGGCGAGCAGCCCGACGAGCCGGGTGACGGACTCGCCCTGCGCCTCGAGCGCGAGGTAGGCACGGGTTGCAGCCACGCCATCGCCCGCGACGAGCGCGTCGACGAGCCCCCAGACCTGGCGCTCGGACGAGTGCGCGGCTGCCTCCTCGACCTCGTCGGCGCCGATCCGAGCGCCCTCGCCGAGCTCGAGGGCGAGCTTCTCGACCTCGCGCAGCAGGCGCTGCTGGCGCTCGCCCACGAGCGCGACCAGCGCCTGGGCGCCGTCGCGCGTCAGCTCGATGCCAAGTCGCGCTGCCTCGCCCTGCAGCCAGCGCGGCAGCTCCCTGGGCTTCAGCGTGCGTTCGGCCGCGACGCTGCCGCCGGCGCGCTCGACCGCGGCGGCGAGCGCCGGGGGAGCCTTGAAGCGGCCTTCCTCGCGCGCGAAGAAGGCGACGGTCGTCTCCGGCGCGATCGCTGCGAGCGCGGGGGCGAGGTGCGCCTTGACGTCGGCGTCCTTCCACCGCTCGACACCGTCGACGATGATGAACCGGCGGCCGAGGGCGAACGTCATCGCGGCAAGCGCGGCGGCCACGGCCTCGGGCGCGGCGGCATCGCCCTCGAGGCACTCCACGCCACCCGAGCCAGACTCGCGCTCGGCCAGCGCGCGCAGGGCGGAGCGGCGCTCGCCGATGCGGCCGTGGTCGTCGCCGTGGATGAGGTAGGCGGGCTTGAACGCGGCCATCGCCGCCGAGTCTATGCCTCACTCGCCGCCCTGGACTGCGATGCGGCCATCGCGGACCGTGAGCCGCAGCGTCCCGTCGCGGTCGGTCCGCCGGACGACGGGCACGGCGCGCAAGGCAGCGAGCGTCGACGGCGCCGGGTGGCCGTAGCTGTTGTGCGGGCCGACGGAGATGACCGCGACGCGCGGCCGCAGCCGGCGCAGGAGGCCGGGCAGCCCCGGGTCGTCGCTGCCGTGGTGGGCGACCTTCAGCGCGTCGACGACCGGCAGCGCGAGCGCCGCCGTGACGTTTGATTCCGCGTCGGCAGTCAGCAGCAGGTCGAAGCCGCCGTCGCGCACGTGCAGCACGGTCGCGCGATCGTTCGGCTCTGCCCCCGGCAGGGCGGCGGGCACGCGTCGCGGCCACAGGACGCGCAGCTCGAGCGGCCCCACGCGCAGCACCTGCCCGGCGTCGGATGCGATCCGGCGCACGTGCCGGGCCGCGGTCAGGCGCTTGACCGGCGCGGCGGCACGCAGGCCGAACGGTCCCGGCGGAGGTCGCGCGATCGCCTCCTCTCCGTCGAGCACAAGCCCGACCGGAAGCGCGTCGAGCACCGCGGCCGCGGCGCCGTCGTGGTCGAGCGCGGCGTGCGTCAGCACGAGCAGGTCCAGGCGCCGCACCCCGGCCGCGCGCAGGCGCGCGAGGATCGGCCCGTCCGGAGGGCCCGTGTCGACGAGCACCGCCGCGCGGCCGTGCTGGACGAGCGTCGCGTCGCCCTGGCCGATGTCCAGGAAGGAGACCGTGAGATCGGCGGGCGGCCGCGCCGTGCTGGTGCCGAAGGCGAGCGCCGCCGTCGCCCCGATCGCGATCGTCGCGACGGCCGCACCCAACGGACGCCGCCAGGCAGGCCGCCGGCGCCACGCGAGCAGCGCCGCGCCCGCGGACGCGTAGACGCCGATGACCCCCAGCGGCCCGGGCGATGGCACGCTGAGCTGGGCGAACGGCAGCGCGGCCAGGCCGTGCGCCAGCCACGTGACGTAGGCGAGCGGGAGGGCCGCGACGGCGGCGACCGGCGCCGCGACGGCGGGTGCCGACTGGCCGAGCGCGGCGGCGACCGTGCCGAGCCACATGATCGGCGCGACGGCCGGGGCCGCGAGGAGGTTGGCCGGCAGCGACGCGAGCGAGACGCGCTCGAAGTGCAGCGCGACGAGCGGCGCGGTGCCGAGCGTCGCGGCGGCGGTCACGGCGAGCACCTCGACGATCGCGCCCGGCAGCCGCGCCCGGCGCAGCCGTGCGCGCAGCGTGGGTACGAGCGCCAGCATGGCGAGCACGGCGGCGAAGCTCAGCTGCCAGCCGACGTCCTCGGCGGCTCGCGGGCTCCAGGCGAGCGTCAGTGCGGCGGCGAGCATGAGCGCGTACCAGCGCGAGGCCGGACGTCCCGCGAGCGCCGCGACGAGTCCGGCGGCGCCCATGATCCCCGCGCGCTGGATCGATGGCCCGGCACCGGCGAGCGGCACGTACGCGGCGACGAGCGCCAGCGCGAGCGCCAGCCGCGCGGTCAGCCCGAGCCCCGCGACTGTCGCGATCCCCAGCACGAGCGTCGCCAGCAGCAGGACGTTGGCGCCGCTGGCGGCGACGAGGTGCGCGAGGCCGGTCGTGCGGAAGTCGTCGCGTATGGCCTCCGGCAGCGCCGCGTCCTGGCCGAGCACCATGCCCCGCGCCAGCGCGCCCTGCGGCGCGGGGACGCCGGCCGTGAGCGCGCGCTCGGTGCGGTCGCGGACGGCGTCGAGCACGCCGGGCAGGCCGCCGCGGTGGCGGCCGGTGGCACTGATCGCCGCCACGCGCAGGACGGCGTGGGCGTCGCGGCGGCGCTCGTAGGCGTCGTAGGGGCCGAGCCGCGCGAGGCGCCCGCGCGCCGCGACCTCCGCGCCGGGGCCGATACCCGGCGGCCAGCGCACCCGGACGGGCATGCGCAGCAGGATGCGCTCGCCGCGGCCCGGAGCCGACCGGAGGCGCACGGCCGCCACACGCGTCCCGAACAGGCGGGTCCGCGGGTGGTCGAGGACCGTCGCCCGCACGCTCGTCTCGCGACCGAGCAGTGGCCCGAGCGTGCTGCGGTCGAGCGCGGCCAGACGCGCGTCGGCGAGGCCCGCCCCGAGCAGCAGCATCGCGATCGCGCCGAGAGCGACGGCCGCGTCCGGCACGAGCGCAATGGCGAGCACGGCCAGGACGACCACGGCAGGTGGCGAGCGCGGTCCCGCCAGCAGGCCCGCGGTGAGGGACGCCAGCAGGATGTGGCGGGGGTGGTCGGTCACGCGCTGGCGCATGTGATGCAGGCCTCGACGCGCGGCGGCCGCCAGGCGGGCGCGCGCGCCGCACGTCCGCCGAGGGCGCGTCAGGCGGGCGCGCGCAGCGCGCGCGCCTGCCGGTCCGCGTATCGCCGTCATGCGATCACCAGCGCAGTGGGCGCACGTGCCGGCAGCGATGTCGCCGACACGTGATCACCGACCGTGCCCGCACGCCTCACACCGTCACCAGCGGCGTGAGCGTCGCGAGCCGCTTGGCTCCGATGCCGGGAACCTCGCCGAGCTCATCGACGCGCTTGAAGCCGCCGTGCTGCTGGCGGTAGTCGAGGATCCGCTTGGCGATCCCGGGGCCGACGCCGTCGAGGGTGTCGAGCTGCTCGAGCGTTGCGGTGTTGAGGTTGACGGGCTGCGCCGGCGCTGCGGCGGTCGCGCCGGCGGGCGCGGAGGTGGCGGCGGGCGCGGCCCCGCGTTCGGGGACGAGCACCTGGCGGCCGTCCTCGAGCTTGGCGGCGAGGTTGACGGCGGCCAGGTCGGCCCGCGGTCGCGGGCCTCCGGCGCGCCTCAGCGCGTCGTCGATCCGAGCGCCGGCCTGGAGGCGGTAGAGGCCCGGGCGCCGCACGGCACCCGCGACGTGGACGGTCACGCGCCCACCGTCGGCGCGGCCAAGGCGGACGCTCGCCGGCGGCGCGGGCTGCGCGGCGGGCGCGCGTCGCTCGACGGCGGGGTCGACACCAGCGGTGCCACCCGCGCCGCCTGCGCTGCCGTTCGTGACCTGCACGCTGAGGTAGCGCGCCCCGAGGAAGCAGACGACGAGGCCGAGCGCCACGTAGAGCGCCAGTCGGGGGCGGTCGAGATCGGACACGCGTCGAGGCTAGGTCGCGTCGTGCAACACGGGGCACGCGGAACGTGACGATCGTGCGCAGGAACGCCGCGGGGGTTGTGACAGGTCGTGCCACTCAGCGTCACACGCGCGCTGAGCGCGGCGTCCGGCATCGAGTTGGGTGAAATGCCGCGCTACGCGGCATCTGACCCCACTCGACCCGATTCGACTCCCCCGAACGCTCCGCTCCGGCCGCGGGCTGCTCAGCGACCCGCTGCGGGTCCCGCCACCGAGAAGTCGAACGCCCGATTCACCGCCGGCCGCCGGTCGATCAGCCCGATGCGTACCTGGAAGTCCGCCCAGCGCTCGATGATCCGGCGGTCCATCCGCAAGCCCGCCGCGAACAGCGGTGCCACGGCGTCGAGCTGCGCGCCGATGAGCCCGAGGTCGTCGGTCTGCGCGGCCGCGGCGATCTGTCGTATGGCGGCGGCCGGATGGTCGCGCACCTCGCCGATGCCGGCGGCGATGGCGCGGACCGCGCCGAGCACCCAGTCGCGGTGCGCGCGCAGCGTCGACCGCGCCGTCATCAGCACGACCTCCGGGTACGGGGGCGCGCCGTAGTCGTCGATGCGGAACTCGCGGACGCGGCGGCCGCCGTGGCGCAGCGCGACGCCCTCGGCGTTCCAGAACGCGGGCACGGCCGCGACCCGCCGCGTGAGCAGCGCGCTCACCGCCTGAAAGCCGATCGTCACCTCACGCAGCCTGCGCGGATCGCCGCCGTCGTGGGCGACGATCGCCCGCACGAACGCGGGATCCGACGGCAGGCCGGAGACGCCGACCGTCCGGCCCTCCAGATCGCGCGGCCGGCGGATCTCCGGCTGCGCGATCAGCGCCGCCAGCGGCCGGTCGACGAGCTCGCCCACGGCCACGATGTCGATGCCGCGGCGGCGCGCGATCGCCAGGTCGCCGATGTCCAGCACGCCGAGCGCGACCCGCCCGCTCGCCACGAGCTTCAGCGCGTCCGGCCCCTCCCCCGGCTGCCGAATGCGCAGGGAGATGCCGTTGGCGCGGTCGAAGCCGCGCCGCACCGCCGCATAGATCGGCGCGTGGACCGGGTTGGGCGTGAAGTCCAGCGCGAGGTCGACCGCGGGCGGCGCGGCACCGCCGCCGTCGCCGTCGCCGCCGCAGCCGGCGACGACGACGACCACGAGCGTCAGGATCAGCGCGGCGAGCGCAACGGGGCGTGCCATAGGACGGGCACAGTCATACACGCCCCCGTCCCGCCACCGTTCGCCCGCTGATGGATCCGGCCGGAGGTTCGCCCCTCCCGGTCTGCTACACCCCCCACGGGTACGTCTCGGGCAGCTCCCCGGTCTCCCACTCGCTCGTGCGCTCCAGAGGCTCGACGGCCTGTGTCTCGTCGACGTGGATCACGGCGTCGAACTGGTCGGCGATGCGAGCGTGGAAGTAGTGCGACAGGCGCTCCGTCTCCGGCCGGTAGACGACGCCGATCGCGCGCTCCAGCGCGCGGCCCTCCAGATCCGAGGCGTCGATGACGAAGGCCGGCACCCCCTGGTCGTGCAGGAGCTGCTCCCAGCTTCCGGGCAGCCCACGCCGCACATGCTTGCGCTCCGCGTCCGCGCCCCAGTCGGACGCCGCGGTGACCGTGCCGGTGTACGTGGTGAAGCCGACGATGAAGGTCGTCTCCGCGCCGAACTGCTCGCGGACGAGCTGGCCGACGTTGACCTGCCCCGTCTGCCCCATGTCCGTCGCGCGCGCGTCGCCGACGTGGGAGTTGTGCTCCCAGACGACCGCCCGCACCGGCTCCCGGCCGCGCCCGAGGTGCTCGACGAGCAAGCCGAGCGCGCGCACCATGTGGCGATCGCGGAGGTTCCAGCTCTCGTGGCCGCCACGGAAGACGGCGCGGTAGTGCGCCTCGGCGTCGACGACGAGCTGCGCGTTCATCTCCGCGTAGAACGCGTGCTCCTCGTCGAGCAGGTCGCCCTCCAGCGCGGCCTCGGCGGCCAGCCGGCGCAGCTCCACGAGCTGCTCGACGGCCTGGCGCTCGCATGGCTCGGCGCCGCCGAGACCGGCCTCGTGGGCGTAGACCTGCGGGTCGCGCCCGTAGTGGCCGAAGCACGAGTAGCGCTCGCGCGCGCGCTCGGCCGCCGCCGGGTCGACCTCCTCGAGGAAGCGCACGACCTCGTCCATCGACGTGTAGATGCTGTAGAGGTCGAGGCCGTAGAAGCCGACCTTCGGCGCGCCGTCCGGCAGCTCGTCGTTGTGCTCTCGCAGCCACTGCACGAACTCGGCCACGTCGGCGTTGCGCCACATCCAGACGGGGAAGCGGCGGAAGTCCGACAAGGCCTGCTCGGCGCTGTCGTCGTCGCCGATGCCGCGGACGTAGCGGTTGACGCGGTAGGCGTCCGGCCAGTCGGCTTCGACCGCGACCGCCGTGCAGCGCCCGTCGGCGATGAGCCGCTTCGTGATCTGCGCGCGGTGGCGGTAGAACTCGTGCGTCCCGTGCGAGGCCTCCCCGAGCAGCACGAAGCGGGCGGCGCGGGCCCGAGCGAGCACCGGGTCGTAGTCGGCGGCGCCGCCCGTCATCACCACGATCGCCTCGGGCGGGCGGCGCGGCGGCGGGCGGCGGGCCCGCGCGAGCAGCTCGCGCACCTCCTCGTCCGTCGTCTGGTCGAAGTTCTCGTACCACGAGCCGACGCTGCGCAGCGGCTTGGGCGTCATGAGGCATACGACCTCGTCGGCCTCGCTGCGGAAGCTCTCGCAGACGTCCGGATCGGCGACCGGAACGGCGACGACGACCTTCGCCGGATCGTCCTGGCGGACAGCGAGCACCGCCGCCCACATCGACGAGCCGGTGGCGAGACCATCGTCGACGAGGATGACCGTCCTGCCGCTCACGTCGGGCGGCGGGCGGTCGCCGCGGTACGTGCGCTCGCGGCGCTCGAGCTCGGGCAGCTCGCGCGCGGCGACCGCCTCGACGTCGTCGGTCGTCATGCCGAGCGCGTCGGCGAGCTGGCGGTTGACGACGCGGATCCCGCCGGTCGCGATCGCCCCGAGCGCCAGCTCCTCGTGGCCGGGCGCGCCGAGCTTGCGCACGAGGAAGACGTCGAGCGGCGCGCCCAGGGCCTCGGCGATCTCGTAGGCGACCGGGACGCCGCCGCGCGGGAGCGCCAGCACGACGACGTCGTCGCGCCCGGCGTAGGCGCGCAGCTGCTCGGCCAACAGGCGCCCGGCCTCGCGGCGGTCGCGCAACGGGCGTGGCTCCATTGATCTCCAGATAGCCCGCTCGCGCGGCGCGTCAAACCCCCAGCGCGAGCGCCACGGCCGCGGCCGGGTCGTCCGCCGCCAGCACGCCGCGGATGTCCCAGCTGCGCAGCGCGGCGACGCGCATGCCGGCCTTCAGCGCGAGCGCGATCTCCGACAGCGTCCCGTACTCGCCGTCGACCGCGACGACGGCGTCGGCGCTGCGCACGACGAGCCCGTTGCGCAACTCGCCGAGCCCCGTCGCGACCGCGACGCTCACCCAGGGATTGGCCGCCGCGCGGTCGGCGCCCGGCAGGATCCCCAGCGTCACGCCGCCCTGCGCCCGGGCGCCGCGGCAGGCCGCCGCCATGACGCCCCCGAGCCCGCCGCAGACGACGACGGCACCGCGGCGCGCGAGCTCGGCGCCCACCGCCTCGGCGTCGGCCAGGACATCGGCGGCGACCTCGCCGCCCGCCCCGACGACGGCGACGTACGGCGGCGCCGCCACCGCCGAGCTCAGCGGACGACGACGTTGACGAGCTTGCCCGGCACGACGATCTCCTTGACGACCTCGTGGCCGTCGAGGTAGTGGTGCATCCTCGGCGTGTCGCGGGCGAGCGCGAGCAGCTCGTCGCGCGAGGCGCCCGACGGCGCCTGGACGCGATCGCGGACCTTGCCGTTGACCTGCAGGACGAGCTCGAAGCTGTCGGTCTCCAGGAAGGCGGGATCGGCGACCGGCCACGGCTGCTCCCAGACGCGCTCGCCCGTCAGCAGGTGGTAGGCGTCGGCCGCGGTGTGCGGCGCGAACGGGAACAGCAGCGACGCCGCCGTGCCGATCGCGAAGCGCACCGAGCCGGGCGCCGCGTCGCCGCGCTTGGCCGGCGTGATCTCGTTGAGCAGCTCCATGACGGCCGCGATCGCGGTGTTGAAGTTGAAGCGCCCGCTCATGTCGCTGGTGACCTTGTCGATCGCCCAGTGCACCTTGCGCAGGAGGCGCTCGTCGTCGGGGCGGGCCGCATCGATATCGGGGACGGGATCGTCGGGCAGCTCCTCGGCGGCCTCGGCGGCCGTGCGCCACAGGCGCCCGAGGAAGCGGTACATGCCCTCCGCACCGCTGTCGGACCAGTCGGCGTCCTGGTCGGGCGGGCCGATGAAGAGGATGTAGGCGCGCGCGGTGTCGGACCCGTAGCGGTCGACGATCGTCGACGGCGACACGACGTTGCCCTTGGACTTCGACATCTTGTCGCCGTCGCGCAGGATCATGCCCTGCGTGAAGAGCGCCGCGAACGGCTCCCGGATGTCGGCCGGCAGGTGGCCGAGGTCGACCAGCGCCTTCGTGAAGAAGCGCGCGTAGAGCAGGTGCAGGATCGCGTGCTCGACACCGCCGATGTACTGATCGACCGGCATCCACATCCCGATGGCGGCCGGATCCCAGGGCGCATCGTCGTTGTTGGCGTCGCAGTAGCGCAGGAAGTACCACGACGAGTCGACGAACGTGTCCATCGTGTCGGTCTCGCGCTGCGCCGGGCCGCCGCAGCTCGGGCACGTGACGTTCACCCAGTCCGCCGCGGTCGCGAGCGGCGAGCGCCCGCGGGGCTTGTAGTCCTCGACGTCGGGCAGCAGCACCGGCAGATCGGATTCGGGGACCGGGACGGCGCCGCACGCAGGGCAGTGGATGATCGGGATCGGCGTCCCCCAGTAGCGCTGGCGCGAGACCAGCCAGTCGCGCAGGCGGTAGTTCACCGACGCGTGGCCCTTGCCCTCGCGCTCCAGCCAGCGCACGATCTCGCCAAGCGCCTCGCGGTTGTGCATGCCGTCGAACCGCGGGCCGCAGTTGACGAGCGGGCCGTCACCCATGTACGGCAGCTCGTCGTCGGGGCCTTCGATGACGCGGCGGACCGGCAGGTCGTAGGCCTGCGCGAAGGCGTAGTCGCGCTCGTCGTGGGCGGGGACCGCCATGATCGCGCCGGTGCCGTACTCCATGAGGACGTAGTCGGCGACGTACATCGGCAGCTGCTCGCCGTTGACGGGGTTGGTGACCGTATGGCCGAGCGGGACGCCGGTCTTCGGCTTGTCGACGTCGCCGCGCAGCTGCTTGTCGGTCGTCAGCGCGTGGTTGATGTACGCGCGCACGTCGTCCTCGTGCTCCGTGCCCTCGGCGAGGCGCAGGACGTCGGGGTGCTCGGGCGCCATCACGAAGAACGTCGCGCCGAAGAGCGTGTCCGGGCGCGTCGTGAAGACCGGGTAGTCGATGCCGACGTCCTCGCAGCGGAAGACGACCTCGGCCCCCTCCGAGCGCCCGATCCAGTTGCGCTGCATCGTCTTGACGTGCTCGGGCCAGCGGATCGTGTCGAGGTCCGCGAGCAGGCGCTCGGCGTAGTCGGTGATGCGGAAGAACCACTGCTTGAGCTGGCGCACCTCGACGAGCGCGCCGGAGCGCTCGCCGCGCCCGTCGACGACCTGCTCGTTGGCGAGCACGGTCTCCTCGACGGGGTCCCAGTTGACGGCCGCCTCCTTCTGGTAGGCGAGCCCGTGCTTGAAGAGCTGGAGGAAGATCCACTGCGTCCAGCGGTAGTAGCGCGGCTCGTGGGTGCCGAACTCGCGCGTCCAGTCGATCGAGATCCCCCACTCGCGGAACTGGCGCTGGAACTCCGCGATCGCCGCGTCCGTCGCGACGCGCGGGTGCTGCCCGGTCTTGATCGCGTGGTTCTCTGCCGGCAGGCCGAACGCGTCGTAGCCCATCGGGTGCAGCACGCGCCGGCCGGTGCGGCGGTGGAAGTGCGCGACGGCGTCGCCGACCGAGTAGACCTTCAGATGGCCGATGTGCGGCTC
>DASWQM010000271.1:0-9795 GCA_036403675.1 Solirubrobacteraceae bacterium | reverse complement strand
TATCCGCGTCGACGAGGCCGAGCTCGCGCTGGACCTCACGGCAGATGACGGCGAGGTCGGCGTCGCCCTCCGCTCTGCGGCGGAACTCGAGGTCGGCGCTGAGCCGGCTGAGACGCAGGATCGGCTCCGAGCTGCGCGGCTGCGCGTCGGCATGGCGCAGCGCGCCGTTGACGGCATCGACGGCGGCCGCGACGGAGTCCGGGTAGTTGCGCTCGAAGAGGAGGAAGCGCGCCACGGGACCGGCGTGCGCCGGCGCCGGCACCGCGCGGCGGTAGGCCTGGACGCCGCCGACGGCCTGCAGCAGCGCGATCGCCTGCCCGTCGGCGTGGCCGTCGTCGCCGCCGGCGCCCGCGCTCGGCAGCGCGACGCGCAGCATCCGCAGCACCATGTCGCCGGCCTCGATGCGGCCGCCCGCGCTGAGGAACGCGCTGGCCTCGTCGCGCAGCATCGTGCGCGCGGTCAGGCCCCAGAAGAGCGCCGAGCGCTCCTTGACGTGCGTGTAGATCGAGGACGGACCCGAGTACAGGCGCGCCGACAGGTCGCCGTCGCGCAGGCGCAGGTGGGTCGTGTTGATCGCCTCCCACATCTCGGCCGAGATGACGTCGCGGACGGTCGTCGCCCCCTCGCGGGCACGGGCGACGCAGGCTACGACCGAGGCCGGGTTCTCGCCGTCGAAGGTCAGCGCGTCGAGCACCGCGTCGCGGTGGGTCGGCAACTGGTCGTCGACGCTTGCGCCCATGATGTGCATGAGCGAGTCCCAGCCGAGGCGGCCCGCGGCCGGATCCTCCGGGCGGCCCTGCAGGTCGGCCTGGAAGACGCCGTCAAGCAGCCGTGACATCTGCTCGGCGCGGGCGAGATTGCGCCCGAGCCAGAAGAGCTCCTGGGCTATCCGCGCGAGCACAGCCGGCGCTGCTGCTGCTGCTGCTGGCGCTGCTCGGTCCACGCCCCGTAGCGCAGGTCGGGCAGCGTCGGCGGCAGGCTCTCGGGACGCAGCGGCGCGGTGCCGTCGCCGCGATCGTCGCCGTTCTCGAGCACCCACGTGTCCTTCGATCCGCCGCCGCGCGAGGAGTTGACGATCATCGAGCCCTCCGTCAGCGCGACGCGGCTCAGTCCGCCGGGAACGATGCTGATCGTCTCGCCGAAGACCGCGAACGGCCGCAGGTCGACATGGCGCGGGACCAGCACGCCGTCCTCGTCGGCGGTCGGGACGGTTGACAGCCGCACGACCTCCTGGGCGATCCACTTCTCCGGCGAGCGGCGGATGACGTCGGCCAGACCGGCGAGCTCCAGCGGGTCCGTCGTCGGCCCGATGAAGACGCCCTTGCCGCCGGACTCGCCGGTCGGCTTGAAGACGAGCTCGTCCATGCGCCCCAGCGCGTGCTCCATGAGCTCGGGGTCGGACATGAGGTAGGTCTTGACGTTGTCGAGCAGCGGCTCCTCGCCGAGGTAGAAGCGCACCATCTCGGGGACGTAGTGGTAGATCGCCTTGTCGTCGGCGACGCCCGTGCCGACCGCGTTGGCGAGCGCGACGGTGCCGGCGCGGTAGGCGCGCATGAGGCCCGGCACCCCGAGCGCGGAGTCGGGGCGGAACTCGAGCGGGTCGATGAAGTCGTCGTCCAGACGCCGGTAGACGGCGTGGACGCGCTGCAGCCCGTGCGTGGTGCGCATGTAGACGACGTCGTCGCGGACGACGAGGTCCGACGCCTCGACGAGCTCGACGCCCATCTGGCGGGCGAGGAAGGCGTGCTCGAAGTAGGCGGAGTTCAGCGGGCCCGGCGTCCAGACGACGACGGTCGCCTCGCCCTCGGCGGCCGGCGCGACCGTTCGCAGCGCGGCGAGCAGCAGCTGCGGGTAGTGGTCGACAGGGCGCACGCGGTACTCGGCGAACAGCCCCGGCAGCAGGCGCGTCATCGCGACGCGGTTCTCGAGCACGTAGGAGATCCCCGACGGCGTGCGGACGTTGTCCTCGAGCACCTTCCACGAGCCGTCGGCGTCGCGGACGAGGTCGCAGCCGGCGACGTGGCAGTAGACGCCGCCCGGCGGCCGGATCCCGTGCGCCGCGCGGGCGAAGTGGCTGCGGCTCACGACGAGGCGCCAGGGCACGATCCCGGCGCGGACGATCTCGCGCGCGTGGTAGACGTCGTCGACGAACCGGTTCAGAGCGCGGATGCGCTGCGCCAGGCCGCGCTTGATGTGCGTCCATTCGCCTGCCGGCAGGATCCGCGGGACGAGGTCGAGCGGGAACGGGCGCTCGAGCGTCGGCCCGTCCTCGCCCGTGGTGTCGAACGTGATGCCCTGCTGGACGAAGATCGTGTCGCGGCGGCGGCCGGCGGCGGCCAGCCGCTCCGGGCCGAGCGCATGCAGCGCGGCGACCATGGCGGCGGCGTGCGGGCGCGGCATCCCGCCGGCGTCGAACAGCTCGTCGTAGAAACCGTCCGCCGGCTGGTACGCCAACTGCGGGCTGGCAAAGTCCACCTCGGTCATCGTCGCATTCTCGGACGCGACGCACATCTCCACCAGCGCTATCGGGGCCAGGAGGGGCGGGCGGCATTTGGCCCGCCGGGCCATCCGTCCTGACAGGGGGTCACAGAACGACCCCGGACCAGGCCGCGACGTCCGCGGCGGCCGCGGGCCTCAGCCGCGAGCCAGCACGCGGAAGCTGCGCACCGCGGAGACGACCTTCGCGCCGGCCTCGTCGAAGCCGACGACCCGCCAGCGATGGCTGCCGGCGGCGGCGATCCGGCGGCGCACGATGCGGCTGTCGCCGCCGTCGAGCGTGGCCACGCGGCGGCCGTCGAGCGAGATGCGCCAGCGTGCGACGCTGTCGGCGCCGGTCGCCGACCAGCGCACGGTCGCGCGGCGGCCCGCGTGGATCGCCGCGCCGGTGCGCAGACGCAGCGCCGGCGTCGCGGTCGCGGCGACGCTGGTCGACGTGGACGTGCCGGCGGCCTGCCAGCGGTCGCCGGGCAGCACGGCGTGCATCGCCGCGCCGATGTCGAGACCACCGCCGCCGAGCAGGCCGGACAGGATGTTGCGCTTCGGCGCTGACGCGATGAGCGCGTCGCGCAGCACCGCCTGCGAGAGGTCCGGGCGCGCCGCCGCCAGCAGCGCCAGCGAGCCGGAGACGTAGGGCGCCGCCATCGAGGTGCCCGAGCGGTTCTCGTAGCCCGAGCCGCGCGCGGTCGAGAGGATCATCTCGCCGGGGGCGGCGAGGTCGACGGAGCGCAGTCCGCGGTTCGCGAAGCCGACGATGCCGCCACCCTCGTCGGTCGCCGTGACGCTCAGCACCGACGGCTCGTTCGACGACGCGGGGTAGGACGGCGAGAGGTCGATGTTGCGCGAGTTGTTGCCGGCCGAGGCGACGATCGTCGCGCCCTTCTCACTCGCGTAGTGCAGCGCCTCGGTGAGATCGCTGCTCGTGCCGTCGCCGTTGATCGAGACGTTGAGGATGCGCGCGCCCATGTCGACCGCGTAGCGGATGCCGCTGGCCAGCAGCGACGAGTTGCCGGAGCGGTTGGCGTCGAGGACCTTGACGGCCATGATGCGCGCCTTCGGCGCCAGGCCGGAGCCGCCGACGCCGTTGCCGGCACGCGCGGCGACGATGCCGGCGACGTGCGTGCCGTGGCCCTCGTCGTCGTTGACGTTGCCGTTGTCGGTGAACATGTTCGCCCCGTAGACGTCATCCACGTAGCCGTTGTTGTCGTCGTCCTTGCCGTTGCCCGGCACCTCGCCCGGGTTCGTCCAGAGGCTCCCCGCGAGGTCGGGGTGGTTGAGCTGGACGCCGCTGTCGAGGATGGCGACGAGGACGCCGTCGCCCTGCGACTGCTTCCACGCCTCCTGGGCGCCGATGGCCTGCGGCTCGCTCAGAGCCCACTGGTCGGCGAGGAGCGGATCGGGCGCGGCGAGAGCCGGCGCGGCGCCCGCCGCGGCGAAGGCGACGGTCGTGGCGGTTGCGGTGAGGATGCGGTTGAGAGCGGTGGGCACGCTCCCTGGTGTCGGGCACCCGCGGGCACATCGTGCAGGGCGTCACGGCCGCTCTGGACGGATGGCCGAATGAGCGTTCGGCGCCGAAATTGGACGGATGTCGAGGGCGCTGAGCGCAAGGCATCCGGCGCAGACCCAGACGATCGGCCCTGGTCGCGGCGCCCCCGGCGGGCGTAGGGTCAGGGCGGCCGCAGCAACGAACGTGGGGGTTCATCATGCGCGCGCACCGCACTGCACTCGTCCTGTCGACAGCCGCCATCGCGCTGGTTGCGCCCGCCGGCGCGGTCGCGCACAGCACGGTCGAGCAGCACAAGCAGGACGACAGCGTCGCGCCCAAGACGGCGCAGCAGGAGCGCGCGCTCACGCGCGAGACGCTGGCCGCGACGGCCACCGACGCGGCGGCCGCAGCGGCTGCGGTCCCCGGCACCGAGGGCGAGGTGGGCTCGTGGTCGGCGCCCGTCGACTGGCCCGTCGTCGGCGTCCACGTCGCGCTGCTGCCGAACGGCAAGGTGCTCGCGTACGACTCGGTCGGCGACAACGCGACCGAGACCTATCCGGTCCACGACCACACCCGCGCGACCGTCTGGGACCCGCAGAGCGCGACACAGACCGACGTGCGGGTGAACACGGGCTTCAACGTCTTCTGCAGCGGCCTGGCGCACCTGCTCGACGGCTCCGTCTTCCTCGCCGGCGGCAACAAGAATGCGCAGCTCAACGGGATCCGCCAGACGCACGTCTTCAACCCCGTCACGAACACCTGGACGAAGGGCGCCGACATGGCGTTCGAGCGCTGGTATCCGAGCGTCACCGGGCTGCCCAACGGCGAGATGCTGGTCACCGAGGGCGGCCCGGACACGCCCGAGGTGCGCCAGCGGGACGGCAGCCTGCGGTCGCTGACCGGCGCCGTGCTGAACCTGCCGCTCTACCCCTGGCTCGACGTCGCGCCCGACGGCCGCGCCTTCTACTCCGGCCCCGACAAGACGATGCGCAAGATCAACACGAACGGCACCGGCTCGTGGCAGAGCTACGTCGCGCGCGACACGATCGACCGCAGCTACGGCGGTCACGCGATGTACGACATCGGCAAGATCCTCGTCGCCGGCGGCGGGCCGTCGACGAACCAGGCGCGCACGATCGACATCAACGGTGCGGCGCCGGTCGTCTCGGCGACCGCCCCGATGGCCTTCGGTCGCCGCCAGAACAACCTCACGCTGCTGGCCGACGGCACCGCGCTCGCGACCGGCGGCAACTCGTCCGGCGCCGGGCTCGTCGACCTCACCGCCGGCGTCTACGCCGCCGAGCTGTGGAACCCCGAGACCGGCCAGTGGAAGACGCTCGCCGCCCAGCAGATGACGCGCCAGTACCACTCGACCGCGCTGCTGCTGCCCGACGGCCGCGTGCTCTCCGCCGGCGGCGGCATCTGCGGCGTCTGCGACCAGGTCCACTACCTCGCCAAGAACGCCGAGGTCTTCACGCCGCCCTACCTCTACAAGAAGGACGGCTCGGGCCAGCTCGCGCCGCGGCCGTCGGTGACGAGTGCGCCCGGCACGATCAACCACGGCGCCACGTTCACGATCGCCACCCCCGACGCCGCGCAGATCCGCAAGGTCGCCCTCGTCCGCCTCGGCGCGGTCACGCACTCGGTCGACATGGATCAGCGCTACGTCCCGCTCGCCTTCAACGCCGGTGCGGGCACGCTGACGGCCACCGGTCCCGCGAACGCCAACGTCGCGCCGCCCGGCCCGTACATGCTGTTCGTCGTCGACGCCGACGGCGTACCTTCGGTGGCGAACATGGTCACGGTGCCGGCCCCGCCGCCGAACGTCGCGCCCGCGGTCGACATCACCGGCCCGGCCAGCGGCGCCGTCTTCGCACGGCGCGCGAACGTCACGATCAACGCGGCCGCGAACGACAGCGACGGCAGTGTCGGCAAGGTCGAGTTCTTCCGCGCCGACGGGGCGACGAAGCTCGGCGAGGACACGACCGCGCCGTACTCGTTCGTCTGGCGATCGGCCGCCTCAGGCACGCACGTCCTGCGCGCGAGGGCGACCGACAGCGCGGGCTCGGTGACGACGAGCGCCGGCGTGACGATCAGGGTCAGGAGCCTGCTCGGCTAGGCCGCGGCGGCCTCCCACGCCTCCCGCTCGGCGGCGAAGGCGGCCTCGCGGCCGGCCCGGAAGGCGGCGATCGCACCGGCGTCGGCCGCGAGGAAGCGCTCGTGCTCGGCGAGCGAGAAGCCACCGTCGCGCACCCGTGGCGACCACGTGCCCGCCTCGCTGGCGCGGCGCAGCTCGGCGAGCTCGTCGCCGGCGACCGGATGGAAGCGCAGCACGTCGAAGTGGCGCAGCCGCCACGGCGGCTCGTCGCCGGCATGCCAGATCGGGACCGTCCGCCCGACGAGCTGATAGCCGCCTGGCCCCTCCATCCCGTAGACACAGAGAAACGCGCCGCCGATCCCGACGGCGTTGGCCGGGGTCCACGTCCGCGCCGGGCTGTACTTCGTCGTGACGAGCCGGTGACGAGGGTCGAGCGGCACCGCGACCGGAGCGCCCATGTAGACGTCGCCGAGGCCGAGCACGAGGTAGGCGGCGCCGAACACGATCGCGCGCACCTCCTCCTCGCCGGCGAGGCCGTTCATGCGCCTGATGAACTCGATGTTGTCCGGGCACCAGGGCGCGTCCGGGCGGATCGAGGCCTGGTAGCGCGCGATCGCGCTCATCGCCTCCGCGTCGCGCCAGGCGAGCGGCAGCTCGACGACGCGGCCTGGGACCGTCAGCGCGTCGGGCGCCGGGAGGCCGGCCTCGAGCGCGACGAGCAGCGCGAGCAGCGCGCGCGACGGCAGCACGTCCGGGTCGTGCTGGACGAGCAGCGAGCGCACGCCCGGCGTGAGCTCCAGCACCCCGGCCGGCGCCTGCTCGACGAGCACCTGCTGCAGCAGGTGCGCGCGCACACGCGCGCGCAGGTCGAGCACCGGCTCGCCGAACTCGACGAGCAGGCCGCGCTCGCCTGCGCGGCGGAAGGTCAGCGGCCCGCCTGAGCCGTCGCACGGTGCGTCGAGGACGGGTCCCGGCGCGGGCGCCCGCGGCCGCGGCGCCGGCGCATCGGGCGCGCGCGCGATCTCCGCCTCCGCGCCCGCGTGCAGGTCCGCGGCGTACGCCGCGTCGACGGCCTGGAGCACGACCCGGTCGCCGGCGCGCACCTGGCCCAGGCGCCAGAGGTCGGCGCGGATGACCTGCGCGACGGCGACGAAGCCACCGAGGCTCGGGCCGTCGGGACCGACGACGACGGCCATGTCGCCGGCGAGCATGACGGTGCCCACGCCGTACGCGCTGTCGAGGATGTTCGACGGGTGCAGCCCGGCCTCGCCGCCGTCCTCGCGCGCCCAGTCCGGCAGCGGCCCGGTGAGCCGCACGCCGGTGCGGTCGGAGTGCAGGTGGACCGTCCACTCCGCTGCGAACAGCTCGGCCGCGCCGGCGGGCGTGAGGAAGTCCGGCGCGCCGTGCGGCCCGGGGACGGCGCGCAGCGTCCACGCGTTTGTGATGACCGGCGGCACGAGGGCCCGCCCGGGCGGGTCCGCGTCGGCCGGCGTGCCGATCGCGATCGTGTCGCGCTTGCGCAGCGGCCGGCCGCCGAGCCCCGCGGCCGCGAACGTCGACCGGCTGCCCATGACCGCCGGGCGGTCCAGGCCGCCGCGCACGAGCACGTACGCGCGCAGGCCCGTGCCGCGGATCGCGCCGAGCTTCAGCACGCCGCCCGCCGGGATGTCGAGCGCCGCCCACTGCTGCGCGGGCCGGCCGTCGACCTCGAGGGCGAGCGGCGCGCCGGTGACGGCGACCACGGCGGGCTCCGTGAAGCGCAGGCGCGGCCCGGTGAGCGTGATCTCCAGCCCGGCGGCGCCCTGCGGGTTGCCGACGAGGCGGTTTCCCAGCCGGAACGAGCGATCGTCCATCGGGCCTGACGGAGGCACGCCGACCTCCCAGTAGCCGAGGCGGCCGGGCCAGTCCTGCACCGTCGCGAGGGTCCCCTGGGCGATGACCTCGATCACGGCGCGCCGGAGCGGATGAGCAGGCGGACCGGCGTGGGGTCGTAGCCGTTGCAGGGGTTGTTGAGCTGCGGGCAGTTGGAGATGAGCACGAGCGTGTCGCGATCGGCCCGCAGCTCGACGTACGTGCCCGGCGCGGAGATCCCGTCCTCGAACGTCAGGCCGCCGTCGGGCGTCAGCGGGACGTTCATGAAGAAGTTCACGTTCGCCGTCAGATCGCGCTTCTCCAGGCCCCTCCCCCACTGCAGCGCCTGCGCGAGGAACGTGTTGCGGCAGGCGTGCATGTGCCGCGTGTGCTCGCCGTAGCGCACGACGTTCGACTCCTGGGAGCAGGCGCCGCCGAGCGTGTCGTGGCGCCCGCACGTGTCGCCGACGATCGTCATGAGCGGCTCGCCGTCGAGCGCGCGCAGCCGGGAGCCGAGCCGGAGGTACGCGCTGCCCTGCTCGCGCAGCGTGTCGACGGCGCTGTAGCGGTTGGCGTAGTCGTGGGCGTCGAAGAACAGCGTGTCGACGGCCTGGTTGCCGTGGAGGTCGACGATCCGCAGCAGCTCTCCGCGTGCAAGCTCGCCGATCCAGCCGTCGCCCGCGCCGACCTCGACGTCCAGGCGCGTCTGCGCGGGCGCGTGGACGGTCATCGCGAGGACTTCCGTCCCGGGGCCGCAAGCACGTCGGTCGAGCGATGACGCGCTGTCATCGCAGCTCGGCCTCGCTCGCCGCGAACCCGCGCCCGTTCTCGGCGCACGCCCGCCGCACGGCGTCGGCGTCGCCCGCCACGTCGACGGATGCCAGCTCGAGCCCGACGGGCCGCGGGCTCCACGCCGGCGCCGGGTCGAGCGGGTGCGGCACGCCGCAGAGCACGACGAGCGTGTCGAGCTCGAAGCGCACGGTGACGCTCGCGCCCGCCCCGGAGTTGCCGGCGACGAACTCCAGCTCCCCGTCGTCGCCGACGGCGATCTTCGTGAAGAAGTTGACGTTCGCCACGAGGTCGCGCGGGCCGAGGCCGTGCTTGGCGAGCTCGACGAGGAGCGCGTCGCGGGCGCTGCGCCGCCAGTCGTTGAGGTGCTCCTGGTAGCTCGCGGCGCCCCAGCGCCGCGCGACATGCACCGCGGTGGCGTGCCCGGTGATCGTGTCGTGCCAGCCGCAGGCGTCGTGCGTCACCGACGCGAGCACGCGCCCCATGTCGGAGTACAGCGCGACGCCGGCCGTCAGCCGGCTGACGTGCTGGGCCTTCAGGGTGTCGGGCATGCAGTAGCGCTCGAGCGGGTCGCTCGCGCGGTACAGCAGCGCCGAGACGTTCGCGCCGCCATCGACGTCGGTCAGCGTCAGCGCCGTCGCCCGCCGGCAGACGCGCGACCAGCTCGCGCCCGGGGGGAGGATCTCCCTGGAGATCTGCGCCATCACACGGTCCTGATCCGCGGGTCCGCGGCGGCCTGGGCCACGTCGACGCAGAAGTTCACGACGACGTACGCGGTGCCGAGCAGCAGCGTCGTGCCGGTGATCGCGGGGAAGTCCGAGTAGGCGATCGACTGGCTGAGGTACAGGCCGAGCCCCGGCCACGAGAAGATCTGCTCGACGACGACGATGCCGGCGAGCAGGAGGCCGAACTGCAGGCCGCCCATCGTCAGGGCCGGCCCCGCCGCGTTGCGCAGCCCGTGGCGCACGAGGATCGAGCGCTCCCGCAGGCCCTTCGCGCGGGCCGTCCGCACGTAGTCCTCGCGCATGACGTGCTCCAGCGACGTCGCGAGCGTCCGCGCGATCGCCAGCGCCGG
>DASWQM010000270.1:0-8146 GCA_036403675.1 Solirubrobacteraceae bacterium | reverse complement strand
AAGGAGCAGAAGATCGAGATCCGCGCCGGTGGCGGGCTCTCCGACGCCGAGATCAAGCAGATGGTCGGCGACGCCGAGACCCACGCCGACGAGGACCGTCGCCTGCGTGAGCTGGCCGAGGCGCGCAACACCGCCGAGAACGCGGCCTACCAGGCCGAGCGCCAGCTCAAGGAGCTCGCCGAGAACATCGACGAGTCCTCCAAGACGGAGATCGAGGGCCTCATCATGGAGCTGCGCGACTCGCTGCAGTCCGAGGACGCCGAGGAGCTGCGGCGCAAGACCGAGGCGCTGCAGACGGCCTTCCACAAGGTCTCCGAGGCGATGTACGAGAAGGCGCGCGCGGGCGGCGACGGGTCGACCAACGGCACGGCCGACGGCGCCGGTCCGGACGCCTCCTCGTCGGCCGACGACGAGGACGTCGTCGACGCCGAGGTCGTCGAGGAAGACACCACCACGAAGCCCCGCTAGCCCGTGGCGACGGAGGAGCAGCGCATCGAGCAGGAGGCGCCGGAGGGGGATCCCACCCCGCCGGCGCCGGCCGCGCCCGAGCAGGCGGCGCCGGCGGCCGAGCCGGACACGAGCGCGGCCGCCGAGCCGGCGGCCGCGGAGCCCGCGCCCGAGCCGGAGCTCGACGCGGCCGCCCTGCGCGAGCGCGCCGACAAGGCCGACGACTACCTCGCGCTCGCGCAGCGTACGAAGGCCGACTTCGAGAACTACCGCAAGCGGATGACGCGCGACGTCAAGGCCGCCGAGGCGCGTGGGATGGGCCGCCTCGCCCGCGAGCTGCTGCCGGCGCTCGACAACCTCGAGCGGGCGGTCGCCGCGCTCGAGGCGGCGGACGAGGACCACCACATGACCAACGGCATCCGGCTCGTCACCAGCGAGCTGACCGCGGCGCTCGGGCGCACGGGAATCGAGGGCTACGCCGCCAAGGGCGAGCGCTTCGACCCCGTCTGTCACGAGGCCGTCGCGCAGCACGCCGTCGAGGGCACCGAGCCGGGCACGATCGTCGAGGTCCTGCAGGCCGGCTACCGGCTCAACGACTCGATCCTGCGTCCCGCGCGGGTGATCGTCAGCGGCTAGGAGTCAGACGATGGCCCAAGACCATTACAAGGTGCTCGGCGTCGATCGCAAGGCGACCGCGGCCGACATCAAGAAGGCGTACCGCAGGCTCGCCCGCAAGTACCACCCGGACAAGAACCCGGGCGACGCGAAGGCCGAGGCGCGCTTCAAGGAGATCTCGCTGGCGCACGACGTGCTCGGCGATGCCGACAAGCGCAAGGAGTACGACCGCGCGCTCGCCAACCCGTTCTCCAACGTGGGACGCGGCGGCGGCCAGCCGGGCTTCGACGCCGGCGGCTTCGGCGACATCCTCTCCGACCTCTTCGGCCAGGCGACGCGCGGGCGCGGCGGCGGCGCCAGGGGCCCACGCCCCGAGCGCGGCCGCGACCTCGAGGCCGAGGTCTCGATCGGCTTCGAGCAGGCGATCAACGGCGCGCAGGTCCCGATCTCGGTGCCGACGTACGAGCGCTGCGCGACCTGCGCCGGGACCGGTGCGAAGCCGGGCACGTCGCCGGTCGTCTGCCCGCGCTGCCAGGGCCGCGGCATCGAGTCCGAGGGCCAGGGCCTGTTCTCGATCTCCCAGCCGTGCTCGCGCTGCGGCGGCGCCGGCACCGTCATCGAGGAACCCTGCCCGACGTGCCAGGGCGCGGGCCGCAACCGCACGGTCAAGCGCTACCGCGTCAACGTCCCGGCGGGCGTGAAGGAGGGCAGCCGCATCCGCCTCGCGGGCAAGGGCGAGCCCGGCCGCAACGGCGGGCCCGACGGCGACCTGTTCGTCGTCACGCACGTCCAGGACTCGTCGGTCTTCGCGCGCAAGGGCGAGAACGTCGAGGTCGAGGTCCCGCTGACGATCGCCGAGGCGCTGCGCGGAGCCGAGATCGAGGTTCCGACGCTCGACGGCCGCAAGAAGCTGCGGGTTCCGGCCGCGACACGCCCCGGCAGCGTGCAGCGGCTGCGCGGCGAGGGGCCGAAGCGGCTCGGCAAGGCCGGGCGCGGCGACATCCACTACCGCTTCGTGCTCGACCTGCCCGACAAGCTGACCTCCGAGCAGGAGGCCGTCGTGGACGATCTCGCCAAGGTCTTCAACGGCAACCCGCGGACGAGGCTGTTCTCGTAATGGCGAGCAGGCGGCGTACCACCACCCGGATCGAGGTCTCCTCCGATCGTGGCGTGTTCATGATCTCGGTCGCCGCCGAGCTGGCCGACATGCACCCGCAGACGCTGCGGATGTACGAGCAGCGCGGGCTCATCGAGCCCAAGCGATCGCCGAAGGGCACGCGGCTGTACTCGCACGAGGACGTCGAGCGCCTGCGCCGAATCCAGCAGATGACGGCTGACCTGGGGCTGAACCTCGCGGGCGTCGAGAAGGTGCTCGAGCTCGAGGAGCAGCTCGAGCGCACGCGCCGCCGCGTCGCCGCGCTCGAGCGCCGGCGCGACGAGCTCGAGGCCGAGATCGCGGCGCTCGAGGGCCGGCGCGAGGAGGTCCGCGCGGACATCGTCCGCTACGAGGCCGGCACCGGCTCGGCGCTCGTGCGCGCGAAGGACGTCAAGCCGTTCACGATCCCGATCGAGCACCGCTGACGAGCCACTGAGGACCTGCTGGGATAGGTCCTAAATATGGACCTTTGTCCGCCGCCAGTTCCGCGCCGGCCTTGCGTTTCAGCGCTCGACAAGGAGGACGGGCGCCACGTGGGCATCGCGAGCAGGCGGTTGAGGCGTGTAGAGCACGGAAGCGGCGGCGGGTCGCTCGCCCGCCATGCCATCGCGGGCATCGTCCCCGGCGACCACGTCTGCGCAAGCTACGGCTCCGACGACGAGCACCAGGCGATCGTCGCCGGCTGCGCGCGACAAGCGCTGCGGCGCAACGAGCGCTTCCTCTACCTCGCCGACCGCAGTGACGACGACACGATCCGCGCCTACCTCGCGGAGGACGGCATCGACCTCGACGCCGGCCGCGCGCTCGGGCAGATCCGGATCCGCCGGCTCGAGCACGGCCCCGCGCGGATCGATCCCGAGGCGATGATCGCGGCGCTGCAGGCCGACCGCGTCGCGGCGCGGTGCGACGGCTACAGCGCGCTGTGCGGCACCGCCGAGATGAGCTGGACGCTGACCCGGCCCGCTCAGACCGACGCCGTGGTGCAGTACGAGCGCGAAATCAGCCGCGTCTTCAAGACCGCCGACGTCGCGGGCCTGTGCCAGTACGACCGGCGGCTGTTCGCGCCCGACGTGCTCGAGCGGCTCGTCGCGACGCACGAGTTCCACGTCTGCATCTGCCCGGAGCGGACGACCACCGGTCGCCGGCACCTCACGATCTGCGAGGGCGAGGACGGCGCGGTCGCGCTGGCGGGCGCGCTGGACATCGACGCCTCGGTGTACCTCGCGGCGCGCCTCGCCGCGCTCGACGACAGCGACGAGGACCTCGTCGTGCGGACGTGCGACCTCGACTTCACCGACATCTCGGGCTGCCGCGTGCTCGTGCGGGCGGCGGAGGGACTGGCGCCCGGACGGCGCCTGGTCCTGGCTGATGCGAGCGCGCAGCTCATGCGGGTGTTGAAGCTCTGCGGCTGGTGGCCGCATGGGCGGCTGGTCGTGGGCTGATCCGGGCGCCGCTGCGGGCGCGAGCGCCGGCGAACAGCAGCTTGGAGGGGAGGATGGATCGGGGCGCGGTGGAGGGCGCGCGGCGGCTTCCCGGCGAGCGCGACCAACGCGGCCGGATGCCGTCGAGCCCGCGCCCGGCGCCACCGGGAACGATTACCTCGGGGCTGCGCGGCTCCCACGCCAGCAGCTCCCACCACGCGGCGGCGGCGTGATGGCTGAGGACGGCGCCGTCGCCGCACGCGAGAACGGCAGCCGTCAGCTCGCCGCGCAGGGTGAGCAGGCCAGTACCGACGGCGTACACGCCGCGATGGACCCGATGCAGCTGACCGCGGCGCACCCGCACGGTGACCGCGCCGCTGTCGACACCGCAGGCCGTGAGCTGCCGCGTGGAGACGACCGCGTTCTGACCGGCGGCGAGCTCGGCGACCGCGACATCCGCTCGCGTTGCGATGTTCCGCGGGCTGAGACCGGGAAACTTGCAACACGAGCGGATCGTGCCGCCGCGCCCGTCACAAGACCACACGCGGGTGCAACAACACTGCGCAAAACGGACCATCACCCGGCCCCCTTGAGGAACTAAATCTGAGTCAGCTACACTCAGATCCATGCAAGCCGACAGGTTCACGATCAAGACGCAGGAGGCCCTGCAGGCGGCGCTGTCGCTCGCTCCCGCGCGCCGTCACGCGCAGGTCACTCCGCTGCACCTTCTCGCCGCGCTCCTCGACCAGGAGGGCGGCATCGTCGTCCCCGTCCTCGGCAAGATCGGCGTCGCACCCGACGCCCTGCGCGCCGACGTCGACGCCGCCCTCGGCGAGCTGCCGACGCTCGCCAGCGCGGCCGAGCCGACGACCTCGCCGGAGCTGCTCGCCGCGCTGCGCGCCGCCGAGCGCGAGATGCGCGACCTCAAGGACGAGTACGTCTCCGTCGAGCACGTCCTGCTCGCCCTCGCCAAGGACGACACCCCCGCCGGCAAGGCGCTGCGCGCCGCCGGCGCCACCCGCGAGCGACTGCTGCAGGCGCTCGCCGACGTGCGCGGCTCACACCGCGTCACCGACCAGTCGCCGGAGGAGAAGATCCGGGCGCTCGAGCGCTACGGCCGCGACCTCACCGAGGCGGCCCGCGACGGCGACCTCGACCCCGTCATCGGCCGCGACGACGAGATCCGCCGCGTCATCCAGGTCCTCAGCCGCCGCACGAAGAACAACCCGGTCCTCATCGGCGAGCCCGGCGTCGGCAAGACGGCGATCGTCGAGGGGCTCGCCCAGCGGATCGTCAACGGCGACGTGCCGGAGTCGCTGCGCGACCGGCGCGTCATCGCGCTCGACATCGGCGCCCTGCTCGCCGGCTCGAAGTACCGCGGCGAGTTCGAGGAGCGCCTGAAGGCCGTCCTGAAGGAGGTCGGCGACGAGCGCGGCCAGGTCGTGCTGTTCCTCGACGAGCTGCACACGATCGTCGGCGCCGGCGCCGCCGAGGGCGCCGTCGACGCCGCGAACCTCCTCAAGCCGATGCTCGCGCGCGGCCAGCTGCGCGCCGTCGGCGCCACCACGCTCGACGAGTACCGCAAGCACATCGAGAAGGACGCCGCGCTCGAGCGGCGCTTCCAGCCGGTCATGGTCGGCGAGCCGTCCGTCGAGGACACGATCGCGATCCTGCGCGGGCTGAAGGAGCGCTACGAGGTCCACCACGGCGTCCGCATCCAGGACTCCGCCACGATCGCGGCCGCAACGCTCAGCCACCGCTACATCGCAGACCGCTTCCTGCCCGACAAGGCGATCGACCTCATCGACGAGTCGGCCTCCCGCCTGCGCATCGAGATCGACTCGCTCCCGGAGGAGATCGACGAGCTCGAGCGCCGCGCGATGCAGCTCGAGATCGAGCTGACCTCGCTGACCAAGGAGAAGGACGAGGGCTCCAAGACGCGCCGTGAGGCGCTCGAGCGCGAGCTCGCCGAGCTGCGTGAGCGCAGCTCCGGCATGAAGGCCCAGTGGCAGGCCGAGAAGGCGAAGATCATGGCCGTCCGCGAGCTCAAGGAGCGCCTGGAGATCGCCCACCGCGATGCCGAGCGCGCCGAGCGCGAGGCCGACCTGCAGCGCGCCGCCGAGCTGCGCTACGGCGAGATCCCCGAGCTCGAGCGCGAGCTGGCCGAGGCCGAGCAGCGCTCGGACGGCAACGAAGGCTTCCTCAAGGAGGAGGTCACGCCGGAGGACGTCGCCGAGGTCGTCGCACGCTGGACGCACATCCCCGTCAGCCGGCTGCTCGAGGGCGAGGTGGAGAAGCTCGTCCACATGGAGCAGCGCCTGCACGAGCGCGTCGTCGGCCAGGACGAGGCGGTCTCGGCCGTCGCGTCGGCGCTGCGGCGCTCGCGCGCGGGCCTGTCGGACCCCGACCGCCCGATCGGCAGCTTCCTCTTCGTCGGCCCGACCGGCGTCGGCAAGACCGAGCTCGCCCGCGCGCTGGCGGAGTTCATGTTCGACACGCAGGAGGCGATGATCCGGCTGGACATGTCCGAGTACATGGAGAAGCACTCCGTGTCGCGGCTCGTCGGAGCGCCGCCGGGCTACGTCGGCTACGACGAGGGCGGCCAGCTCACCGAGGCGGTCCGCCGCCGGCCCTACGGCGTCGTGCTGCTCGACGAGGTCGAGAAGGCGCACCCCGACGTCTTCAACGCGCTCCTGCAGGTCATGGACGACGGCCGCCTCACCGACGGCCAGGGCCGCACCGTGAGCTTCAAGAACGTCGTGCTCATCATGACCTCGAACATTCCGGGCGGGCGCGAGGGCGCGGAGCTGCACTTCCGCCCCGAGTTCATCAACCGCCTCGACGACATCGTCGACTTCGAGACGCTCGACCGCTCGCAGATCGGCGAGATCGTCGCGCTGCAGACGCGCCGGGTCATCGACCGTCTCGCCGAGCGCGGGATCACGCTGGAGCTCACGCCCGAGGCGCGCGAGCTGCTCGGCGACCTGGGCTACGACCCCGTCTACGGAGCGCGGCCGCTGAAGCGCGTCATCCAGAAGCGGCTCGTCGATCCGCTGGCGCTCGCGATGCTCCAGGGCGAGTTCGGCGATGGCGACACCGTCCGCGCCAGCGCCGCCGACGGCGAGCTCGTGCTCGTCAAGGCGCCGGTGGCGACCGACATCGCCGCCTAGGCTCGATGAGTTCCGGCGCTCGCGCCGGTCTGGAGGAGTGAGATGCGACACACCGGGCCGGGGGCTGCTGTGCCACCCTCGGCTGTGGTGATCCCTGCGCCATGACGACCCAGCCACCACTCGCGATCGAGGCCAGCGGCCTCGTCAAGACCTTCGGCGAGACCCGCGCCGTCGACGGCGTCGATCTCGCCGTGCGCAGCGGCACGGTCTACGGCGTGCTGGGCCCCAACGGCGCCGGCAAGACGACGACGATCAGGATGCTGGCGACGCTGCTGCGCCCCGACGCCGGCTCCGCGCGCGTGCTCGGGCACGACATCGTCGAGGAGGCCGACACCGTGCGCGGCCTCGTCAGCCTCACGGGCCAGCTCGCGTCGGTCGACGAGGACCTCACCGGCCGCGAGAACCTCATCATGCTCGGCCGCCTGCTGGGACTGCGGTGGGCGGGCGCCAGGACGCGCGCGAGCGAGCTGCTGGAGGCGTTCGGCCTCGCGGACGGCGCCGGGCGGCTCGTCAAGCACTACTCGGGCGGGATGCGGCGCCGCCTCGACATCGCCGCGAGCATCGTCGTCACGCCGCGGCTCATGTTCCTCGACGAGCCGACGACGGGCCTGGACCCGCGCTCGCGCAACCAGGTCTGGGACATCATCCGGGCGCTCGTCGGCGAGGGCACGACGATCCTGCTGTGCACGCAGTACCTCGAGGAGGCCGACCAGCTCGCCGACGCGATCGCCGTCATCGACCGCGGCCGGGTCATCGCCGAGGGCACGCCGGCCCAGCTGAAGGCGTCGGTCGGATCGGGTTCGCTGCACGTGCGGCTGCTGGACCCCGAGCAGCGCCCCGAGGCCGCGCGCGTGCTCGAGCGCGAGCTCGAGGCGGTGCATCTCGAGCCCGACCCCGCCGCCCTGTCAGCGCCGTGCGCCGACGGCGACCTCGCGGCGCGGGCGCTCGCCGAACTGGCGCGCGCGGGCGTGCGCATCGCCGACTTCTCGCTCGGCCAGCCGAGCCTCGACGAGGTGTTCCTCGCCCTGACGGGCCACCCGGCCGAGGAGCAGACCGCCGACGACGTCGCAGAGGAGCAGGTGGCATGAGCATCGAGACGACCCGCCCGCCCGCCAGGCCGGCCGCCGAGGAGGCCGCGCTGCGCAAGGCGCTCGCCTCCACGCCGCGGCCGCCACGCGCAAGCGCCGTCTCGGCCGTGCTGACCTTCGGCTGGCGCGGCATGCTCAAGGTCAAGCACGTGCCCGAGCAGCTCCTCGACGTGACGATCTCGCCCGTGATGTTCGTCGTCATGTTCACCTATCTCTTCGGCGGCGCGATCGCCGGATCGACGGGCGCGT
>DASWQM010000269.1:0-4805 GCA_036403675.1 Solirubrobacteraceae bacterium | reverse complement strand
CGTCCAGGACTGGCTGGCGGACGCGCGGCTGCGTGACAGCGCGCTGGCGGTCGTCACGCGCGGCGCGGCGGCCGTGACCGGCGGCGATTCGCCGGACCCCGAGGCCGCCGCGCAGTGGGGGCTCGTGCGCAGCGCGCAGTCCGAGCACCCCGGCCGCCTGCTGCTCGTCGACGCCGACGGCCGCGACGGGCTGGCGCCCGCGCTCGCGGCGGGCGAGCCGCAGGTGGCGGTCCGCGACGGCGCCGTGCTGGTCCCGCGGCTCGCCCGCGTGGCGCCCGACACGATCCCCACGAGCACCTGGCGGCTGGGCGTCCAGCGCAGCGGCGCGCCGCTCGGGGCCGGGCCCGTCACCGGCGACGGCGACCGGCCGCTCGCGGACGGCGAGGTGCGCGTCGCCGTCCGCGCGGCGGGCGTGGGCCACGGCGACGTGCTGGCCGCGCTCGGGGTCCAGCGCGGCGAGGCGGTCCTCGGCAGCGAGGCCGCCGGCGTCGCCGTCGAGGTCGGGGCGGCCGTGCGCGGGATTGCGGCCGGCGACCGGGTCGTCGGCTTCGTGCCGCACGCGTTCTCGCCGCTCGCCGTCGCCGACGCGCGGCTGCTGGCGCCCGTGCCGGACGGCTGGTCGTCGGTCCGCGCCGCGACCGTGCCGGTGGCGTACTGCACGGCGCGCCGGGCGCTCGGCGAGCTGCAGCCCGGGCAGCGCGTGCTCGTCCACGCCGCCAGCGGAGGCGTCGGCTTCGCCGCGGTCGCGCTTGCGCTCGGGATGGGCGCCGAGGTGTTCGCGACGGCGAGCCCGGACGAGTGTGACGCGCTGCGCGGCCTCGGGCTCGACGACGAGCACCTCTCGGCACCGCACGCCGCCGAACTGCGCGCGGGCGTGCCGGCGGGCATCGACCTCGTCGTCGGCGGTCTCTCCGGTGAGCTCACCGACGTCTCGCTCGACCTGCTGGCGCCCGGCGGGCGCTTCGCCGCGCTCGCCGCCAGCGCCGATCGCGCCGCGCACCCGGGCGTCGCCTACGACGTCGTCGACCTCCACGACGCCGGACCCGACGCGGTCGGCGCCGAGCTGCGCCAGGTCCTCGGCCGCGGCGACCTGGCGCCGCTGCCCGTGCACGCCTGGGACGTGCGCCAGGGCCTGGACGCGCTGGCGTTCGCCGGCCGCGCGCGCCACGTCGGCAAGGTCGTCCTCACGGTGCCGCGCGCGCTGGACCCCGGCGGGACCGTCCTCGTCACCGGCGGCACGGCCGGCCTCGGCGCCGTCGTCGCGCGCCATCTCGCCGACGCGCACGGCGTCCGCCATCTGCTGCTCGTCAGCCGCCGCGGCCGCGACGCGCCGGACGCCGCGGAGCTCGAGGCCGAGCTCGCCGGCCAGGGCTGCCAGGTCGAGATCGCGGCCTGCGACGTGGGCGACCGCGCCGCCGTCGCCGACCTGCTGTCCGCGATCCCCGCGGAGCGCCCGCTGACGGCGGTCGTCCACGCTGCCGGGACGTTCGCGAACGCGATGATCGCGTCGCTCGGCGCGGGCGCCGTCGAGCGCGTGATGCGCCCCAAGGCCGACGCGGCCAGCGTGCTGGACGAGCTGACCGCCGACCTCGACCTCGCCTCGTTCGTCCTGTTCTCGTCGGTGGCGGGGACGCTCGGCCATCCGGGCCAGGGCAACTACGCCGCCGCCAACGCCTACCTCGATGCCCTTGCTCAGCGGCGCCGGGCCGCCGGCCGGCCCGCGACCTCCGTGGCGTGGGGCCTGTGGGATCAGGCGAGCGGGATGATCGGGGAGCTGCGCACGCAGGACGTCGAGCAGCTCGAGGCGACGGGCGAGCGCGTGCTGAGCGACGCGCAGGGCGTCGGCCTCCTCGACGTCGCGCTCGCGCACCCCGAGCCCGTGCTCGTCGCCGTCCCGCTGGACCTCGCGGTCCTGCGCGCACAGGCGCGCGCCGGCATGCTGCCGGCCATGCTGCGCGAGCTCGTGCGGGCGCCGGCGCGCCGCGTGGGAGCGGCCGCAGGCTCGCTCGCGCAGCAGCTTCTGGCGATCCCTCAGGATGAGCGCGAACAGCTCGTGCTCGCGCTCGTGCGCGCCCAGGCGGCGGCGGCGCTCGGTCACGCCTCGGCCGACGACGTCCAGCCCGAGCGTCCGTTCAAGGAGCTGGGGTTCGACTCGCTGGGATCGGTCGTGCTGCGCAACCGCCTCGCCCGGATCACCGGCCTGCGGCTTCCGTCCACGCTCGTCTTCGACCATCCGACGCCGGTCGCGATGGCCACCTTCCTGCGCGCGCAGGCCGAGCGCAACGGCCACGCGGCGCCGCCGGCCGACCCCGCCCCGGTGAGCCGCCCGGCGCTGCCGGTGCCGCCCACGACCGTGGTCGCTCCGAGCACGAACGGGGCCAACGGGCGGCTGCACGGGGGGCTGGAGCCCGCACCAGCGGCCGATGCTCCCGATCGGCGGTACGTTGGAGCCGTGCTCGGCACCGCCGCAAGCGCCGTTCGCACCGCGCGCTTCCACGCCTGGGTCCTGCAGACGCGCGCGCGCCTCGCGCGCCTCGGCTGCCGCTTCGCCGTCGAAGCCGACGGCACGCCCCGCTTCGACGACCTGCCGCACATCGCCATCGACCGGATCGGGGAGGGCCGTGGATCGCTGACGCTGCGCATCGGGCGCGACTGCCGCTTCGGCCGCGACCTCACGCTCGACCTGTGGACGCACGTCGATGCCGTCATCGAGATCGGCGAGCGCTGCCACTTCCAGAACCGCATCCGGCTGCAGCCGTGGGGCGGCGCGATCCGCCTCGGCCCGCTGGTCCAGGTCCGCGACGGAAGCGAGCTGAAGTCCAAGGGCGAGTTCGTCGTCGGCGAGGGAGCGATCATCGGCCGCAACGTGACGATCCACTGTCACGAGCGCATCGAGCTCGGCGACCGCGTGGGCCTGGCGGAGGGCGTGACCGTGATGGACTCGGATCGCACGCACGACGGGACCGACGCGCACGTCGCGCGACAGCCGGTGGTGTCCAGCCCGGTGCTCGTGGAGAGCAACGTCTTCGTCGGCACCAACGCGCTGATCCTGCGGGGCTCGCACGTCGGGCGCAACGGGATGATCGCGACCGGCGCCGTCCTGACGGGCGGCGACTACCCGGCGGCGCATCTGCTGGCGGGGGTGCCCGCGAGCGCCGTCCGCCCGCTGGGCGAGCCCGCCGACGTCTCGTCCTAGCGGCGGCGTCCCATGCGCCGGACCGGCGTCAGCAGCGGCGGCGGCCCGCCGGGCAGGCCGAGCCCGCCGAGCGTTCCGCGCACCTCGCGCGGGTCCTCGCGGTGCGCGAGGCTCAGCAGGCCGGCGGCGACGGCGTCGGCGAGCAGCAGCGCCGGCAGCGCCACGCGCTGCGGCGCGCTCCAGTGGCGGCCGGCGTAGCGGCGCAGCGATGCCACCCACTCGGCGCGCATCCGGGCCGGGTCCCGGGTCTGTGCGCGCTTGACGCTCGTGCCGTAGCCGTGCGCGGCGCGAGCCGCCGGGACGATCTCGACGCCCCGCCCCGCGGCGTGCAGCCGCGCGCAGAGGTCGCCGTCGTTGAAGAACAGCGGGAAGCGCTCGTCGAACGGCGCGGGCTCGAGGTCCAGCCGGGCGGCCATCACACAGGCGGCCGCCGGGCAGAAGACGGCGACCGGCTCGCGCGGCGGCCCGTCGGTCCACAGGTCCTCGTAGCGGCGGGCGGCGAGCGCGCGGCCGCCGCGGCGGCTCGCGTCGAGCCGGCGCCCGACGACGGTGAACGCCCACAGGGCCCCGCCGAGGCCGGCGTCGCGGCGCGCGTGCAGCTGCGGGGTGCCGTCGGGATCGTGCAGCAGCGCGGCCGCGAGCGCGACGTCGGGGTGGGCGTCGAGGTGCTCGCGCAGCGCGCGGGCGCAGCCGGGCTCCATGACGCAGTCGGGGTTGAGGATCAGGACCTGCTCGCCGGTCGTGGCGGCGAAGGCGGCGTTGACGGCTGCCGCGAAGCCGCGGTTGGAGCCCATCTCGAGCAGCTGGACGCCCTCGGCGGACCGCGCGCGGACGCGCTCGGCGGTGTCGTCGCCGGACGCGTTGTCGGCGACGACGACCTCGACCGCGAGCCCGTCGCCCGCCTGCGCGAGCGCGCCGTCGACGCAGGCGTCGATCTCGCCGGCGTGCTCGTAGGTGACGATCAGGACCGAGACGAGCGCACCGCTCACGGCGTCCCCGCGCTCGTCGCGGGTTCCGGCTGGCGGTCGTCGGGCGGCGACGGCGCGGGGTCAGGCCGCTCGTGCGCGGCGTGCGGGTCCGGCCGCAGGCCGGGCGCCCACGGCAGCCGCCGCTCGAGGAACGGCCGCTCGACGAAGCGCCACGACAGCGCCGCCAGCACGAGCGTCACGGGGAAGCCGATGCCGATCATCGTCGCGAACAGCACGGCGGTGCCGGCGTCCGCGCCGACGAGGTTGATGACCTCGAACAGGATCCACACGTGCAGGAGGTAGAACGCGTAGGAGCGCTCGCCCATCCAGTTCGTCCAGCGGTTGTCGGCCCAGCGGGGCACCTTCCCCGTCCCGATCTGCAACGCGATGAGCGCGGCGAGCAGCGCCATCCCGAAGAGCGCCGACATGAGCGACCGGCGCCCGAGCGCGTGGTGGATCTGCGTCGTCTCGACGTTGAAGTCCCAGACGCAGTAGAGGACGTACGCGAGCGCGGCGATGCCCACGGCTGCGAATGCGAAGCGCCGCGCGCGGCGGGGCTGGTCGCGGAAGATCGGCACCGCCCACGGCTCGGCGATCGCCAGCGCGACGCCGGGCAGGAAGGCGTAGATGATGAGCGGCGG
>DASWQM010000268.1:0-3911 GCA_036403675.1 Solirubrobacteraceae bacterium | reverse complement strand
GTAGCCCTTACGCCAGTCGAACTTCTCCACCGCACGGATGAGGCCGAAGATGCCCTCCTGGATCAGGTCCAGCAGCGGCAGCTCGTGGCCCTGGTGGCGCTTGGCGAGCGAGACCACGAGGCGGAGGTTCGAGTTGATCATGCGCTCCTTGGCGGCCAGATCGCCGCGCTCGATGCGCTTCGCGAGATAGACCTCGTCCGCCGCCGTCAGCAGCTTGTGCCGGCCCGCCGCGTCCATGAAGAGCTGAAGCGGGTCGAGCGTGCCCGTGGGCGCAGGAGCGGCCTCCTTCTCGGGAGCCGCAGCGCGCACGATCACGTCCCGCTCCTCGAGGGCGACGCGGAGCGCCGCGACCTCGTCCTCCTGGAGCTCGTGCTCGTCCGCCAGCGCCTCGATCTCCTTCTCCTCGACGAAGCCGCGCTCGGCGGCCTCCTCGAGCAGGCGCTCGGCAGGCGTGAGGTCATGCAGATGAATCGTGTCGCTCAGTTGAATCCCTTTCCTTTGTGGACGGGGCCGCTGGGCACGGCCACCTGGGAAGGCTGCGCGGGCTATCGACCGCGAGTCGCCGTTTCCCTGTACGTCTTATAGAACGGCGTGACCCGGAAGTCCATTCCCAAACATCGCATTTTTGCGATTTTCTAACATCCACTTAGGTGCTGCTCATGCCCGCGAATACGCAAACCGCCAGGCGCTAGAATCCCCTCCCGCTGCCGACGTAGCTCAGCTGGTAGAGCACTTCACTCGTAATGAAGGGGTCCGCGGTTCGAGTCCGCGCGTCGGCTTCCCGCGAAGGCCCATCCTCGGGGGTCACGGTTGCTGAAGGTGATCCTGTTCGTCCTGCCGCTCGGGCTCGACACCTTCGCCGTCTCCGCGGCGCTCGGGCTGCACGGCCTGCCCCGGCGGCGGCGACTGCGGGTAAGCCTGCTGTTGACCGGTTTCGAGCTGGCGATGCCGGTCGTCGGGCTCCTGCTCGGCCGCGGGCTCGGCGCCGCGATCGGCGGTCTCGCCGGCTACGTCGCGGCTGCGGCGCTGTTCGTTCTCGGCCTCACGATGCTCCGCGAGGACGCGGAGGGGGAGGAGGAGAAGGTCGCAGCCGTCACCGACGCCGCGTGGCCGGCCCTGCTCGCGCTCGGCGTCGGCATCAGCCTCGACGAGCTCGCGATGGGGTTCACGATCGGGCTCCTTCACCTGCCGCTGTGGCTGACGGTCGCTCTGATCGGCGCGCAGGCGTTCCTCGCCGCCCAGGTCGGGCTCGCGGTCGGAGCACGGTTGGGCCGCGGCGCAGGCGAATGGAGCGAGCGGCTCGCAGGCGGAGCGATGATCGGCCTCGCGGCACTGATCCTCGTCGAGCGCCTGATCTAGATCGTTACAGGCGCTGATCGTTGCAGGCGCTAGGAAGCGGCGGCGCGGCTCGGGCGCGGCTTCTTGCGCCGCTGCGCCTCCCGCGGGATCGCGATCGCCTCGGCCGTCAGCGCCGCGTCCAGGTCCGCCCCGGGCGGCTCGGCTTCAGCCGGCGTCGGCGCCGCGCCGACGGGAGTCGCGCAGAACGGGCACGCCTGCCACAGCGGCTCGAGCGGCGCCGAGCAGCGAACGCACGGCGCCTTCAGCTGCGTCGTGCAGACGGGGCAGACGAGGTAGTTCGCCTCGATCCCCGATCGGCAGACCGGGCACTGCGCGTGCGGTCGGCGCAGATGCGCCTTCAGGGCGCGGAGCTCGATCTCGCGCGCGCCGACGTCCGCCAGCGTCTCCGGCGGGCGGAAGAGGAGATAGACGAGCGGGCCGATGAACGGCACGAGGCCGACGGCCGTCGCGGTGGCGACCAGCCACGGGTCGTCGACGCGCCGGCGTGCGTCGCGGTACACCCAGAAGGCGAGGCCGAGCCAGAAGACCGCGACGAGGAACAGCACCAGATTGCGCGTGACCTCGAACGCCGTCGAGTGGAGGATGTCGCTCAGCCCTGACCCCGTCACGAGCGTCATTGTTGTCCGCGCTCTCGATGAGGAAACACACGCACCGTCGGTCGGCCATGTCACGGTAATGTCCGCGGCCGATGATCGGCGGCCAGGTCACCTGCATCTATCGCGCGTACGAGGACGGCGAGCTCGTCGTCACCGGCAGACTGACGCTCGAGGGCCTGCCCGGTGTCGGTGACGAGGTGCCGCTGAACGGCCGGCCGTACAGCGTTCGCGCCGTCGACTACCACGGCGGCGAGCCGGTCCTGTCGCTCGAGCGCCGCGTCTGATCCGCGGGCGTTACCGTGCGCCGGTGATCCGGGGGGTCGGAGCCACGATCGTCGTCGCGTTCGCGTTCGCGTTGCTCGCGCTGGCCGCCGTGCCGGCGAGCGGCTCGACCGGAGCGCGGTACGGCATCCAGGACGACGCCTGGCTCCTCTACGGTCCCGGCACGCTCGACCAGCGTGTGAGCACGCTGCGCGGCCTCGGCGCCGGCATCGTCCGGTTCACGCTCCGCTGGGACCAGGTCGAGCCGACGAAGCCCGCACGCCCCCGCGACCCGGCCGATCCCGCCGACCAGTGGGGCCGCTACGGCGACGTGCTCGACGCGCTGCACGCGCGCGGGCTCGACGCGCTCGTCACCCTCTACGGGGCGCCGCGCTGGTCGAACGGCGGCGCCGCGCCGAACCATCTGCCGACGACCGGGTTCGGCGACTTCGCGTACGCCGCCTCGAAGCGGTTCCCGTGGGTGCGGAAGTGGACGATCTGGAACGAGCCGAACACCGCGATCTTCTCGATTCCGGTCTCGCCGTCGCTCTACGTGCGGCGGCTGCTCAACCCCGGCTATGCCGCGCTGCATCAGGCGAGCAGGCGCAATCTCGTCGCCGGCGGCGTCACCTCGCCCCGCAAGACGGCGACCGGATTGGCACCGCTCACGTACATGCAGGGGATGCGTGCAGCGCATGCGCGGCTCGACGCATACGCGCAGAACCCGTATCCGCTCAGCCCGACGGAGACGCCGACGCGGACGTCGTGCGCGAGCTGCAGCTACTTCACGATGGCGACGCTGCCGGACATCCGGCGCGAGGTCACGCGCAACTTCGGCGCGAAGCAGCTGTGGCTGACGGAGTACGGCTACCAGACCAACCCGCCCGACCCGCTGCTCGGTGTCTCGTATGCGAAACAGGCGCAGTACATCGGCGAAGCGGCGCTCCGCGTGTGGCACCAGCCGGGCGTCAACGTGCTGATCCAGTTCCTCGTCCGGGACGAGCCGTCGGTCGGCGGCTGGCAGAGTGGCCTGATGACCGCCGGCGGCGCGGCGAAGCCGTCCCTGCACGCATTCGCCCTGCCGCTCGCACAGGTGTCGCGCAGCGGCTCGCGCGTCGCCGTCTGGGGGATGGTCCGGCCGGGGAGCGGCGCGCGCTCCTACGTGTTGCAGGTGAAGTCGGGTGCCGGCTGGCGCACGCTCGCCCGCGGCCGCACGACCGCCGGAGGCGCATTCAGCCGGACCGTGACTGCCGCGCGAGGCGCGAGCATCCGCCTGCTCGCGCCCGCTCTCCGCTCGGCGGGCGCGACGCTCCGCCTCTCCTAGATGAGCTGCTCGACGCGGTGGAGGAGCTCGACGAGGGCTCCGGGCCGGTCGAAGCTCACGACCGACAGCGTGCCGCCGGCGATCAACTGCAGGAGCATCGCCGGGCGGCCGTTCATCCGGTCGCCGTCGTTGCGGCCGATGCGCGCAGAAGCGATGTCGGCATAGGCGAGGTCGCGGGTCGAGCGTGCCGACCGGCTGCCACCGTCGAGGTGGAGTCCGTCCGCGTCGACGTCGAGTCGGCCCGCCAGCGGCGAGCCGCCGTCCTCGGCCCAGATGACGGGGATCGACAGGTGCGGCTCCATTCGTGGAGTGTCGACTCGACGGCGTGGCACCGCCTCGGGGGAAACTACGCAGGAAATGGAGGAGACCCT
>DASWQM010000267.1:0-40528 GCA_036403675.1 Solirubrobacteraceae bacterium | reverse complement strand
GGCCAAGCCGGGGCTGCGGGCGCGGGCGGCCGCGGCGGCGAGCGGGCGGGCGCGCGAGCGCCGTCACGAGCGGCTCTTCGCGCTCACCGGGGCCAGGCCTGACAGCCGCATCGTCGACATCGGCTGCGGGCGCCTGGGCCTCCGCCGCCACGCCCCCGACCACGACATCACCGGCGTCGACCTCGCCGCGCGGCCCGACTACCCGGGCCCGTTCGTGCACGCCGACGTCCTCGCGGGCCTCCCGTTCGCCGACGGCGAGTTCGACCTCGCCTACTGCAGCAGCGTCATCGAGCACGTCGAGCCCGCGCAGCGGCCGGCCTTCGCGCACGAGCTGCGCCGCGTCGCCCGCGGCTGGTACGTGCAGACGCCGGCGTTCTCGTTCCCGATCGAGCCGCACGCGCTGCTGCCGTTCGCGCACTGGCTGCCGCCCGGGCTGCGGCGCCACTACTGGCGGCTCGGCGTGGCCGGCGCCTGGGAGGAGATCGCGCTCCTGCGCCGCGCCGAGATGGAGGCGCTCTTCGGCCCCCCGCTCGCCGAGCGCGTCGGCCCGCTCGTCAAGAGCTGGGTCAGCGTACGTCGACTCGTCTTCTGACCGTGTTGGCCTACATTTCCACGTCATGGCCCAGCAGCTGTGGTTCCTCCGTCACGGAGAGGCGGAGCCGCACGACGAGCGCCCGGACTTCGACCGGCGGCTGACCGAGCGCGGTGAGGAGCAATCGCGCGCCGCGGGCCGCGCGCTGGCGGCACTCGGCCTCTCGTTCCAGCTCGTCGTCACGAGCCCGCGCGTGCGCGCCCTGGACACCGCCCGGCTGGCGTGCGAGGCGCTCGGCTGCGAGCCGATCGCCGACGACCGGCTCGGCGGTGGCTTCGACGTGGACGCCGCGCTCGAGCTCGCCGCCGCCGCCGGCGAGGCCAAGCGCGTGCTCTTCGTCGGCCACAACCCGGACTTCGTCGAGATCGTCGGGGACCTCACCGGCGGGACGATCGACCTCAAGAAGGGCGGGGTCGCCGCCGTCCGCCGTCACGGCCGCCGCGGCGAGCTCATCGTGCTCCTGCGCCCGCGCGAGCTCGACCGGATCAGATGAGCTTCGCCGTCGCCTGCGCGGCGATGAGCACCGGGTCGTAGACGCCGCTGAACGGCGGGGCGTAGGAGAGGTCCAGCAGCGCCAGCTCGTCGACCGCCAGCCCCGCCCAGACGGCGGTCGCGAGGACGTCGATCCGCTTCGCCGCGCCCTCGACGCCGACGATCTGCCCGCCGAGCAGCCGGCCGCTGCCGGGCTCTGCGACGAGCTTGACCCAGATCGGACCGGCGCCGGGGTAGTACCCCGCGCGCGTGCGGTCCTTGACCGTCGCGCTGACGACCGCGATGGCCTCGGCCTCGGCCTCGGCCTCGCTGAGGCCCGTGCGCCCGACCTCCCAGCGGCAGATCTTCGAGACGGCCGTCCCGATGACGCCGGGGAAGCGGGCATCGCCGCCGGTCGCGTTGATACCCGCGATCCGGCCCTGCTTGTTGGCGTGCGTGCCGAGCTGGATGCTGACCTGCCGGTCGAGCAGGCGGTGGCGGGTCTCGGCGCAGTCGCCGGCCGCGAAGACGACGTCGTGGCCGGGACAGCGCTGGTGGTCGTCGACGCGCAGCGCACCGCTGGCGCCGACCTCCAGGCCGGCCGCGCGCGCGACGTCGACCACCGGCCGCGCGCCGGTCCCGACGACGACGTGGTCGGCGGGGAACGTCTCCGCCTCCGTGCGCACGGCGACCGGCGCGCCGGTGTCGTCGCGGACGATCTCCTCGACGCTCGCGCCGACGAGCACGCGGATGCCGTGGGCCTCGGCGGCGTCCTGGACGTGGGCGGCCATGTCGGCGTCGAGCGTGCTCATGACCTGGTCGGCCTGCTCGATCATCGTCACGTGCAGCCCGCGGTCGGTCAGGCCCTCGGCCATCTCCAGGCCGATGTAGCCGGCGCCGATGACGATCGCGCTGCGCCCGCCCCGGTCGAGCGCGTAGCGCAGGCGCTCGGCGGCGTCGACCGTGCGCGACGGCTCGATCGCCGCGGCGCCCTCGATCGGCGGCGTGACGGCCTCGGCACCGGTCGCTATGACGAGCTCGTCGAAGCGCTCGTTCGACTCGGCGCCGGCTGCCGTGCGCGCCGTAAGCGTCCCGGCCGCGAGGTCGATCGCGACGACCTCGCAGCGGGTGCGCACGTCGATGCCGCGCGCGCGGTGCTCGTCGGGGCTGCGGCTGATCAGCCGGTCGGCGTCGTCGACGCTGCCGCCGATGAAGTAGGGGATCCCGCAGGCGGAGTACGACGTGTAGGGGCCGCGCTCGAACGCGACGACCTCGAGCTGCGGGTCGCGCCGGCGCGCGCTGCTGGCGGCGCTCATGCCCGCCGCGTCGCCGCCAACGATCGCGAGCCGTCGCGCCATGATCAGGAGCGTAGCCTTGTGTGTGCCCATGCCCGAGCTTCCCGAGGTCGAGATCACCGCGCGGCGCCTCGACGCGGCGCTGCGCGGCGCACAGATCGAGTCTGCGCTGGCCCCCGGCATCAATGCCCTGAAGACGTTCGATCCGCCGCTGTCGGCGCTCGCGGGGCGGGCGATCACGGGCGTCGGCCGGCGCGGCAAGCAGCTCGTCGTCGAGGTCGCGGGCGACCTCGTGCTGCTCGTGCACCTCATGAGCGCCGGGCGGCTGCAGCTCTTCGACAAGCGCGCCGGGCCGCGCGACCGCACGTCGCGGCTGCTCGTGCGCCTCGACGACGGCCGCGAGCTGCGCCTGCGCGAGTTCGGGACCAAGCAGGCCGCCTGGGTGAAGCTCCTGCGCGCCGACGAGCTCGACGACGACGAGATGCTCGCGACGCTCGGGCCGGAGGCGTGGCCGCGGCCGCCCGCGAACCTGCGCGAGCTGCTCGACGCGCCGCGCCCGCTGCACTCGATGCTGCGCGACCAGCGGGTGATCGCCGGGATCGGCCGCTCGTGGGTCGACGAGATCCTCTGGACGGCGCGGCTGTCGCCGTTCAAGCGCGGCGACGACCTCGACGACGACGAGGCCGACGCGCTGGGCGACGCGATCGCGAGCGTCCTCGACGGCGCGCTCGAGCACTACGAGCGCGTCGTGAGGCTGCCGATCCCCGACAAGCTGCCGCTGCCGCTGCAGGTCCATCGCAGGGCCGGCGAGCCGTGCCCGCGGTGCGGGACGCCGATCGAGGCCGTCCACTACGAGGACTACGTCATGTGCTACTGCCCGACCGAGCAGACGGCCGGCAAGGTGCTCAAGGACCGGCGGCTGTCGCGGCTGCTGAAGTAGCTCAGCCGCCGAGGCCGTGCAGCGGGTTGGCGATCGTCACGAAGACGTCGTCCTTGTCCTCCAGGCGCCGGCGCAGCGGCGCCTCGCAGCGCCACGTCGGCTCGTCGAGCACGCGGTCCAGCAGCGTCGCCGGATAGCGCCCGCCGCGCTCGCGCTCGCGCTCGAGCACGGCCTTGAGATCGCCCAGCAGGACCTGCTCGGAGACCGCGCCCGCGACGCCGAGCGCGTTGATGATCGCGAGCGGCACGAGCGCCTCGATCGCCGCGCCGGCGTCCGCGCCCGGCTCGAGGTAGCCGTGGCCCTCGCGCAGGACCGCGCGCGCCGGCCAGCCGCCGTCGAGCTCGAGCAGCATCGCCTGCTGGTCGGCGTCGATCGCCAGGCCGACCTCCAGGTGCAGCCGCACGAGCGGCGCGATGACGACGTCGAGGTAGCGCCCGAACCACTCGCGCGCGACCTCCCCCTCGCTGCGGCCGGCCTGGGCGGCCAGGCGCGCGACGATCTGCGCCAGCCGGCTGGCGGCGCCGTACGGGTGGTCCTGCGCGAGGATGCCGACCGCGCTGACGTCGGCATCCGACTCGCCGCGCCAGCGGTTCTCGCGCAGCTGGACCGTGAAGAGGAGCGCGCCGTTGCGGCGCACGGCGAGGTACGCCGGGTCGGACAGCAGCACGAGCTGCGGCGCGATCTCGGCAGCCTGCTCGCCGACCTCGCCCGCGAGCTGGCGCGCGGCGTCGACGCCGCGCTCGAGTCCCTGCGCACTGGCCAGCGGCATGTCGTCGGTGATCCGGACGTGCAGGGAGAACGTCAGCTGCCAGGGCCAGTCGCCGTTGTAGACCGTGCGCACCGACGACGTCGGGGTGACCTCGCTGCCCAGCTCGCCGAGGTCGACGACGAGGCCCTCGTCGATGAGCGCGGCGACATTGGGCTGGCCGCGCAGGTGCTCGAACTCCCACGGATGGACGGGCACCAGGACGCGCTCGCCGAGGCCCTCCAGCGCCGCATCCAGCGCGGCGGTGTCGACCGCCGGGTCGTCGCGCAGCAGCCGCTCGGTCAGCTCGGGCGCGTCGGCCTCGGCGGCACTGTCGTGCTCGACAAGCGACGGATCGACCGCCAGCCAGCGCAGCGCGAACCGCGCCGCGGTCTCGGGCGCGTACGCCTCGACCTCTTCCGGGCTCATCTCCCAGCGGCTCTTCGTCGTCGGGTGCGCCATGTCGCCGAGCAGCGACGCCTGCTCGCTGGCGATGAAGCTCAGCGGCTCGGCGCTCCACAGCGCGTCGATCTCGTCCTCGCGGGCGCGCAGGAACGAGCTCGCGGTGGCGACGCTCTGGCGCACGCGCGAGAGCAGGAAGGTCGGGTCGGGACCGCGCGAGCCGGGCGCGCTGAGCTCGTCGCCGAGGCCCGTGTCGCCGAGCTCGTCGGCGAGCATGCCGGCAAGCGTGTCGAGCGACACCGGCCACGGCGTTCCGCCCGCCATCGCGACCTTCACGGGCAGCCGGAAGCGGTGGCGGTGCGTCGGCGACACGTGGCGGATGCCGGCCAGCAGCATCGTGCGCTCGCTCGGGAAGGGCATGACCGCGAGGTACGTGTCACCGTCCTCCGCGAGCTCGGGCACGTCGGCGGCCGGGACGGGGCGCCAGACGCCACCCTCGCGCAGGTAGCAGTTCAGCAGGGTCTCGGCGGCGGCGTCGGCCGCGGCCTCGCGCGCGCGGTCGGGGGCGGCGCTGTCAGCGGTGGTCGTCTTGTCGGAAGTGCCCATACCGGTGGTCATACCCCGCCGATGCTACGGAAGTGGCAACATCAGCTCTGTGCTCGGCCCAGGCGCCCACGCCCCAAGCTTCGAGCTGCCCGACCAGGACGGCGAGCCCGTCAGCCTGGCGACGCTGCGCGGGCGCGCGGTCGTCCTGTACTTCTATCCGAAGGCCGACACGCCAGGCTGCACGACGCAGGCCTGCTCGATCCGCGACCGCGGCGCCGACTACGCCGCCGCCCGCGTGAAGGTCATCGGCGTCTCGCCCGACCCGGTCGCGAAGGTCAAGCGCTTCCACGACAAGCGGTCGCTGAACTTCACGCTGCTCGCCGACGCCGACCACGCCGTCTGCGAGGCCTACGGCGTCTGGGTGGAGAAGTCGATGTACGGCCGCAGGTACTGGGGCGCCCAGCGGTCGACGTTCATCATCGATCCCGACGGGACGATCGCGCACGTCATCCCGAAGGTCTCGCCGAGGACCCACGACGACGAGGTGCTGAAGGCGCTCTCGGAGCTCGAGCTCGCGCCGGCGGACTGAACTCGCGACGGCTCGGGCACATCCGGGCGAGGGCGCACTCGTCGCACGCCGGGCGCTGCGAGTGGCACGTGCGCCGGCCGTGGCGCAGGAGGTTGACGTGGAACTCGAGCTCTGCGCCCACCGGGGTGAGGTCCACCATCGCGTCGTGCAGCTCCTCGGACGGCGCCTTGGGGCGCAGCAGGCCGAGCCGAGTCGCGACTCGCCCGACGTGGGTGTCGACCGGCACGTCGCGCAGGCCGTAGGCGAACAGCAGGACGCAGGCGGCGGTCTTGCGACCGACGCCCGGCAGCGCGCAGAGGTACGCACGCGACTCGGCGACCGGCGCGTCGCGCATCCAGGAGAGGTCGAGCGAGTCGCCGATCGCCCGCAGGATCGCCTGGATGCGCACCGACTTGACCTTCGAGATGCCGCCGGGGCGGATCGCCTCCTCGATCTCCTCGACCGGCGCGTCGCGGACCGCCTCCCAGCTCGGAAAGCGCTCGCGCAGGCGCAGGAACGCGACATCGCGGTTGCGGTCGTTCGTCGACTGCGACAGGACGGTGAGGACGAGCTCGGCGAGCGGGTCGCCGTGGTAGCGCCGGACGGGCACGCCGTAGACCTCGGCGAGGCGCTCGCGGATGCGCCCCACCCGCGCGCGCGCCGGCCGGCGCCAGTCGGCGCGACTCATGCCAGGGCACCCCACCGCTCACACGCGCGCGAAGCCTCCGCCGCGGCTTCCGGCAGGGCGGCGGCGAGCGCAGCGGGGTAGAAGTCGCTCTTCCCGAGCCGGGCGAGCACGACGCCGAGAAAGACGTCGCCGGCGCCGACGGTGCTGCGCACCCGCGCCGGCCGGGCGCCCACGTCGAAGCGCATGCCGCTGCCGCGCAGGATCGCGCCGCGTCCGCCGAGCGTCACGAGCGCGTGCTGCGCGCCCGCCGCCAGCAGCGATGCGGCCGCCGCCTCGGGGTCGCTCTCACCGGTCATCAGCCGCGCTTCGAGCTCGTTGCACTTCACGAGAAACGCGCCGGGCACGCAGGCGCCGGCCGTGGAGCCGGCGCGGCCCGGGTTGGCCTTCCAGCGCCCGAGGCGCAGGCTCGCGTCGAAGACGATCGGGCGCTCGAGCTCCAGCGCGCGCTCGCGGGCGGCCATCGTGAGCTCGGCCGCGTCCGGCCGGGTGAGCGTGTTGGAGGTGAGCAGCAGCGCATCGCAGGCCTCGACGGCATCGAACAGGCGCCCGTCGAGTCCCTGCATCGTGGCGGCGATTCCATCCCCGTAGATCTCGTAGTCCGGCTCGCCGCGCGCGTCGACGGTGACGAACGCGACCGCCGTCGCCGGGCCCTCTGCGCGCCCGAACCAGCGCAGATCCAGGCCCTCCGCGGCGAGCCGCTCCGTGAGCCACGCGCCCCAGCGGTCGTCGCCGGTGCCGCCCGCGAGCGCGACGTCGGCGCCCGCTCGCGCCGCAGCGACCGCGATGTTCGCGGTCACGCCGCCGAAGTAGGGGGCGAACGCGATGGCCTCCTGCAACGAGGTGACAGGGTGCTGGCAGACGAGGTCGACGACGGCCTCGCCGAAGCAGAGCGTTCGCACGCGCGCAGGCTATCTTCCGCGGCCGTGGCGGCCCTCGTGGAGGACACGATCGAACTTGACGACCAGCCCGTCTTCATGCGGCGGGCGGGCGACGACGACGTCCCGATCCTCTACCTCCACGGCATTCCGACGAGCTCGTTCGACTGGCTGGAGCCGCTCGCGCTCGGGGGCGGCATCGCCGTCGACCTGCCGGGCTTCGGGCGCAGCGGCAAGCGCGGCGACCTCGACTACTCGCTTGCCGGGCACGTCGCGTTCCTCGACCGCCTGCTCGACCGCCTCGAGCTCGAGCGCGTGCGGCTGTGCGGGCACGACTGGGGCGCGGCGGTCGGGCTGCGCTGGGCGATGACCCAGCCCGAGCGCGTCGAGCGGCTCGTCGTCATCGACGCCGTGCCGCTGCTGCCTGGCTTTCGCTGGCGCGGCCCCGCCCGGCTCGTGCGCGCGCCGCTGGTCGGGCCGGTCGCCGTCGGCACCGCGACGAAGACCGTGCTGCGCATGCTGTCGCGGCGCGCATCGGCCGGGCCGGGGCCGATGCCCGAGCCGTTCGTCGCCAACGCCGCCGACGCCTTCGACCTCGGCACCGAGCGCGCGGTGCTGCGGCTCCTGCGCAGCGCCTCGCCGGAGCTGCTCGCGGAGGCCGGCGCCGGCCTCGGCGCGATCGCCGCCCCGGCGCTCGTCCTGTGGGGGGCCGACGATCCCTACATCCCGGCGCGCTTCGGCGCGGGCTATGCGGCCACGCTCGGCGACGCGACGCTGGAGGTCGTCGAGGACGCCGGCCACTGGCCGTGGATCGACCGGCCCGAGGTCAGCGTCCGGATCGTCGAGCACCTGCAGGGCTGATCCTGCGAGGGTTCGGCGCGTGAGCCGGCACCGCGCGCTCAGACTCGGTCCGTGGGCCGTGGCCGTGGCCGGCGCCGGCGTCTATCTGCTGCTGCACCCGCCGAGCGCCGACCTCGCGGCGCAGGAGTACCGCGCCGGGCTCGTGCGCAGCGCCGGCCTCGGCATCTGGGACAACGGCTGGTACGCCGGCCACCACACGCCGGCGTACAGCGTCCTGTTCCCGCCGCTCGGCGCCGCGCTCGGCGTGCGCCTGGCCGGCGCGCTGGCGGCCATCGCTGCGGCGGCCCTGTTCGAGCGGCTCGCGCGGCGCCACTGGCCGCAGGGGGCGGCGGCGGCGGCCGCGCTGTGGTTCGCATTGGCGGCCGTCGCCACGCTGCTGAGCGGGCGGCTGACGTTCCTGCTGGGTGTAGCAACCGGCCTCGGCGCGCTGCTCGCGCTGAGCTCCCGGCGCCCGGCGCCCGCCGCCGTGCTCGCCGTCGTCACGACCCTCGCAAGCCCGGTGGCCGGGCTCTTCCTGGCGCTCACGGCCGTCGCCGCGGGGCTCGCCGCGCCCGGGCGGCGCGCGGTGGCGGGGCTCGTCGCCGGCGGCGCGCTCGCCCCGGCCGTCGCGCTCGCCGGGCTCTTCCCGGAGGGCGGCACCGAGCCATTCGCCGCGTCGGCGTTCTGGCCGGCGCTCGCAGCCATCGCGCTCGTCGCGGCCGTGCTCCCCGCACGCGAGCGGGCACTGCGGATCGGCGCCGCGCTGTACGCGCTCGCGTGCGCTGCCGCGTACGTCCTGGCCACGCCGCTCGGCGGCAACGTCACGCGGCTGGGAGCGCTCGTCGCCGGCCCCGTCGCGGTCGGCGCGCTCAGCGGGCACCGCCGCCCGGCGCTCGTTGCGGCGATCGCGCTGCCGCTCGCCTACTGGCAGGTCTATCCGGCCGCCCGCGACGTCGCTCGCGCTGCCGGCGACCCGTCGGTCGCCACCGCCTACTACGCGCCGCTTCTGCGCTTCCTGCAGCGACGACCCGGGACGTTCCGGGTCGAGATCCCGTTCACCGCGAACCACTGGGAGGCGGCCCGCGTCGCGCCGCAGATCCCGCTTGCCCGCGGCTGGGAGCGCCAGCTCGACCGCCGCTTCGGGGCGCCCTTCTACGACGGCGCGCTGACCGCCGCCCGCTATCGCGCCTGGCTCGACGAGCACGCCGTCGCCTATGTCGCGCTGGCGGACGTCGCGCTGGACTACGCCGGGCGCGACGAGGCGCGGCTCCTCGAGCGCGGCCTGCCCTACCTGCGCCGCGTGTGGCACAACGCGCACTGGCGCGTCTTCGCCGTCCGCGACCCCGTCGCGCTCGTGCAGGGCCCCGCCGCCGGCCCGATCAGGCTCACCGCCGACGGCTTCCAGCTCACCGCGCGGCGGCCCGGGACGGCGCTCGTGCGCGTGCGCCACACGCGCTGGTGGCGCGTGACCGCGGGGCGCGCCTGCGTGCAGGGCGGGCCCGGCGGGATGACCGCGATCCGCGTTTTCGCGGCCGGGCAGGTGCGCGTGCAGGCGCGCCTGGACCGCACGTCGTGCCGGCGATGACCCGGGGTACAGGCACGCCGGGCGAAAACGGTCTACGCTCGCGCTCGATGGCGCGCGCGCGCATCGCTCCGTGGCTGCTTGCGGCGGCGCTGGCCGTCGTCTGGCTCCTCATCGGGCCGGCGACGCCCGACCTCGCCGCCGCCGTCTACCGCGCCGGGCTCTTCCAGCGCGAGGGCTTCACGCTCTTCAACGCCAACTGGTACGGCGGCCACCACACCCCCGCCTACTCGATCCTCTTCCCGCCGTTCGGAGCGCTCGTCGGCGTCCGCGTCGCGGGCGCCCTCGCGGCGGTCGCCTCCGCGGTGCTGTTCGAGCGCATCGCGCGCCGGCATTTCGGCGACCGCGCGCGCTGGGGCGCACTGTGGTTCGGCGCCGGCACGGTGGCTGACCTGCTCATCGGCCGCCTGACGTTCGCGCTCGGCGTGACGTTCGGCCTGGCGACGATCTTCGCGCTCCAGCGCGGGTACCGGCGCAGCGGCCTGGCGCTGGGCGCCGCCTGCACGCTCGCCAGCCCCGTGGCGGGGCTCTTCCTCGCGCTCGCCGGCGTGACGCACTGGCTCGCGCGGCAGCGCCGAGAGCGGCTCGGACTGTGGCTTGCGGCGATCGCGTTCGCGCCGGCGGTCGTGCTGTCGTTCCTCTTCCCGGAGGGCGGCAGCCAGCCGTTCAGGACGCCCACGTTCCTGGCGATCGTCCTGTGCTGCCTGTTGCTGCTGTGGCTCATGCCACGTGAGGAGCGCACGCTGCGCACGGGCGCGCTCGTCTACCTCGGCTCGGCCCTGCTGGCGTTCGCGATCGCGTCGCCGATGGGCGACAACGCCAGCCGCCTCGGCGTCGCCTTCGCCGGCCCGCTGCTGCTCTGCACCGCGCTGTCGACCGGGACCGAAGGCCGCCGCCGCGTGCTCGGCGTCGCGCTCGTGCTGCTCGTGTGGCAGTGGTGGGCGCCGGTCCGCGAGACGCTGAAGGGAGCCGTCGATCCGTCGGCGCAGGCCGCCTACTTCCGTCCGCTCGTGAGCTTCGTCGACGCCCGCGCCGAGGGCGCGGTCCGCGTCGAGGTGCCGTTCACGCGCCTGCATTGGGAGTCGGTCTACGTCGCCCGCAGCATCCCGCTGGCGCGCGGCTGGGTGACGCAGCTCGACCGCAAGTACAACCCCCTCTTCCGGCCCGGCGCGCGCGCGCTGACGCCGGCGCGCTACCGCGCCTGGCTCGATCGCGAGGGTGTGCGCTACGTCGCGCTGCCGGACGTCGCGCTCGATCCCAGCGGCCGCGGCGAGGGGCGGCTCATCCGCGGCGGCCTGCCGTACCTGCGGCGGGTCTACCGCGATCGCCACTGGCAGATCTTCGAGGTCCTCGGGACCCCCGGCCTCGCCAGCGGCGTCGGCGCCGTCACGCGGATCCGCCCGCAGTCGTTCGACCTGCGGGCGCACGGTCCGGGCTTCACGCTCGTCCGGATCCGCTTCACGCCGTACTGGCAGGTCGCCGGCGGCCGCGGCTGCGTGCTGCGCGCGCGCGGCGGCTGGACGCTCGTCTACGCCTTGCGCGGCGGCACGCTGCGGATCGACACGGCGTTCGACGCGCGCCGCGCGCTCGACAGCGACGAGGCGCGCTGCTCGCCGGCGGCCACGCGCTGGGGGCGGACGTGAGCGTTCATCACGCATCCGGTCGGGGGATAGGATGGCCTTCGCCCCATGACCGCGCGCCCCGCCACGCTGCAGGCCCGCCTGCTGCCACACGGTCCGCTCGACGTCGTGCGCCAGGTGCTCCTGTTCATCGCCGCCTACGAGGTCTACCGGCTCACTCGCGGCCTCGTCAACCATCCCGAGGCGGCGACGGCGGCGTTCCAGAACGCGCGCGAGCTCATCGGCATCGAGCGCACGCTGAACGTCTTCGTCGAGCCGTCGCTGCAGACGTTCATCGCCGGCCAGCAGTGGATGCTGGACGGCTCGTCGTGGATGTACATCAACGCGCAGACGTCGATCACGATCGGCGCCCTCGCGTGGCTGTACCTGTTCCGCAACGAGAGCTTCTACTTCGTGCGCAACACGTTCCTCGCCGCGTTCGCGATCGCGCTCGTCGGGTATTCGCTCTTCCCGACGGCGCCGCCGCGCTTCTTCCCCGAGTGGGGCTTCTTCGACGCCGTCTCGGACTTCACGGGCGTCAGCCAGGACAGCGTCACCATCGGCAAGCTCTTCAACCCGTACGCCGCCGTGCCATCGATGCACGTCGCGTTCGCGCTCATGATCAGCGTCCCGCTCGTGCGGCTCGTGCGCTGGCGCGCGCTGAAGGTCTGCTGGGCGCTCTATCCGCCACTCGTCGTCTTCGTCATCGTCGTGACCGCTAACCACTTCATCGCCGACGCCGTGCTCGGCGCCGTCGCGGCCGGCATCGGCGCGCTGGTGGCCATGGGCATGGCGCGCGTGCGACCCGAAGCGTGGTCGTTTCGGCAGTTGCCGGCGACGGACGCCGCGCCGGCGGCCACCTGATGCGAGCCGGGACAGAGCAGCAGCCGCCGCCGGCGGCCGAGCCCGCTCCCCCGCCGCGCCGCCGCAAGCGGTCCGGCGCCGAGCGCCTGGCGGCGCTGCGCGACCGGCTGGTCGCGTCGCGGCTGACGCCGAACCAGATCTCGATGACGGGCTTCGTGCTCAACGTCATCGCGGCGGTGCTCGTGTGGAAGAGCGAGTTCTTCCTCGGAGGCGTCGTCTTCATCATCGGGTCGATCTGCGACACGCTCGACGGCGGCTACTCGCGGATGTCGGGCAAGGGCACGCCGTTCGGGGCGTTCCTGGACTCGACCCTGGACCGCATCGTCGAGGGCATCGTGCTGACCGCGGTCGCCGCGACCTTCGCCCGCCGCCACGATGAGCTCGCCGTGGCGGCCGTGGTCGTCGCCGTCATGGCCTCGCTCGTCGTGTCGTACACGCGTGCGCGCGCCGAGGCGCTCGGCGTCGAGTGCAAGGTCGGCATCGCCGACCGCCTCGTACGCGTCATCATCCTCTCTGCCGGCCTCGTGTTCGCCGATCTCGGCGCGCTCGAGCCCGCGGTGTACGTGCTCGCAGCGCTGTCGAGCTTCACCGTCGTGCAGCGCATCCTCCACGTCCGGCGCGAGCTCACGCAGCCGGCACCCATGTAACGAGCCACACGTCGCGGGGTGTTAGCCCCGAACAGGTCCGAGAAGGGAACCGAACAGCACATGAGCCCCAGCAACGGCGGTGGCGCGGCCGCGACGAACGGCGCGTCGCGCTATCAGCAGGACAAGGTCCGGGTCGCCATCATCGGCGTCGGCAACTGCGCCTCGGCGTTCGTCCAGGGCGTGCACTACTACCGCGAAGCGGACCCCGCGCAGGCCGTGCCCGGCCTCATGCACGTGGACCTCGGCGGCTACCACATCTCGGACATCGAGTTCACGGCCGCCTTCGACATCGACGCCGAGAAGGTCGGCAAGGACCTCGGCGAGGCGATCTGGTCGGGCCAGAACAACACGATCAAGTTCGCCGACGTGCCGAAGAAGCTCGGCGTGCAGGTCCACCGCGGCATGACCCACGACGGGCTCGGCAAGTACCTCAAGGAGAAGATCACGAAGGCGCCGGGCGAGACCGCCGAGATCGTCGAGATCCTCAGGGACACGCACACCGACGTGGTCGTCTCCTACCTGCCGGTCGGGTCCGAGCAGGCGACGAAGTGGTACGTCGAGCAGGTGCTCGAGGCCGGCTGCGGCTTCGTGAACTGCATCCCGGTCTTCATCGCGCGAGAGGACTACTGGAACAAGCGCTTCACGAAGGCCGGGCTGCCGATCGTCGGCGACGACATCAAGTCCCAGGTCGGCGCGACGATCGTGCACCGCGGCCTCGCGCGGCTCTTCCACGACCGCGGCGTGAAGATGATGCGCACGTCGCAGCTCAACGTGGGCGGCAACATGGACTTCTACAACATGCTCGAGCGCGACCGGCTGGAGTCCAAGAAGATCTCCAAGACCAACGCGGTCACGTCGATCATGGGCCACGTGCTGCCCGCCGATGACGTCTACATCGGCCCGTCGGACTACGTGCCGTGGCTGACGGACCGCAAGTGGGCGCACATCCGCGTCGAGGGCCAGGCGTTCGGCGACGTGCCGCTGAACGTCGAGCTCAAGCTCGAGGTGTGGGACTCGCCCAACAGCGCCGGGATCGTCATCGACGCCGTGCGCTGCTGCAAGCTCGCGCTCAACCACGGGCTCGGCGGCCAGCTCGACGGCCCCTCCTCCTATCTCATGAAGTCGCCGATGAACCAGCGCCCGGACGACCTCGCGCACGAGGCGACGGAGGAGTTCATCGCGAAGTACACGCGCAAGCCCGGAACCGCGCAGAAGGACACGCCCCCGGCGAAGAAGCAGGAAACGGCGACGTAGCGCGCAACTATCCGGCGCCATGGCGCGTTGCAGGGGTGATGCTCCGCGCCCTGGTTGCCGCCGTCGTCATGCTGGCCGCCGCGGCGCCGCTCGCGCGGGCGGCACCGCCGCCGCTGTCGCCCGCGACCGTCGGCGAGCCGTCCAGCGGCGCGGGCGTCTTTCGCTTCGTCCAGGCCGTGGCGTTCTCGCCCGGTGGCGCGACGCTGTTCGCGGGCGATGAGTACAGCGGGATCGTCCAGGCATTCGGGCGCGACGGCGCGTACCGCTTCAGCATCGGCTCGCGGGCCGCGCGGCGCGAACCGGGGCGCCTCGGCGTCGTCGGCGGCGTCGCCACCGATCGCGCGGGGCATCTCTACGTGCTCGACTCCGAGAACGAGCGCGTGCAGGTCTTCAGCGCCGCGGACGGGCGGCCGCTGGCGAGCTTCGGCGACGCGTCGATCTTCAAGCTCGTCGGCGGCGACCCCGCGGCCGGCGCCGGCATCAGCGCCAGCGGCCTGGCGGTCGATCAGCGCTCGCCGGCGTCGGCGCCGACGGTCTACGTCGCCGACCAGGGCCGCAACCGGGTCGCACGCTTCACGCTGGATCCCACGACGCTGCTGCCGTCCGCGCCGCCGGCGTTCAGCGATCCGAGCCTGGGGCTGAAGGCGCCGCAGGGCGTCGCGCTGGATCCGGCGGGCACGCGGGTCTACGTCGCTGACGACGTGAACGACCGCGTCGTCGTGCTCGATCCGCAGAGCCTCGCGCTCGTCGCCCAGGTCGGCAGCATTGGCAGCGGTCCCGGCCAGTTCCGGTCCCCGTACGACGTGGCGGTCGACTCGCACACGCCGCCCCAGCTCTACGTCGCCGACAACCTCAACAACCGCGTCGACGTCTTCGACGCGCGGAGCCTCGGCTTCCTGCGCATCTTCGGCGGCTTCGGGCGCGTACCCGGCCGCTTCTCGATCGTGCGCGGCGTCGGCGGGCTGACCGACGACCCACGCGGCGGAGTCGCCGTCGCGGATTCCGCCAACGACCGCGTACAGGTGCTCGACCCGGACGGGAACCTCGACGCCGCCTGGGGCATCGCGGGCCGCAGCGCCGGTTACTTCACGCGGCCGCGCGGTCTCGCATTCGGTCCCGACGGCGGGATCGCGGTCGCCGACAGCTTCGACCACCGCATCGCGCGCTTTGACCCCGACGGGACGTTCGCCTCCCAGCTCGGCCTCATCAGCACGTTCAACGGCTATGCGACCGAGGGCTCCGCGGCGGGCCAGTTCAGCCTCCCGGCGGCGGTCACCTTCGACTCGGCCGGCAACGCCGTCGTCGCCGACACTGGCAACGACCGCATCCAGGTGATCGCTCCCGACGGCGCCGTGCTGCGGACGACCGCGGCCGGGCAGCTCGCCGCGCCGCAGTCGGTCACGCCCGGCCCCGCCGGCGGCGTGTTCGTCGCCGACACCGGCAACGGCCGGATCGTCTCGCTGGCCGCCGACGGCACCGTCACGCCCACCCGCAGCGGGCTGGCGCACCCGGCAGCGGTCGCGTGGGACGGCGCCGCCCGCGTCTTCGCGGCCGACGACGCCCGCGTGCTGGACGCGGCCTCCGGCGCGATCGTCCCGCCCCCGCCGGGCGCGAGCGCGTGGGATCATCCCGACGGGCTCGCCGTCGATCGCGCGAGCGGCACGCTGTACGTCTCCGAGCTGCGCCCCGGCACGGCGAACGGCGCGCGCGTGCTGCGCGGGACGCCCGCCGCCGGCGGGAGCTTCACGTGGGACGTGCTCGCCCGCGAAGGAGCGGGCGCCGGCGAGGTCATCGAGCCGGGCAGCCTGGCGCTCAGCCCGGACGGCGGGACGCTGCTCGTCGCCGACACCGGCAACAACAGGGTCCTGCGGCTCGATGCTCCCGGGCACGCCCCGCCGCCGACGACGACGCTGTCGGTGGCCGTCGACGGCAGCACCCGCGGCACGGTCACGAGCAACCCGCTCGGCATCGCCTGCGCCACCGACTGCTCGCAGCACTTCGGTGTCGGACGCCAGGTGACGCTCACGGCGACGCCGCTGAGCGGCTCGGTCTTCGCCGGCTGGACGGGTGCATGCGCGACCGCGGCCAGCGCCCCGACCTGCACGGTCACGATGGGAGCCGACCTGGCGGCCGGCGCGTCGTTCGCCGCAGCGCCGCCGCCCGCGCCGACGGCACCGTCGACGGTGCCGCCGCCCCCGCCGCCTCCGCCGCCGGTGACGCTCCGCAACCTGCGCATCGTGCCGTCGACGCTGCATCTCGCCCGGCGGGCCAACCGGCGCACGCACCGGCGTGCACGCCACGCGACGCGCGCGCGGGTGCGCCTGACGCTGTCGCAGCCCGCGAAGGTCACCGTGACCGTGGCGGCGGGGCGCAGCGGCGTGCGGCGCGGGTCGAAGTGCATCGCGCCGCCGCGCAAGCGCACGCGTCACGACCGCCCGTGCACGCGCTTCGTCACGCTCCGCGGCGCGCGCACGGTCACACTGAACCGCGGCCGCGTCGCGTTCACGCTGACGCCGGCCTTCGCCGGTCGCGTCCTGCGACCCGGCCGCTACCGGCTGGACCTCGTCGCGCTGGACGCCAACGCCAACCGCGTCGGCCCCGTGAGCGCCCGCTTCCGCGTCGTGCGCTGACGGCGAAGCGGCCCGCCGCACGGACGGCGGGCCACCGCGTGCGGCCGTCAGCTGATCGACGACACCTGGATCGCGGTGAAGCTGATCGCGCGGTAGGTGCCGCTGCTCGCGGTCGTGGTGCAGACGAGCGCCGCCGTGCCGCCGGCACCCGCACCGGTCAGCGTGTGCGCTGCGTCGCCGACACCGAAATCGGTGCCGCTGACGCCCAGGTTGTCCTTGGCGACGCCGCCGATCTGGAGGTCGCACGAGAGGACGGCGGGATCAGGTAGCGGCCCGACGTTGTTGGCGATGAACTTCGCCGTGACCACCCAGTTGCCACCGCCCGGCAGCGTGATGCCGTCGATCGTCTGGCTCGCGCCCGTCTGGATCGCCGGTCCCGCCGCGGTCGCCTTGTAGACGGCGGCCGTCGCGCCGGCCGGGCCCGTCGCCCCCTGCGCGCCCTGCGGACCCGCGGGGCCCGCGGCTCCCGTCCTCCCGGCGGGCAGTTGCCCGCGCTTGAAGTCCTTGCTCAGCAGCGACCTGTCCTTCACCGTCTTGGAGGTCACGCTGTTGGCGGGCAGCTTGATCGCCGCGTAGCTCGTCCCTCCGAGCGCGAGCACCAAGGCCATCGTCGCGGTGACGTTCGCGTAGCGACCACTGCCGAAGATCCGGTTCATCCGTCGTCCTCCTCTTCGACGTCGGCGCTGCCCCGGCGGCGTCAGCGTTGTACGAAAAAGCGAGTTGTTTGCCGACCCTAATCCGGTCCAATGTGGACGTCTACGCCGGCGACACGATCACGCAACCTTTTTCAGCAGCGTCTCACCGCTGTCTCATGCAGGCGCTTGCGCGCTACGGGCGACCCGTATCCTCTGAACCGTGCCCCCCGACGCGCCCGCGCCCGCCTCATGACGATCGCGGCGCTGGTCCTCGACGCCGCCGCGCAGCACGACGGCCCGGCGCTTCGCTACGCGCACGACGGCGGCTGGCGGCGGATCTCCTATCCGGCTCTCGCCGAGGGCGTACGGCAGATCGCCAAGGGCCTCGTCGAGCTCGGTGTCCATGCCGGCGATCGGGTCGCGATCCTGTCCAATACCCGCGCGGAGTGGACGCTCGCCGACTTCGGCACGATCTGCGCCGGTGCGGTCGTCGTGCCGGTCTACCAGACGAACTCGCCCGAGGAGTGCCTGTACGTGCTCGAGCACTGCGGCGCGGTGGCGATCTTCTGCGAGGACGACGAGCAGCTCGCCAAGCTGCGCGAGATCCGCGCGGAGCTGCCGGCGCTGCGCCACGTCATCGCCTTCGAGGGGGCGCCCGAGGGGGCGCTCTCGATGGAGGCGCTGCGCGACCGCGGGCGTGAGGTGTCCGACGAGCGCCTCGACGAGCGACTGGCCGCCATCGCGCCCGACGACGTCGCGACGATCGTCTACACCTCCGGCACGACCGGTCCGCCGAAGGGATGCATGCTGACCCACGCCAACCTGCGCTCCGTCGTCGAGATGCTGCGCCAGCGGCTGGAGGCCGTCCCCGGCGAGGACGTCGCGTACGTCTTCCTCCCGCTCGCCCACGCACTCACGCGGATCGTCCAGCTCTTCGGCATCGCCGCCGGGATCGAGCTTGCGTACTGGCGTCGCGACCCGAAGCTCATCGTCCAGGACGTCGCGATCGTGCAGCCGACGCACCTGCCGTCGGTGCCGCGGATCTTCGAGAAGATCTACACGGCTGCGACGGCGCGGGTGCAGCAGTCGGGAGGCGCCAAGCTCAGGCTCTTCCAGTGGGCGTTCGGCGTCGGCCGCGCCGTGCGCCAGCGCGAACAGGAAGGTCGCCGGCCCGGGCGCGTGCTCGCGGCCAAGCACGCGATCGCCGACGCGCTCGTGCTGAGCAAGGTGCGAGCGCTCTTCGGCGGCCGGCTGAAGCTCGCCCTCAGCGGCGCCGCGCCGATCGACGAGGAGATCCTCTCGTTCTTCTACGCCGCCGGGATCCCGGTGCTCGAGGGCTACGGCATGACCGAGACCTCCGCGGTCGCGACGCTCAACACGCTCGCGGAGCACAAGCTCGGCACCGTGGGCCGGCCGCTGCCCGGCTGTGAGGTGCGGATCGCCGACGACGGCGAGGTGCTCATGCGCGGGCCGAACATCTTCGTCGGCTACCACCGCGACGCCGAGGCGACGCGGGCGACGCTGCGCGACGGCTGGCTGCTCTCCGGCGACCTCGGCGAGCTCGACGCCGACGGCTATCTGCGCATCACCGGCCGCACGAAGGACCTCATCATCACCTCGAGCGGCAAGAACGTGTCGCCCTCGAACATCGAGAGCGCGCTCGCGCAGTCGCGCTGGATCTCGCATGCGGTCGTCTACGGCGACCGCCGGCCGTACCTCACCGCGCTGCTGACGCTCGACCCCGACGAGGCCGCGGCACTGGCGACGAAGGTCGGCGCCGGCGACGCCGATCCCGCGGCGCTCGCCGCCGACGCCGCCGTGCGAGAGGAGCTCCAGGCGGCCGTCGACGAGACGAACCGGCGCTTCGCGCGCATCGAGCAGATCAAGCGCTTCGCGGTGCTGGACCGTGACCTCTCGCAGGAGCACGAGGAGCTCACGCCGTCGATGAAGGTCAAGCGCAACGTCGTCTACGAGCGCCACGGCGACGTCTTCACGGACCTGTACAACGGCTCCTGAGCGCGCGTCCGTATCCTCAGGGCGTGCCCACCGAGCCGCTCGCGATCGCCCACGTGACCCCGTATCCGTGGGGCGGCGGGCGCCACGACGTCACGACCTACGTCGAGCGCGTCACCGGCGAACTGGCGGCTCGCGGGCATCGCGTGCTGATCGTGGCGCCGTCGCGCTCGCAGGACGTCGTGCGCGAGACGCGCCAGGCGCTGCGCGTCGACCCGGCGTCGCTGCTGCCCGAGCCGGGCGCGCCGCCGCGCGTGCTGGGCGTCGGCGATGCGCTGCCGGACCTGCCCGGTGCCCGGCGTCGCGTGCCGGCCCTGCCGGTCGACATCTCGCGGACGATCGAGGACCTGCTGACGGTCGTGCCGCTGGACATCTGCCACGTCCACGAGCCGTTCGCGCCGTCGACGTCGAGCGCTGCGCTGCGCCATTCGCGCGCGCTGAACGTCGGCACGTTCCACGCGCCCACCGAACGCCTGCTGTCGACCCAGGTCGCGCGCAAGGTCGTGGAGCTCGTGTTCGGGCGCCTCGACGCGCGCACCGCGAGCTTTGCCACCACGTGCACGCTCATGCAGCGCTACTTCCCAGCCGACTACCGCGTCCTGCTGCCGGGCGCCGACCCGCCGCCGCCGCGCGAGGACAACCCGGCCGGGCCGGTTCGCATCGGCTTCGTCGACGACGAGGAGCGCGCGGCGCTGCGGCTCTTCCTCCGCGCGCTGCGGCGGCTGGGGCCGCAGGCGGCCTGGGAGGCGAGGATCATCTCCGCGCGCGGGCCGTCGAGCAGCACCCCGCTGCGGCCCGACCTTCAGGAGCGCGTGACGTTCCTCACGCCCGACGAGCTGCCCGAGGACGAGGCGCTCGCGCGGATGGACGTGCTGGTCGCCGCCTCCGACGGATCCGCCCCCGCGCCGACGCTCCTGCTGCGGGCGATGAACGCCGGCGCGGTGCCGCTGGCCTCGCGCCTGCTCGTCTACGAGGAGGCACTCGATGACGGTGACCGCGGCCTGCTCTTCGAGCCGCGCGACGTCGACACGCTCGCCGCGCAGCTCACGCGTCTCGTCGACGACCGGGCGCTGCGCGCGCGGCTGCACGCCGCCGCGGCTCCGCTGCGCGCGCAGCTGACCTGGCAGCGCGTCACCGACGAGCTCGAGGACGTCTACGACGGGCTCGTCGCGCGCCGCCATCCGCTCGGCGGCCATCCCGCGGTCGCCGCGCGCCTACGCGCGCGCCCACGGATCGACGTCGACCTCCACATGCACACCGACCACTCGCACGACTGCGCGACGCCCGTCGAGGTGCTCCTGGCGACCGCGCGCGAGCAGGGCCTGGGGGCGATCGCCGTCACCGACCACAACGAGATCTCCGGCGCGCTGGAGGCGCGCGAGAAGGCGGCCGAGTTCGGCGTCAAGGTCATCGTCGCCGAGGAGGTCAAGACCGCCAGCCAGGGCGAGGTCATCGGCCTCTTCATCGAGCAGAAGATCCCGCGCGGCATGACGCTCGCCGAGACGGTCGCCGAGATCAGGCGCCAGGGCGGTCTCGTCTACGTGCCGCACCCGTTCGACCGCATGCACGCCGTGCCCGACTACGAGCACCTGCTGGGCATCGTCGAGGAGATCGACGCGATGGAGGTCTACAACCCGCGCGTCGCGATCGGCTCCTTCAACGAGGAGGCCGAGCGCTTCGCGGCGAAGTACCGGATCCTCGCCGCCGCCGGCTCGGACGCGCACGTCGCGCCCGGCCTCGGCTCGGTGCGCGTGCGGATGCGCGACTTCGACGGACCCGAGGAGTTCCTCGAGGCGCTGCGCGACTCCGAGATCGCGACGAAGCCGTCCTCGCTGCTCTACGTGCAGGCGCTGAAGTTCCTGGAGACGAAGGCGACGCCCCCGGCAGCGCGGGCGGCACGCCGCGAACGGCGCGTGCGGCGGGCGACGCGCAAGTCGTGATGCACGCGCAGGGTCGGCCGTCGCGCCCGTCGAAACCACGGCCAGCCATGCCTGCGACCGACGACGAGATCCGCGAGAAGTACCTCGAGCGCGCGATCCGCGAGCTCAACACCTTCACGCGAGATCTGCAGGCGTGCCGGCACTGCCCGCGCGGGAACCTCATGCCGGTCCTCGGCTCCGGCCACCCGCAGGCCGACATCGTGCTCCTCAAGCACGCGCCGATGCCGCCCGAGATCGAGGAGGGCGTGGCGTTCTACGGCCGCGCCGGCGCAGCGCTCATGAAGGCGTTCAAGCGCCTGGCGATCGATCCTCTCGCGGTCTACGGGACGCTGTGCGTGAAGTGCCCGGTGAGCGACACCTCGCTTGCCGATCCGGGCTGCGTCGCGCGGCTCGTCGAGGAGCTCGCGATCGTGCAGCCGAAGATCGTGGTCGTCATGGGCGAGGAGGCGCTCGCCGTGCTCACCGACCTCGGCCTGCCGCTCGCGCAGCAGGTGCTCGCGCAGCCCGGCGAGCTGCAGCGCCTGACGCCGTCGATCGAGGCGCTCTACGTGCCGAACATCGACGAGGCGCTCGACGAGGACACCGCCAAGCGCGCGTTCTGGTCGGCCTTCAGGGTGCTCGGCGACTGGTACGCCGACCTCCCGCCCTATTGACCCGCCACCGCTGCCGCCCCGGCCCGGGGACGCTCGCGCTCGCAACGCCGCTCGCCGCGCTCGCCTATTTCATCGCCGCTCCCGCGCTGCCCGCGCTGCCGGACGGCGACACGACGATGGTGGTCGCCGGCGGGGTCGGGATGCTCGTCGTCGCGGCGACCACGCTTGCGCTGCTACCGGCGCACGGGACGCTCATCGGGCCGCTGCTCATCGTCCTCGGCGCGGGGCTGCTCGTGGCAGCGCTGAACGCCGCCGGTGCCGGCGCCGCCGCCAACGTCCCCGAGGCGCTGCTGGCCGGTGCGATCGGGCTGCTCTTCGCGCGCTGGCTGGCGACGCCGGTCATCGCAATCGCGGTGCCGATCTTCGTCGCGGCGATCGACATCTGGTCGGTCGCGAGCGGGCCGACCTCGCGGCTGGCCGAGAGCGGCACCGACAGCACCGATCCGCTGTCGTTCGAGATGCCCGCGTGGGGGGATGCCGGCAGCGCCGGGCACCTCGGGCTGTCCGACGCGCTGTTTCTCTCGATGTTCGCGGCCTGGGCGTGGCACTACGGGTTCCGCCGCACCGCGACGATCGTCGGCCTGCTGCTCGGGCTGCTCGGATCGCTCGCGCTCGGTGAGCTGCTCGACCGCATGATCCCGGCCCTGCCGCTGCTCGCGGCCGGCTACCTGCTGCCGAACCTGGATCGCATCCCGGCGCTCCTGCGCGCCGAGTGAGCTACGGCGTCAGGATCACCTTGCCAAGCTTGCCGCCCGCCGCGAAGTGGTCGTAGGCGGCGGCGACGTCGTCGAGCTCGAAGACGTCGGCGACGGGCACGCGAAGGTCACCGCGCTCGAACAGCGGCAGCACCTCGCGCTCGACCGCGCGCGCGGTTGCCGCCTTCTGCTCGAGCGGCCTGGCGCGCAGCGTCGATGCCATGATCCGGCCGCGCTTGCCCATGAGCGCCGCGAGGTTCAGCTCGGCCTTGGCGCCGGCGCCGATTCCGATGACGACGATCCGGCCGTCCTCGTTGAGCGCCTTGACGTTCCCGGCCAGGTTGGGTGCCCCCACGAGCTCGAGGATGACGTCGAACGGGCCGTGCTCCTCGAAGCCCTCGGGCTCGATGACCTCCTCGGCGCCGAGCCCGGCGACGAGGTCGCGCGCGGCGGGGTTGCGCACCGTCGCCGTGACGTGCGCGCCGATCGCGTGGCCGAGCTGGACGGCCGCCGTGCCGACGCCGCCCGCCGCGCCGTGGACGAGCAGGCGCTCGCCGGGTCGCAGGCCGGCCCGCGTGAAGAGGGCGTCGTGGGCGGTCGTGAAGACCTCGGGCAAGCCGCCCGCGTCCGGGAACGCGACGGCGTCTGGCACCGGCATGAGCTGGCGCTCGTGGACGACCGCAAGCTCGGCCTGGCCGCCGCCGCCGGCGATCCCCATCACGCGGTCGCCCTCGCTGAAGCGCGTCGCGCCGGGGCCGAGCCCGCAGACCTCGCCCGCCAGCTCGAGCCCCGGGATGTCGGGCGGGCTGCCGGGCGGGGCGGGATAGCGGCCCTTGCGCTGGAGCATGTCGGCGCCGTTGAGCCCGGCGCCGCGGACGCGGACGAGAACCTCGCCGGCTCCGGGCTCGGGATCGAAGTGCTCCATGACGAGAACCTCGCCGTCGCGGATCGTGGCGGCACGCACGGGCGCGGAGTCTAGACGCCAGACGGGGAGCGCGGCGTCCACTAAGCTGAGGTGGTGACGACGCCAGCGGAGGCCTACCGGCTGACCGGCATCTCGCCAAAGGCGTACGAGCACCCGGCCGACCGCGCCGCGACCGCTGCGCTGGCCGCGATACCGATGCTGGACCTCGTCGTACGCAAGCTCATCGAGTTCGGCTACGAGCGCGCGCTGCGCCAGACCTACCTCGGGGCGTCGGTGCGCCTCAGCCCGGATCAGCTGCCGGCGATCTGGACGCTCTACCAGCACGTCCTCGGCGTGCTGGACATGCCCGACGAGTACGACCTCTACATCACGCAGCAGCCGATGGCCAACGCGATGACCGTCGGGGCCGGCAAGCCGATCGTCGTGCTCAACAGCGCGACGGTCTCGCTGCTGGACGACGCGCAGCTCGAGGCGGTCATCGCCCACGAGGTGGCCCACATCCTCTCGGACCACGTCCTCTACCGCACGGCGCTGGAGATCATCCTGCGGATGGGCACGACGCGCCTGCCGATCGCGATGCCGCTCGCCGCGGTGCAGTACGCGCTGCTGGAGTGGTCGCGCGCGTCCGAGCTCACGTGCGACCGGGCCGCGGCGATCGTCACGCGCGACCCGCGCCTGGTCTGCAAGATGCTCATGACGATGTCGGGAGGGGCGAAGGCCGCGGACCTCAACCTCGAGGCGTTCATGCGCCAGGCGATGGAGTACACGGAGGCCGGCGAGGGCCTGGACCGCCTGCAGCGCCTGCTGACGGACCTGCGCCAGAGCCACTCGCTGCCCGTCAAGCGCGTCCACGAGCTGCTGACCTGGGTGCGCGACGGCGAGTACGACCGCATCGTCGGCGGCGAGTACGCCCGCCGCGGCCACGAGCGCCGGGTGCGCGAGGAGGCCGCCGACGCCGCGACGCACTACAGCGACCGCTTCAAGGACCTCTTCCGCGAGGCGGGCGAGCACGTCAACTCGGCCGGCCAGCAGCTCTCGGACTGGCTGCGCAGCCTCAACGAGGATTCCAAAGCGCCCAAGGGCGGCCCCGACCGCGAGTAAGTGGACCTCACCGCGGCTGAGACCCGCGTCCTCGGCTGCCTCATCGAGAAGCAGCGCGCGACGCCCGACACCTATCCGCTCACGCTGAACGCCCTGCGCGCGGCGTGCAACCAGTCGACGAACCGCGACCCCGTCGTCGACTACGACGAAGCGACGATCCGCGACGCGATCGCCCGCCTGAGCCGCCGCCGCTGGGCGCGGCTTGCGAGCGGCGCCGGCAGCCGCGCGTCGAAGTACCGCCACCTGCTCGACGAGGCGCTCACGAGCGCGCCCGACGAGCTCGCGGTCCTGTGCGTGCTCATGCTGCGCGGGCCGCAGACGCCCGGTGAGCTCAAGGGGCGCACCGAGCGCCTGCATCCGTTCGCCGACCTCGCGGCCGTCCACGACACGCTCGAGCACCTCATCGACCGTGACCTCGTCCGGCAGCTCCCGCGCCTCCCGGGCCAGAAGGAGGAGCGCTACGGGCACCGCCTGAGCGACGACGACGCGCCCGAGCCGGCCCCGGCCGCGGCGGTCACCACGCCGGTGCCCGAGATCGCGCCGGCGGTCGTCCGCGCGCCCGGGCGGCCGATGCCGGCGGCTCCCGAGCGCGAGCTCGTCGAGCTCCCCCTCGACGAACGGGTCGCACGGCTGGAGGCCGAGGTCGTGCAGCTGCGGGCCGAGTTGCGGGCGTTGCGCGGGCGCTGAGCGGCGGCGGCTGCGGCGCCTACGCCGCCTGCGCGGACGCCACGGCGTGCTGCCGGCGCGGGAACACGCGGGAGGTCCGTCGACGGCGTGCAGCGCCTATGGCGACCGCCGCGACGTGACCCACGTCGTGCGGGCCGGGTTGCTGACGGGCTGCCGGCCAGCGGGGCGGCGGCGGCGATCCCGGCGAGCACTGCGGCAGTGGTACGCGTCATCTCGTCCTCTCGTGACCGTCCCCCTGGCTCCGCGCGGCCCGCGCGCTACGCCGCGCGCTCCAGCAGCGCCACGCACTCGATGTGCGGCGTCTGCGGGAACATGTCGACCGGCGCGACGCGACGCAGCACGTAGCCGGCCTCGACGAGCTGCGCGGCGTTCGGCGCCAGCGTCGTCGGGTTGCAGGAGATGTAGACGATCCGCCGCGGGGCGGCCTCGATGATGCGGCGCACGATCTTCTGCGACAGGCCCGCGCGCGGTGGGTCGACGAGGCAGACGTCGGGGCGGCCGGCCTGCGCCGTCAGCTCGCGCAGCGCCAGCCGGACGTCGCCGGCGAAGAAGCGGGCGTTGTCGATCTCGTTGCGGCGCGCGTTGGCGATCGCATCGGCGACTGCCTCCTCGACGATCTCGAGGCCCCAGACCTCGCCGGCGCGGGCGGCGAGGCTCAGCCCGACCGTGCCGATGCCGCAGTAGAGGTCGTAGACGCGCTCCCAGCCCTGCAGGCCGGCGAGCTGCGCGGCGACGGCGTACAGCCGCTCGGCCATCTCCGTGTTCGTCTGAAAGAACGCCAGCGGCGAGATCGCCAGGCGCAGCCCGCACAGCTCCTCCTCGAGCGCCGGCGCACCCGCCACGAGCTCGGTCGTGCCACCCTGGGTCGTCTCGGCCAGCGCGTCGGTGCGCGTCCACATGAGGCCCTCGCAGTCGACGGCGGCCGCGAGGCTCGCACGGTCGAGCTCGCCTGGTCCGGTGACGAGCCGCACCTGCAGCTCACCCGTGCGCCGCCCCTCGCGCACGACGAGGTTTCGCAAGATGCCACTGTGAGTCCGGCGGTCCATCGCCTGCAGGCCTTGCGCGCGACACCACGCGAGGACCTGCTCGCGCGCCGCGTTCGAGCGCTCGGAGGCGAGCAGGCAGTCCGTGACCGGCACGATGTCGTGCCACGAGCCGGGGGCATGGAAGCCGCACACGAGCTCGCCGGCGCCGTCGGTGCCGAACGAGTACTCGAGCTTGTTGCGGTAGCGCCATGTCTCGACCGCGGGGACCATGTCGTCGAGCGCGAAGCCGTCGAGGTGGCCGATGCGCGTCAGCGCGTCGTGCACCTGCTCCTGCTTGACGGCGAGCTGGCGCTCGTAGGGCAGCACCTGCCAGGGCGCGCCGGGGTGGTCGGCGAGCGGCGCGATCCGCTCCGGGCTGGGCGAGAGGACCTCGAGCGTGCGCGCCTCGGCGTAGGCACGCTTGCGCTTGCTGACGACGGCGCGGACGCGGTCGCCCGGCACCGCGCCGCTGACGAAGACGACGTAGCCGCGGCCGTCGCCGCCGGCCTCCAGGCGCGCGACGCCGTTGCCGCCGTAGGCGAGCGCGTCGACCTGCAGCTCGAGCACGGCGCCGCGCTCGGGACGGGTGAAGGTGGGCGATTCCATCGGCCACCAGCATAGGTGGGCCGCCCGCACCGACTGTCGCGTTGCGATGTTCGCGGTCTCAGCCCGCGAAGATCGCAACGGCGCTACCGCAACCGCTTCTCGATCGCCGCGAGGATCGACTTGCGGTTCGCGGTGCGACGCTCGTGGTCGCGGACCTTGCGCAGCTCGGCGGGCGACAGCTCGCCGAGTCGCTCCTTCACCTGCGCCGCGGTCAGCTCGTCGTAGCCGCTGATCGGAAACGGCGAGCCGAGGCCGGCGGCGCGCCGCGCACGGTCGACGGCCCTCAGCGCGCGATCGGTACCCGGCGCGTGGCGCGCCGCGGCGGCGACGCTGCGCGCGCGCGAGCGCGCGACCCGGCGCGTCTGCGTCGCCGAGCGCTCGACGCGGGCCTCGAGGTCGGCGAGCGCGTCCTGCGCCTGCCGGCGCCCGATCTGCATGACGCTCGTCACGAGCTCCTCGGCGTCGTCGCGGGTCATCCGCCCGCGCCGGACCGCCTCGTCGACGGTCTCCTGCAGGCGGTCGCTGCTGATGACGACCCCGCGCGAGAGCAGGTCGCGGACCGATGCGAGGGCCGCGTGCAGGGCGTCGTCGGAGGCTTCGGACCCACCCGCCCCGGGCGGCGCCGCAGCCTGCTTCGGAGCCGAGGCCGCCGCCGGCCGTGCGGGCGCGCGGTTGCTTGCCGCGGGCTTCGGAGACGCCGCCTTGCGGGCGGGCTTGCGCGCTGCGGGCCTCCCCGTCGAACCCTTGCGAGCGGACGAGCCTGGCTTCTTGGGCTGCGGCATCGGCGGGCCTCCCCGGACCTCGATCTCCCCGTCGGGCGAGGCTACCTCAGCAGCAGCTCGAGCAGGGCCTTCTGTGCGTGGCGGCGGTTCTCGGCCTGCTCCCAGATGCGCTGGCGCGAACCGTAGAGGAGCTCCGCGGTGATCTCCTCGCCGGGGTGCGCCGGCAGGCAGTGCAGCGCGATCGCGCCCGGCGCCGCGCGGTCCAGCAGCGCGTCGTCGAGCCGGTACGGCGCGAGCGCCGCGCGCCGCTCGTCGGCGGTCTGCTCGTCGCCCATGCTCACCCAGACGTCGGCGTAGACGGCGTGCGCGCCGGCGACGGCCTCAGCCGGGTCGGTCGTCAGCAGCGCGTCGGGCGCGCCGGTCAGCGTGTAGCCCACCGGCGAGGCGACCGCGACCTCGACCCCGGCGAGCGCGCCGAGCAGCGCCAGCGACCGAGCGACGTTGTTGCCGTCGCCGACATATGCGACGCGCAGCCCCTCGAGACGGCCGAACTCCTCGCGCAGCGTCATGAGGTCGGCGAGTACCTGACAGGGGTGATGACCCTCGGTGAGCATGTTGAACACCGGCACGGTCGCGGCGCCCGCAAGCTCCTGCAGCAACGCGTCGGGTCCGGTGCGGACGCCGACGGCGGCCATGTGGCGCGAGAGGACCCGGGCGGTGTCGCCGACGGACTCGCCGCGCGAGAGCTGCAGCTCACCCGCGCGCAGGACGACCGGCTGGCCGCCGAGCTCGAAGATCCCCGCCTCGAAGGACAGCCGCGTGCGCGTCGACGGGCGCTCGAAGATGAGCGCGACGCTGCGCCCCTCGAGCGCCCGCGACGACAGCGGCGCAGCCTTCAGCGCGTCGGCGCGGTCCAGCAGCGTGCGCAGCTCGTCGCGCTCGAGCTCGGTCCCGGTCAGCAGGTGGCGCGTCAAGCCGGGCAGTCTATGGGCCGATGCGGGTGCTGACCTGGAACCTCTACCATGGCCGCGCGGTGCCGCCCGCGGGACGCGATCTGCAGGGCGAGTTCGCCGCGGCGCTCGCCGGCTGGGCGTGGGACGTCGCGCTGCTGCAGGAGGTCCCGCCGTGGTGGGCGACGGCGCTCGCGCGCGCCTGCGGCGCCGATGTGCGCACGGCCCCGACGTCGCGCAACGAGCTGCCGGCGCTGCGCCGCGCACTGGCCGACCGCTGGCCGGACCTTGTGAAGTCCGGCGGCGGCGGAGCGAACGCCATCCTCGTCCGCCGCGCGAGCGCGCGGATCACCGATCACCGCCGCGTGCTTCTGCGGCGCTGGCCGGAGCGGCGCGTGTGCCACGCGGTGGCGCTCGACGGCGTGCCGTGGTGCTCGAACCTCCACGCGCAGGTGCACTCCGCTGCGCGGGCGCGTGCCGACATCGTCAAAGCCGCCACGGCGACGCTGGCCTGGGCCGGCGGCGGAGCGGCGCTGCTCGGCGGCGACTTCAACGTGCCCGACCCGCAGGCGCCGCGCTTCGAGCGCCTCGGCGGCCACGGGGTCGACCACGTCCTCGGCCACCTCGTGGTGGCGGACGGTCCGGTGCGGGTGCTCGACCATGGGCGACTCTCCGACCACGCGCCGGTCGTCGTGCCGGTGCTGGCGCTCGGCGACCGGACCGCCGGTTAACCTCGCCTCCGGCACCGATCTCCGGGAGAACGCATGTCCATTCGCATCATCACAGTCCTGTCGTGTGGCGCGCTGGCGTTGGGGGGCGCCTTCGTCGCCGGCTGCGGAAGCGACAACAAGAGCGGCTCGGCTCCAGCGAAGAACAAGGCGGCGGCGCCGGCCTCGACCACGACGACCGCCGGGGCGACCAAGCGGGCGGCCATCCAGGTCTCGATGAAGAACAACACGTTCATCCCCGAGAAGGTCACCGGCAAGGTCGGCCAGACGGTGAAGTGGACGAACGACGACAGCTACCCGCACAACGTCGTGGCGACGAAGGGCGAGAACTTCCAGTCGAACACCTTCAGCGGCGGCGGCACGTACACGTACAAGCTCGACAAGCCCGGCAAGATCGACTACGTGTGCACGATCCACTCCGGGATGGTCGGGACCATCACCGTCACGAAGTAGGAGCCTAGAAGCCGGCGCGCAGCCCGAAGCCGCGCAGGAGCAGGAGCGCGCGCTCGCCCACCGAGCCGGGCTTCGGCAGGACGCCGAGCTGGATCGCGGCGTCGTAGAGGTCGAAGAACGCCCGGACACGCCACAGGTGAGTCCGTGCCTCGTCGAGCTCGCAGTAGAAGACGGCGTGCAGCGAGACCTCGCGGCCGCTCGGCGGGAAGCCGTCGAGCTCGCCGCTGTGGGTCCCCAGCAGCCGCACCGGCGCGGCGACGAAGCGCCCGTTGGTGAGGCGCTCGCCCGCGCCCTCCAGGCGCGCGTCGGGCGCAGCGGTCCGCAACCGCGCGGCATGCTCGGTCAGCGCGCCGGGACCGTGCAGCGGCCCCTTGAACGTCAGCGGATCCTCGTAGTGCAGGTCGGGCGCGCACGTCGCCGCCAGCTCGGCGCCGATGTCCGCCGCGGACCACGCCGCGAGGAAGCGGTTGGCGAGGCCGTCCGCGCCGCGGCGCGGGGTCATCGCGAGGACCAAGCTTTCACGTCCGCGGTCGCCACGGTCGAGCAATGGCGTGCAGTCACTCGGCGAGCTCCGGCATGCCCTCCAGCGGCGAGCTGGCGCGTGCGTGCGTGCGCCGGGGGATCCGGCCGGCGCCGCTGGCCAGCGCGCCCGCCAGCACGGCGTGACGGATCGCGTGCGCCATCGCGACCGGGTCGGTCGCGCGCGAGATCGCGCTCGCGCAGAGCACGCCGCCGCAGCCGAGCTCGATCGCGAGCGCCGCATCGGAGGCCGTGCCGACGCCGGCGTCGAGGATCACCGGCACCCCCGCCTGCTCGACGATGAGCGTCAGGTTCGCGGGGTTCGCGATGCCGCGGCCGCTGCCGATCGGCGATCCCAGCGGCATGACCGCAGCGCAGCCGACGTCCTCGAGGCGGCGCGCGAGGATCGGATCGTCGTTGCAGTAGGGCAGCACGACGAAGCCGTCGTCGACGAGCTGCTCCGCCGCGACGAGCAGCTCGGGCGCGTCCGGCAGGAGCGTGCGCTCGTCGCCGATGACCTCCAGCTTGACCCAGTCGGTCTCCAGCGCCTCGCGCGCGAGCTGGGCGGTGCGCACGGCGTCGCGCGCGGTGAAGCAGCCGGCGGTGTTCGGCAGGACGTCGACGCCCTTGGCGGCGATGACGTCCAGCAGCGAGCCGTCGCTGCCGGGTTCGACGCGGCGCATCGCGACGGTCACGAGCTCCGTCTCGGATGCGTCGATGGCGTCGGCGAGCGTCGCCATGCGCGTGAAGCCGCCGGTCCCCAGGATCAGTCGTGAGCGGAAGCTGCGACCGGCGATGACGAGCGCAGCGATCATGCCGCTCACCCGCCCTGCGTCGCGGTCACGATCTCCACGTGCGCGCCGTCGGCGAGCGTCTGCGTCGGCCACGTGCCACGACGCGCGACCTCGGAGTCGACCGCGACCGCGATGCCCGCGCGGTCGGGGTCGATGTCGAGCTCGAGCAACAGGTCGCGGATCGTCGGCTGCGAGGTCGACTGCACCGGCTTGCCGTTGACGTAGATCACGCCGCCGCCTCCTCGGGCACGGGGGCGAAGCGACCGGGGGCGAACGCCGGCGGGCCCGGGGTGCCGTCGAGGACCCCGGCGACGATGTCGGCCGTCACCGGCGCCAGGAGGATCCCGTTGCGGTGATGGCCGGTCGCCCAGACGAGGCCCTCGACGTCGTCGGCGACGCCGAGCACGGGCGCGTTGTCCGGCGTCGCCGGGCGCAGGCCCGCCGCCGCCTCCTCGAGGACGAGCTCGTGGACGCCCGGGACGAGCTCGCACGCGTCGCGCAGGAGCTCGTAGAGCGCCCCGGCGGTCACCGTCGTGTCGAAGCCGCGCTCCTCCATCGTCGCGCCGAGGACGTAGCGCCCGTCGCCGCGCGGGACGAGGTAGCCGCCCTCGAAGCGCACGATCCGCTCGAGCAGCCCCGCGCCCTGCGGATCGCACAGCCGCAGGATCTGCCCCTTGACCGGCCGCAGCGGTACGGCGGCGCCGGCGGGCAGTCCACCGATCGCGCCGCTCCAGGCGCCTGCCGCGACCACGACCTGTCCTGCCGGCACGAGCTCGCCGCCCGCCAGCTCGACGCCGGCGACGACACCATGCTCGACGCGGATCGACTGCACGCTCGTCCCGGTGCGCAGCTGCGCTCCGGCGCGGCGGGCGGCCTCCGTCAGCGCCAGCAGGAGCGCGCGCGGGTCGGCGGCATGGTCGCCGGCGACCGAGAGCGCGAGGCGCAGCGTCGGCGCCAGCGCCGGCTCCAGGCGCCGGGCCGCACTCGGGAGGACGCGCTCGACGTCGAGCCCGAGGTGGACGCGCAGCGCGAGCTCGCGCTCCAGCGCTGCGGCCTCGTCGCCGTCGCGCGCGACGACGAGCGTCCCGCAGCGATGCAGGCCGGAGTCGGCGCCGGACGCCTCCGCCAGCTCGCCGGCGAACGCCGGCCACGACCGTGCGCTGCGCAGCCCGAGCTCCAGCAGCGCAAGCTCCCCGGCGTCGGCCTCGGTCACCGGCGCGAGCATCCCGGCCGCCACGCGGGACGCGCCCGCGCCCAGCTCCCCCCGCTCGAGCACGCAGACGGCGTGGCCGTGCTGCGCGGCGCGCCAGGCGACCGAGAGGCCGATGACGCCGCCGCCGATGACGACGACGGATGATGCAGTTGGGTCCTGCGGCATGACACCTCGCTTCGCCGGCATGATCCGGATCAGCTGTTGACGGTCGGCACAAATGCCCTCTCAGCCCGCGATCACGGGCTCCCGTTACACCCATGCTAGTGCACCCGCACGCATATCCCGCAGGCGTTGCCACAATGGCCGCGATGCCCGACCTCAGCGACCGCCGAGCCCGACTACAGCGGGCGGCGCTCTACCTCGTCTGCGCCACGCGCCCCGGAACCATGGCGCTGGGCGAGGTGCTCGCGGCGGCGCTGGAAGGCGGCGTCGACGTCGTGCAGCTGCGCGACAAGCACGCCTCCGATCAGGAGCTGCTCGCGGCCGCCGCGACGGCCCGCCGGCGCTGCGACGAGACCGGGGCACTGCTCATTCTCAACGACCGGCCCGACCTCGTCGCCGTCGCAGGCGCCGACGGCTGCCACGTCGGCCAGGACGACATGGACGTCGCGGCGGCGCGCGCGCTCGCCGGACCGCACGCGCTCGTCGGGCGCTCGACTCACACGCCGGCGGACATCGCCGCCGCCGGCGACGCCGACTACATCGGCGTCGGTCCCGTCTACGCCACGCCGACGAAGCCCGGCCGGCCGGCCGTCGGCCTCGAACTCGTACGCCACGCCGCCGCGCACGCGTCCGTCCCGTTCTTCGCGATCGGCGGGATCGACGCGGCGAACGCCGGTGCGGTCGTTGCGGCGGGCGCCCGGCGGATCGCGGTCGTGCGGGCGATCGCCGGCGCCGCCGACCCGCGCGCGGCGGCCGTGGGGCTGCTCGCCGCGCTCGATGCCGAGCTCATCCATGGGCGGACGTAGCCGCAAGCGCGGGCGCGCCGTGCGGACGGGCGTGCCCGAGCCGGCCGCCCCGCGGACGCCGCCGGACGACGATCCGATGCGCCGCGGCTACGCGCGCGGCCGCGCCCGCGACGACGCGGTCCGCGCCGGCCTCGAGCCGCTCGCCCCGGGCGAGCGGCCGCGCGTCGTGACGCTCGCCGCCGCCGTGGCGCTCGTCTTCGCCGTCGCGAATGCCGTGGCGGCCGCGAGCGGCAACGACCTCTCGTCGGCCACCGGCGACCCGTCCGTGACGACCGCGGTCACGACCGCTCTGCTCGTGGTCGCCGGGGTCGGCATGCTCGCGCGCCAGTACTGGGCGGTGCTCGGCTTCCAGACGATCCTCGGCATCCAGATCGTCTTCTTCTCGCTGTACCTCATCGGCGTGCAGCGCTGGTACGACGCGATCGTGCCCGTCGTCGCGATCGGACTGATGGGCTGGCTGTTCTGGAAGCTCGTGCGGGCGATGGCGCGCCTGCAGATGCCGGAGCGCCGTCCCACGGAACCGACTCGGTAGGGTCACCGCCCATGGTCGAGTCCTCCTATGACTGCATCGTCATCGGCTCCGGGCCGGGCGGCTACGTCGCGGCGATCCGGGCCGCCCAGCTCGGCATGCGCACCGCCGTCGTGGAGTCCGACCGCATCGGCGGTCGCTGCCTGAACTACGCCTGCATCCCCGCGAAGGCCGTGCTGCGCGTCGCCGACGTCCTCACGGAGATCCGCGACGCCGGGGACTTCGGCATCAGGGTGCCGGCGCCGGAGGTCGATTTCGCAGCGGTCGGGGAGCGGCGCGGCAGGGTCGTCAAGACGCTCACGGGCGGTGTCAGCGGCCTCTTCAGGAAGAACGGCATCGACGTCATCGAGGGCCACGGATCGGTGACCGACGACGGCAACGTGAAGGTCGGCGGCAACTTCGACGGCACGGACATCGCGGCGACGACGGTCGTCCTCGCGACCGGCTCGGTGCCCAAGGCGCTGCCGGGGACGCAGTTCGGCGGCCGCGTCATCGGCACGGAGGAGGCGTGGGCGCTGCCGCAGCTGCCCGCGACGCTCGGCGTGGTCGGCGCCGGCGCCTCCGGCACCGAGATCGCCTCCGCCTACGCCCGCCTGGGCAGCGACGTGACGCTCTACGAGGGCCTGGACCGCGTGCTGCCGACCGAGGACGCGGACATCGCCAAGCTCGCCGACCGCGCCTTCAAGAAGCAGGGCATCGCGGTGCGCACCGGCGTCTTCGTCGAGGACGTGCGGTCGGGCCCCGACGCCGTGACGTGCACGGTCGCCGGCGAGCCGCAGTCGGCGGAGTGGCTCGTCATCGCGGCGGGCCGGGCACCCGACACCGAGGGTCTCGGCCTCGAGGAGGCGGGCATCGCGCTCACCGACGGCGGGCTCGTCGCCGTCGACGGCGCGCTGCGCACGTCGCTGGCGGGCGTCTACGCGATCGGCGACCTCGTCCCCGGCCCCGCGCTCGCGCACAAGGCCTCCGACGAGGGCATCATCGCCGTCGAGGATGCGGCCGGCCTCGAGACGCACCCGATCGAGTACGTCGACATCCCGCGGGCGACGTTCTGCTATCCGAACGTCGGCAGCTTCGGGCTCACCGAGCAGCAGGCGCGCGACGCGGGCCACGACGTCGTCGTCGGCAAGCTGCAGTACGGCGCCGTCGGCGCCGGCACCGTCTACGGCGATCGCAGCGGCCTGGTGAAGATCGTCGGCGAGCGCACGTACGGCGAGCTGCTGGGCGGCCACATCGTCGGCTCGCGCGCGACCGAGCTCATCCAGGAGCTCGTGAACGTCCGCGCGCTCGAGGGCGGCTACGCCGAGGTCGCGCGCATCGTGCACGGCCACCCGACGCTGTCGGAGGCGGTCATGGAGGCCGCCCGTGACGCGGCCGGCTGGGTCATCCACGGCTGATTTTTCGGAGTAACGCGCGCGGCGTGGCTACGGTTGAGGCGTGGAGCCCGACGCCTCCGGCCGGCCTGCCTTCTATTTCGATCTCGCGAGCCCGGAGGCCTACCTCATGGCCGAACGCGTCATCTCGCTGCTGCCGGCGGCCGTCTGGATCCCGGTCATGGCAGCGCGGCTGCCGGGCGCCGACTCGCTCGACGGCTTCCGCTGCGCGACCGACCGCGAGGCGTTCTTCGATCGCATCGAGCGCGCCGCCGCGCGGCGCGGGCTGCAGCCGGTCCGCTGGCCGGACCCGTTTCCGTGCGACAGCGCGTTCGCGATGCGCGCCGCGACCTACGCCGGCCACATCGGCCGCGTGGTCGCGTTCTCGATCGCGGCGTTCCGCCAGGCGTTCGCGGGCGGCCGCGACCTCGGCGCGCCCGACAACGTGCTCATCGCCGCGGCCGCCTGCGAGATGCATCCGCGGGCGGTCCTGAAGGGCGCGGCGATGCGCTCGATCGCGAGCGCGCTCGACCAGGCCACGGCGCTCGCCGAGCGCCGCGGCGTGCGCGACGTGCCCGCGCTGCGGCTTCCGGATGGCCGCGTCTTCCACGGCGAGGACGCGCTCGACGGTGTCGCGCGGGCGCTGACCGCGTAGCCTGTTGGCATGACGTCGTTGCGCGGATGGCTGACGGCGGTCGCGGTCGCGGCGCTCTTCACGGCGTGGGTGGCCGCGGCGCCCGCCCAGAAGGCGAACCACAAGGAGTGGCCCAAGATCGACGGCAAGCTCGTCATCCACAAGCACGACGAGGAGACGCCGCTGCGCGGCCTGCGCAACAAGCACAACGAGCTGCTCGGCGGTCACGGCAACGACACGATCACCGCCGGCGACGTCGGCGACGTCATGTGGGGCGACTACAAGCCCTCCGGGCAGCCGGCCACCCAGCGCGACGTCATCACCGGCGGCCCCGGCAAGGACCACATCTATGCCAGCCACGGGACGAACACGATCGTGACCAACGGCGGTGCCGACCGCGTCCACGCGCACTTCGGGCGCGGCTCGATCACGTGCACGACGAAGCAGCCGCTCGTCTTCGTGAGCCACCGGTCCAAGGCCCGCTACAAGCTGCACGGCTGCACGCGGATCACCTTCCGCAGCAGCCTCTGATCGGCTCAGCCGCGATACTGGGCGCCGTGGACCTCGGGCCGCCGATCGCGTTCATCGCCCTGAGGGAGGGAACTCCCGTGTACGACGTCGAGCGCAAGCGGATCGGCGTGGTCGATGAGGTCGTCGCGGACGAGCAGGCCGACATCTTCGAGGGCGTGGTCGTCCATACGCTCCCGCTGCCGGGGCGTCATCTCTTCGCCGACGCCGAGCAGATCGCCGGCCTGCACGAGCGCGGAGTCCTGTTGTCGGTCGACCGCTCCGCGCTGCGGGACACCCAGCGGCGCGGCGGCGGCCGAGCGCGCGAGGCCGGCGATGATCAGCTGGAGAACCCCGTGCAGGCGGTGCTGCGCCGCGCCTGGGACCGGATCACCCGCGGCCGCTGACGCGTGACGCACGCCGGGACGGCGCGAGCTACGTTTCGCTATATGCGGGCAAATCGCAGCTTCCGGCTGCTGCATACGCGCTCCAACCGCCGCCCGGCGCGGCTGGACCGGTCGCGCATCGACCATCTCGAGGTGGTGGAGGTGGCCTCGGGCGAGGTCGTGCTCTTCTGGGACCTGCCGGCGCCCGACGCCGCCCGCCAGGCGCGCCGCCTGCGCGAGGACCTCGCCGGACTCGACGAGGTGGCGTTCCTCGAGCGCTGGGGCGACGCCTGAGGCTGCTCGCGCCTGGTCGCGGAGCGTGTTCGGACGCGCACGCGAGTCGCGTTTCCCTCCCGTGTCAACGAAAAGGCGACTCGCTTGCGCCCGGGCGACACGAACTGCGCCCCGCCGCGGGCGCCTCGGCCTTCTAGTCCTTGCGTCCCGTGAGCGCGATGCCGGCGCCGAGGCCGACCATGACGATGCCGCCGGTGCCGCCGATCGCCTCCAGCCGCCGCGGCGAGCCGGCGAGCCACGCCCGCGCGGCGCCCGCGGTCAGCGCCCAGATGCTGTCGCACACGAGCGCGAGGAGGCAGAAGATCGCGCCGAACAGCAGCATCTGCAGCGGCACGCCGCCCGCCGAACGGTCGACGAACTGCGGCAGGATCGCCATGAAGAAGACGATGACCTTCGGGTTGAAGAGCCCGACGACGAAGGCATCGGCGAAGATCCGCCGCGCGAGCTTGCGCTCGACCGGCGCGTCGAGCGCGGCGACGAGCGAGCGGCGGTGGCGGAACGTCTGCACGCCGAGGTAGACGAGGTACGCGGCTCCGATGAGCTTGATCGCGGTGAAGACGTGGATCGACTCCTGCACGAGCGCGCCGATCCCGAACGCGACGGCCACGACCTGCACGTAGACACCGGTGGCGTTGCCGGCGACGGTCGCGAGGCCCGCACGCGCGCCGAGCGTCAGCGAGCGCGTGACGACGAACAGCACGCTCGGGCCAGGCACGAGGATGAGCACGACCGCGATGAGGACGAACGCGAGGAGATGCTCGGTCGGCAGCACGAGGCGAGTATCCCCTACAGCGCCGCGAGCACCTCGGCGGCCGCTCGCTCGCCCGACCGCACCGCGCCGTCCATGTAGCCGTTCCAGTACGTCGACGTCTCGGCGCCGGCCCAGTGGATCGCGCCGATGGGCTCGCGCAACGCGGCACCGTACGTCGTCAGCACGCCGGGCGGCGCGATGCCGACGGGGCCGCCGCGCGAGTACGGCTCCGACGCCCAATCGGCCTCGAGGTAGTCGAGCGGCTCCAGCGCCCGCGGGCCGAAGCAGCGCGCGAGGCTCGCGAGCGCGGCGCGCCTGCGCTCCGGCGCGGGCAACCGCATGAAGCGCCGCGCCTCGTCGCCGCCGACGAAGCCCAGGAGCGCGCCCGGCCGGCCCGACCGCGGCGAGCTGTCAAACGTGACGTTGCACGGCCCGACGTCGGAGATCGACGAGCCGTTGAGCCCGTCGTCGCGCCAGAACGGCCGCTCGTAGATCGCCTGGACCTTCACGAGCTGCCCCTGCGGCATGCGCTGCGTCAGGCCGTCGCGCAGCGCCGGCAGCGCCGGGTCGTAGAGGACCCGCCCGGCGAGCGCCGGCGGCAGCGCGACGACGACGTGCCGGGCGCGGTTGACGTAGCGGTCGGAGACGACGTCGACGAAGCCGCGCCCGGCGACGATCCGGCGCACCGCAGCGCCGCGCACGACCCGCCTCCCGAGCTCGCGCGCGATCCGCTCGGCGATCTGCTGCGTCCCGCCGTCGATGCGGTCCTGCTGCGCGCCGTTGCGGGTGTTGAAGTTGCGCTCGAAGGTCCCGGGCGTCCGCTCGTCGCCGGACGCCGCGATGTAGAAGAGCGTGAAGAGCAGCGAGAGCTCGCGCGGCTCGGCACCGAAGATCGGCCGCGTGGCCACGGCCGCGAACTCCATGAAGCGCCGGCTGCCGGTCGAGCTGCGCCGCAGCCAGCTCGCCAGCGACTCGCTGTCGAGCCGGTCCGCCCCGGGCGCGGTGTGCGGCGCGTCCACGGGTACCTTGCGGGCCATCGCGTCGAGCCTGGGGATGACGAGCAGCAGGTCGACGAGCAGCGACGGGTCGGGCGGCGCGGTACCGGTGAGCCCGGTGTCGAGATACGTCGTGCGCCGGCCGCCGGCGACATCGACGTTGCGGCCGGCGCCGGCGCTCGGGAACGTCTCGATCCCGAGCTCGTCGACGAGCGCGCGGATGCGGTTCTGGGTCGGGCCGATGAACTCGGCGCCGAGGTCGATGACCTCGCCGCCGGCGATCGGCCGGTCCAACATCCGCCCGCCGACGCGGTCGCGCGCCTCGAGCACCGCGACCGAGCGCCCGGCGCGCGCGATCTCGCGGGCGGCGACGAGCCCCGCCAGCCCCGCTCCGACCACGACGACATCCTCCCGGCGGTGCACGCGGCGGCGCGGACGTGCGGCCACCTCCGAGCACCCGGCGGCCGCGGCGCCCGCGGCCGCCGCGGCCGCCGCGACGACAAACTCGCGGCGCCTGATGCGTTGGTCGCTCATCGCGAGGACCGAGCGCCTGGGTTTGCGGTGACTGCGGTCGAGCCATGGCGCGCTGTCATCCCGCCACCCTCCCGCCCGGACGCGCGCGACGTCAACCGGGAACGCCGGCAGGCTACGCTAGACGCCGAATGGCAGAGCACGTCGCCGACACCGCCGCGCCCGTCGGTCTCCCAGAGCCCGAGATCGCACGCGAGTGGCTCGAGACGATGACGCTCATCCGGCGCTTCGAGGAGCGCGCCGGCGAGATGTACGCGAAGGCCAAGGTCGGCGGCTTCCTGCACCTCGCGATCGGCGAGGAGGCCACGATCGTCGGCTCCACGCGCGCATTGCGCGACGAGGACTACCTCATCTCGACGTATCGCTCGCACGGCCACACCCTCGCCCGCGGCAGCGATCCGAACAGGGTCATGGCGGAGCTCTTCGGCCGCGTCGACGGCCTCTGCAAGGGCCGCGGCGGATCGATGCACATGTTCGACCTCGAGCGGCGCTTCATGGGCGGCTACGGGATCGTCGGCGGCAACCTGCCGCTCGCGGCCGGCTTCGCGCTGAGCTCCGACTACCTCGGCCGCGACGAGGTGACGCTCTGCCAGTTCGGCGACGGCGCGTCCAACCAGGGGACCTTCGGCGAGACGATGAACCTCGCGGCGCTCTGGCGCCTGCCGGTCGTCTTCATGGTCACGAACAACCAGTTCGGGATGGGCACCTCGCTGGAGCGCCACTCCGCCGTGACCGACCTCATGCGCAAGGGCGAGGGCTTCGGCGTCCCGGGCATGCGCTGCGACGGCATGGACGTCATGGACACCTTCCGCGTCACGAGCGAGGCGCTCGCGATCGCGCGCGACGAGCGCCGCCCGATCCTCGTCGAGGCGGTCACGTACCGCTTCCGCGGCCACTCGATGGCCGACCCGGAGGAGTACCGCACGAAGGAGCAGGTCGACGCGTGGCGCCGCCGCGACCCACTCGTGGTCTTCGGCGATCAGCTCGTCGCGGCCGGCATCCTCGACGAGGACGAGCGCGAGCGCCTGGATCGCGCGGCTGTCGAGCGCGTCGACGCCGCGGTCGCCTTCGCCGACGCCTCGCCGCATCCGCCGCCGAACGCGCTCTACGACGACATCTACGTCCTCGGCGACCAGGTGCGCGGCTGGTACTCGGTCGACGAGCGCACGCCGACGCCGCATCGCGGCGAGGACGAGCGCGCGATGGACAGCGCCGACCTGCCGCAGTCCGAGCACGAGGGCGCGACGCCGAAGTCCGCCGACGCCGCGCAGCGGGACGTCGACTGACATGGCGGTCATGCGCTACCGCGACGCCCTCAACGCGGCGCTGCGCGAGGAGATGGC
>DASWQM010000266.1:0-12846 GCA_036403675.1 Solirubrobacteraceae bacterium | reverse complement strand
GACCCACCGTGGACGCCCGTGACCCAGCCGCGCCTGCAGGGCAAGGAGTCCGAGCACGTCAACGTCATGGCCGAGATGCGGCGCGGGGACATCCTCGTCCACCACCCCTACGACTCGTTCGCGACGTCGGTCGAGCGCTTCGTCGAGCAGGCCGTCGCCGATCCGGACGTCCTCGCGATCAAGCAGACCGTGTACCGCACGTCCGACGACTCGCCGCTCGTCCCGGCGCTCATCCGGGCGACCGAGCGCGGCAAGCAGGCGGTCTGCATGGTCGAGCTCAAGGCACGCTTCGACGAGCGCGCGAACATCCACTGGGCGCGCGCGCTGGAGGAGGCCGGCGTCCACGTCGTCTACGGCCACCCTGGGCTGAAGACCCACGCGAAGTGCATCCTCATCGTCCGCCGCGAGGGCGACGGCGTGCGCCACTACGTGCACATCGGCACCGGCAACTACCACCCGAAGACCGCGCGCCTGTACACCGACTTCGGCCTGTTCACGTGCGACGAGGAGATCGGCGCCGACGTCGCCGACATGTTCAACTACCTGACCGGGGTCGCGCGGCCGGACGGCTACCGCAAGGTCCTCATCGCCCCGAACGGCATGCGCGAGGCGATCATCGAGGAGATCGACCGGACGATCGCCGCCCACGAGCGCGGCGAGCCGGCGCGCATCAGGCTGAAGATGAACTCGCTCGTCGACCGGCGCTCGATCCGGGCGCTCTACCGCGCGTCGCAGGCGGGGGTGCCGGTCGAGCTCAACGTGCGCGGGATCTGCTGCCTGCGGCCGGGGGTCGAGGGCATCTCGGAGAACATCGCCGTCGTCAGCGTGCTCGGGCGCTTCCTCGAGCACTCGCGCATCTACAGCTTCGAGCGCGACGACGAGACGAACGTCCTCATCGGCTCCGCCGACCTCATGCCGCGCAACCTCGACACGCGCGTGGAGCTGCTCACCCCCGTCGAGGACGACACGCTGCGCGACGACCTGCTCGACACGCTCGACCGCTCGCTGGCGACCGACGTCTACGCCTGGGAGCTGCAGTCCGACGGCAGCTGGTCAAAGCGCACGCCGGGTGACCCGCCGCGCTCGGTCCAGCGCGAGCTCATGCTCCAGCACGCCGCGCGCGCCAGCGAGGTCACGCAGGCGGCGGCGTAGTGACGGACCCCGAGGACGTTCCCGCGCCGCGCCCGGCGCCCGAGGCCGCACGCGTGCACGCCCCCGCCCGCGGCAACCGGCGCCTCCAGAAGCTTCTCGAAGCCGTCGACGCCGACCTGCAGATCAAGGCCTGGTGGCACACGGCGGGCGTCAACGCCGAGCGCCTGCACATGTCCGACCACTCGTGGGTGCACATCCAGATCGTGCTGAACATCGCGCTGCGCCTGGCGCGGCTGCTGTTCGCGCGCGGCGTGACGCCCAGCATCGCCAGCGACCACGGCCTCGAGATCCGCGACGCGGAGGTCGTCATCGCGGGCGCCGCGCTCCTGCACTGCGTCGGCATGTCGATCCATCGCAAGGATCACGAGGCCTACTCGCTCTTTCTCACCGCCGACAAGCTCCCCGGCCTGCTCGAGGACGTCTACGCCGAGCCCAGGCGCTCGATCGTCGTCGCCGAGACGATGCACGCGATCATCTCGCATCGCTCCAAGGGCGCTCCCTTCACCGTGGAGGGTGCGATCGTGCGGGTCGCGGACGCGCTCGACATGGCGCGCGGGCGGTCGCGCGTGCCGTTCGAGGCGGGCCACACGAACATCCACTCGCTCTCGGCCTACGCGATCGAGAAGGTGTCGATCGGTGCCGGCGAGGACAAGGCGGTGCGCGTCGAGATCGAGATGTCCAACTCCGCCGGCATCTTCCAGGTCGACGAGGGCCTCGGCACGAAGCTGCGCGGGACGCCGCTGGAGGCGCACATCGAGGTCGTCGCGCGCATCGACGCCGAACACGAGCAACGGCTCGTCTCGATCTTCCGCATCTAGGCATCCCCTGTGACCGCCTCTGCACTGCGCGAGCTCGACGGCGACCCCTCGTCGCGCAAGCGCTTCTTGAAGATGCTCGGCGGGGCCGGCGCGGCCGGCGCTCTGCTCGCCGCCTGCGGCAACGACGGCAACAACGACGTCACGAAGACGACCGACGACAACGCGGGCGATCTGAGGATCGTCACCTACGTGCTGACGCTGGAGTACCTCGCGGCGGCCTTCTACCAGGACGTCCTGGACAGCGGCGTCATCGCGGACAAGCGGATCGGCGACCTCCTCACGAGCATCCAGCAGGACGAGCAGGAGCACGTCGACGCGCTGGAGGCGACGGCGACGTCGCTCGGCGGCACGCCCGCCGGCAGGCCGAGGACGAGCTTCCAGGACGTCATCGGCAAGGGCGCGGAGAGCATCCTCCAGACCGCTGCGACCGTCGAGAACCTCGGCGCCGCCGCGTATCTCGGGCAGGTCCGCACCATCAGGAGCAAGGACATCCTCGCCGAGGCGCTGTCGATCCACTCCGTCGAGGCGCGGCACGCCGCGGCCCTCAACGACCTCGCCGGGCGCGGCCTCGGCGACGGCAAGGACCGCCTCGCGGGGTCGCTGCCGGACGGGCCCTTCGCCAAGCCGATGGACATGGCGGCGGTCCTGAAGGCCGTCGAGCCGTTCATCGCCGGCTGACCCACCACACGACAGGACGAGACATCACATGGCTTCATCGCGACCGGTGGCAGCGGAGCTGGCCACGATCAGGGTTCATGGCATCTCGCGCGAGGCGTTCCTCGTGCGCTCGGTCCTTGCCGCGGCCGCCGCCTACGGCACGATGTCGGCGTCCGCGCTCGTCGGCCGAGCGCTGGCCCAGTCGCGAGGCGGGGACGTCGACATCCTCAACTTCGCCCTGACGCTCGAGTACCTCGAGTCGACGTTCTACACGCTGGCGGTCAAGGAGGTCGGCGCCCTGTCCTCCGGCGAGCAGCAGCTCGCCCGCAGGCTGCGCGACGACGAGGACGCGCACGTCGACGCGCTCACCGCGACGATCAAGCAGCTCGGCGGCCAGCCCGCGGCCAAGCCGGCGTTCGACTTCGGTGGCGCGTTCGGGGGCCGCGCAGCGTTCCTGAAGACGGCGAGCACGCTCGAGGACACGGGCGTCAGCGCCTACAACGGCGCTGCGACCTCGATCTCCTCCGTGGATGCGCTCGCGGCGGCGGCCGGCATCGCCCAGATCGAGGCGCGCCACGCCGCGCTGATCCGCCTGGCGCGCGACAAGACCCCGGCGCCGCAGCCCTTCGACAAGGCGTCTCAGATGGAGGAGGCGCTCGCGGCGGTCCAGCCGTTCATCACCGCGTGAGGGTGCGGCGCGGTAGTCACCCATGGCCGGGGGCCAGCGTGCCCCGCTCGCGGGCGTCGATCTACTCCCCCGGCCGTCGTAGCGCATCGCTATCCTGCGCTCGCCCCACGATCCGGAGCATGTCCATGCTCGATGTCGATCGCGCCGTCTTCAGTGCGGCGTTCGTCCACCGTCCAACTGCTGTTCGCCACGCGCTCGTGGACCATCCGCTGCTGCGGCTGGAGGCGATCGCCGCGCTCGCCGACGCCCTGCCGTCGAAGGACGTCGAGCGCCACGAAGCGCATCTGCCGCGCGTCGCTCCCGGCGGCGCGCCCAACCTCGACGGGCGCCCGTCGGAATCGGTCATGGGCATCGAGCACAACGGGCAGTGGATGGTGCTCTGGTACATCGAGCAGATACCGGAGTACAAGGCCCTGCTCGACGACGTGCTCGCCGAGGCCGCGGCGCTCATCGCCGACCAGCCCGGAGCCGGCGCCGAGCTGGCGATGAGCCCGCGCCGCCGGGAGGCGTTCATCTTCATCTCGGCGCCGAGCGCCGTGACTCCGGTCCACTTCGATCCCGAGCAGAACTTCCTGCTGCAGATCCGCGGGATGAAGGAGATGAACACCTGCGCGTTCGAGGACGGCGAGACCGCGCGGCGAGCGATCGAGCACTACTACGACGGCAACCACCGCAATCTCGGGGCGCTGCCGGGCGGGGAGGCGCTGACGTTCCGGATGCAGCCGGGCGACGGCGTCTACGTGCCGCCGTGGCACCCGCACTGGGTGCAGAACGGCCCCAACGTGTCGATCTCGCTGTCGATCACGTTTCGCACGCGGGCCAGCGAGCGGTTCGAGCGCGTCCACCAGCTCAACGCGAAGCTGCGTCGTCTGCACCTCTCGCCCCGCCCGCCGGGCGTCTCCCGGCGCGAGGACCGGGCGAAGGAGGCCGCGCACCTGCTGCTGAGCAACTCGCGCCGGCTGGTGCAGCGCAGCTCGTCGTGATCTCGGGGATCGGTGCGACTGTGGCGCGACCTCGAAGTCGATCGAGGCGAAGACGGACTCCGGGAACATCACGCTCGGCTCCCCCTGAGCGCTGCGCGCTGCAGCACCGTGCTACCAGTGCACGCCCTTCATGATGTTCGCCATCGCGATCTGCTCCACGCTCGCCTTCTCGGCCCGCGCCGGGTCGGTCTCGCCCTTCGACGCGGCGGAGTCGGGGAAGAGCTTGTAGGCCATGTGGAGGATCTGGTCCATGACCTTCGGTGCGAGCGCGTGGAGGACCTCGCCGGCGGTCCCGAGGCGGGTGTTGATCTCCTTCGGACGCGAGCGCATCGCCTCGCAGATGAGATCGGCGGCCTCGTCCGGTGAGATCGTCGGGAAGTGGTCGTAGAGCTTCGTGGGGGCGATCATCGGCGTGCGCACGAGCGGCATGTGGATCGTGGTGAACGTGATCCCGTCGCCGATGAGCTCCGACGAGACGACGCGCGTCCAGGCGTCCAGCGCGCCCTTGGAGGCGACGTAGGCGCTGAAGCGCGGGGGGTTGGTCTGCACGCCGATCGAGCTGACGTTCACGACGTGGCCGGCGCCGCGCTCGCGCCAGTGCGGCAGCAGCGCCATGATCGTCTTGATCGCGCCGAAGTAGTTGAGCTGCATCGTGCGCTCGAAGTCGTGGAAGCGGTCCTCGGAGAGCCGGATCGAGCGGCGGATCGAGCGGCCCGCGTTGTTGACGAGGATGTCGATCGCCGGATGGTCGGCCAGCATCCGCGCCACGACGTCGTCGATCGCGTCCATGTCCGAGAGGTCGGCGCTGTAGACGTAGGCCGTGCCGCCGGCTGCCTCGATCTCGTCGCGCAGCGCCTCGAGCTTGTCGAGGCCGCGCGCGACGAGCAGCGGGATCCCGCCGGCCGCCGCGACCTTCAGCGCGGTGGCGCGCCCGATGCCGCTCGAGGCGCCCGTGATGACCACCGTGCGCCCATTGACGAGGTGCTCGAACGAGCGGTCCTTGTGGAGGTCGGGGTCGAGCGTGCGCTCCCAGTGGTCCCAGAGCTTGTCGGCGTACGTGTGCAGCTCGGGCACCTCGATGCCGCTGCCCGCCAGCGCGCGCTCGGCGTCGCGCGTGTCGAACTGCGGCTTGAGCGTCATGTGGTCGACGACCTGCTCGGGGATCCCGAGGTCGGCGAGCACCGTGCGCCGCAGCTCGCGCGCCTGCGGCAGCTTCATGAGCATCGAGATGGTGCCCTTCGGCAGCGCGTCGGTCAGGCGCTTGTCGATGCGCAGCGCGAGCTGCGGGGCGTGGGCGGCCTTCGCGAACGCGTTGAGCGTCTCGCCGACGCGCATCGGCTTGGGGTTCGTGAGGTGGAAGGCCTGGAAGTTCAGCCCCTGCTGGTGGGCGATGTGGTCGATCGCCGCGGCGACGTAGTCGACCGGGACGAGGTTCGTGTAGCCGAGCTCGGGGCCGACGAGCGGAAACCACTCCGGCAGCGCGAAGCGCGCCTTCTGGATCGCCTTGAAGAAGTAGTAGGGCCCGTCGATCTTGTCCATCTCGCCGGTCCGCGAGTGGCCGACGACGATCGCCGGGCGATAGACGCGCCACGGGACGGACGCCTGCTCGCGGACGAGCTTCTCGGACTCGAACTTCGTGCGGTGGTAGGCCGACGGCAGCCGCTGGCCCTCGTCGAACATGTCCTCGCGGAAGAAGCCCTTGAACTCGCCGGCGGCCGCGACCGAGGAGACGTGGTGCAGGTGGCCGGCGCTCAGCGCGTTGGCGAGGTCGACGGCGTTGCGCGTCCCCTCGACGTTGAGCTGCTCGTTGGCCTCGTCGGACGCGGTCATGTCGTAGATCGCGGCGAGGTGGAAGAAGTGGTCGATCCGGCCGCGCAGCTCCTCGACCTGCTCGTCGGAGAGACCGAGGCGAGGCTCGCGGAGGTCGCCGACGACCTTCTTGATCCGCTCGGGCCGGCCCCAGCGCTCGATGAGGGCGTCCAGCCGCTCCTGCGAGCCCTCGCGGACGAGCACGTACACGTCGCCTTCGCGCTCGAGCAGGCGCTCGACGAGATGGCGGCCGATGAACCCGGTCGCGCCCGTCACGAAGTACGTCATTGCTCTCCTTCTTGGTGGCCCCGCGGTACCCGCGCAAGCCTACCTGCCGGCGGGTGCCGGCCCGCTGGGTCCTACCAGCCGCCGGGGTCCTGCGCGCGCGCCTTCGCGGCGGCCTTGCGCCGGTCCTTGCGCTTCTCCAGTTGCCACTGGAGAAGTGAGGCGAAGAGGCAGAACAGCGGGAAGAAGATGATGAGGATGAAGCCCGCGTTCGTGACGACCTGGTCGTTGGTCTCGCCGTAGAGGCCCTCGCCGCCGTCGTGCGCGAACACCGGCGCGGCGAGGACGAGCAGCGCGGTCAGTGCCATCACGACGGTCGCGGGAAGGCGGGTCAGCATGGCGGCGTAGTCTACCGGTGGGGCCCACGCCATCGTGGGTAGCCCGCCCGTGCAACCGACCCACTGGAGGTGCGATGGAGCGCCCCGACGAGACCGACGACGACGGGCCCGACTTCGAGACACGCGAGGAATGGCTCGCCGCAGCCGAGGCGCGGGCGCTCGGCGGTCCGCCCGAGCCCGAGCTCGGCGAGGACATCGACGAGGCGCTGCGGCCGGTCTACGAGGCCGGCGGCGGCGAGCAGGAGGGCTTCGAGCTTGCCGAGCACGACCTCCAGCGCAACGCCATGCACGACGACGGCGAGGCGTTCCCCGAGTTCGACGCCTTCACGCCCGAACGCGAGTCCGACCGCTCGTCGGCGGACTACGGCGAGCCCGACGAAGAGGAGCACCGAGACCTCTAGCGGCACCGTGCGGCTGCGGCTGCGGCGGGGGACCAAGGCGGCTCGAGATCGAAGCCCATCGATCTACAGTTATCCATTGAAGTAAAGAATCGCCGTTCATCCGCGCGCGACGGCGCCACGGCGCCGCTGAGCCGGTCGCGCGGTCAGGCGGCGCGCGGCGGCGTCGCCGCAGGCGGGGCCGTGGAGTCAGGTCCGCGTCCCGTCAGGACCGGCCGAACCGACGGGCGGTCGTTGCGCTGCGCGACGGGAGCCGGACGGCTGACGTAGAAGCCCTGCGCGTAGTCGACGCCGTACGCGCGCAGCAGCGCGAGCGTCTCCTCGTTCTCGACGCCCTCGGCGACGGTCTCGTTGCCGAAGCTGCGCGCGAGGCTGACGATCGCCCGCACGAGGTGCTGGTTGGCCTCGTTGCCGGGCAGGTCGCGCACGAAGTCGACGTCGATCTTCAGCGACTGGACGGGTAGGCGCTTCAGGTAGGTCAGGCTGCCGAAGCCGGTGCCGAAGTCGTCGAGCGCCAGGCCGCACCCGAGCTCGACGATGCCTCCGGCGAACGCCTCGCCGGCCGCGGCGTTGCTCATGAGCGCGGTCTCGGTGAGCTCGAAGATGACGTTCGACGGCGGTGCCTCGCCGGCACGCAGCTGCTCGTCGATGAAGTCGAGCAGGCGGGCGTCCGCCGTCGACGCGGCCGACAGGTTGACCTGCACGATCCGACCGCGGGCCGCGATTCGCATCGCCTGCGCGATCACCCAGCGGTCCAGCTCGACGATGAGCCCGAACTGCTCGGCCGCCGGAAGGAACTGCCCCGCGGGGACGACCGCGCCGTCGCGGGTCGTCATCCGCAACAGCAGCTCCTCGCGCGCGGTCCCGCCGGCGAGCGGGATGATCGGCTGCGTGTAGAGCTCCAGGCGCTCCTCGGCCAGCGCTTCGCGGATGCGGCCCACCCACGTCACGGCGTCCAGCTCGCGCTCGGCGTTGCGACGCCGCTCGATCTCCTCGGTCGCGTCCTGGAACACGACGATCGAGCCCCCGTACGGCTTCGGGGTGATCGAGCACATGACCGGCAGGATCCGGCCGTCGCGGCGCATGAACGCCTCTTCCATCGAGCGCACCGCGCGCCGCTGCCTGCGCGCGCTCTCGATCTCGGCGCCATGTCCGGTCACGACGCCGTGCGCGTAACGGTCACGCAGCTCGGCCTCGCTCCACCCGAGCATCCGCTCGGCGGCGATGTTGATGAACGTCACGCGGCCGTCCGGGTCGAGCGCCAGGAGCCCTTCGACCATCGTCTGCATGATCACCGAGTGCAGCTGCTCGGATCGCCGCTGCTCAGTGAGCTCGACCACGACGAGGCCGATGCCGATGAGCTCGCCGTCGACGCACACGGGATAGAGGGTGTTCAGCCAGGTGCCCGTCCGCGTCGGGTCCGCGGGGCTCGCGCCGACGAGCTCGCGGGTGACGCTCTCACGAGACTTCACGACGCTGGCGAGCAGTGGCTCGGCCTCGGCCCAGAGCCCCGGGACCACGTCCGAGACGGGACGCGCCACATGTTCGGCGACCGGGAGGCCGTTCATCGCCGCGAGCGCCTCGTTGACGCGCACGAACCGGTAGTCGAGGTCGAGCAGCCCGAGGCCGAACGGCGCGCAGGATTCCAGGCTCTCCAGCAGCGAGCGCGATTCGACGTCGCCGTCGGTGTGCCTGTCGCGGGTCATGAAGCCATTGTCACGAAGTTGTGCGCACTACTCATCGGCCGATCTCGCGCCCGCGAAGTCCCGACTGCGGAGCACTACCCGCGCGTCGCCGCCTCCTACCATGGTTGCATGGCCGTACTCATCGCCTCCGACCTCAGCAAGGACATCGCGGGCTCGCCGCTGCTGCGCGGGGTGTCGTTCAAGCTCGAGCGGCGCGAGCGGCTGACCGTCGCCGGGCGCAACGGAGCCGGCAAGACGACCCTGCTGCGGATGCTCGCCGGGGAGACGTCGGTCGACGGGGGCGAGCTGTCCTTCGAGAAGGGCTGCAAGGTCGCGCTGCACGACCAGCGCCCGCCGCGCGACCGCGACCTGACGCTCCGCGACTACGTGCTCGGCGGCTGCGCCGACCTCATCGCGGCGGAGGCGGACCTCATGCGGCTCGCGCAGGAGATGGCCGACGGCAACGACGGCGCCTTCGACGCCTACTCGCGCGCGGAGGCACGCCTGGAGCACGCGGGCGGCTGGACCTGGCGCGACCGCGCGACCGCGATGGTGCGTGGCCTTGGCTTCGACGACGACGCCGACCTCGACCGTTCGCTGAAGACGTTCTCCGGCGGCGAGCTCACGCGTGCGTCGCTTGCCCGCGCGCTCGCCGGGGACCCAGATCTCCTGCTGCTCGACGAGCCGACGAACCACCTCGACATCGAGTCGCTCGAGTGGCTCGAGAAGACGCTGACCTCGCTGGACGCGGCGGTCGTCCTCGTCGCCCACGACCGCTGGTTCCTGGAGGCGGTCGGCACGGCGGTGCTCGAGCTCGAGGCCGGCCGGGCGCGCTTCTTCCCCGGCACGTGGACGGCGTGGCGCAAGGAGCAGGCGGCCCGCGAGATGGCGCTGGGGCGCGCGATCGACAAGCAGCAGGCGGAGATCGCGCGCCTGGAGCGCTTCGTCGAGCGCTTCCGCGCGAAGGCGACGAAGGCCCGCCAGGCCCAGTCGCGCGTCAAGCGCCTGGACAAGATCGAGCGCATCGACCGCGACCCGCGCGATCGTGAGGCGCTGAAGTTCGACTTCAAGGCGCCGGAGCGGTCGGGCCGCGTCGTCTTCGAGCTGACCGGCGGGCGGGTGGAGGTCCCCGGCAAGGTCCTGCTCGACGACGCCGAGCTGTGGCTCGAGCGCGGCGAGCACGTGTCGCTCGTGGGCGCCAACGGAACCGGCAAGACGACGCTCATCGACACGCTCGCCGGGCTGCGCCCGCTGGCGGCGGGCAAGCTCAGCACCGGCCACAACGTCAAGCTCGGCCACCTCTCCCAGCACGCCGACGAGCTCGGCCGCGGGGCGGGGGGGCGTGCGCGGACCGTGATCGAGGCGGCGGTCGTCCACACCGGGCTGACGCCGAACAAGGCGCGCGCGCTGCTCGGCCGTTTCCTCTTCAGCGGCGAGGAGGCCGAGAAGCCGCTCGACGGCCTGAGCGGCGGCGAGCGCCGGCGGCTGTCGCTGGCGATCCTCGTCGCCTCGGGGGCGAACGTGTTGATCCTCGACGAGCCGACGAACCACCTCGACCTCGAGAGCCGCGAGGCGCTCGAGGACGCGCTGCTGGCCTACGAGGGCTCGCTGCTGCTCGTCTCCCACGACCGGGCGCTGCTGGAGGCCGTCGGCACGCGGACGGTCGCCGTGCAGGACGGGACGCTGCGCTCCTACACCGGTGGCTGGCAGGAGTACCTGCGTGTGCGAGAGGAGCGCCGGCTGGCCGAGCGCGCCCCGGAGCGCCGGGCGCCCGCGCCGAAGGCGGCGAAGCCGCCGAAGGCACGGCCGGCGGCCGCGGCGCCCGGCTGTGCCGGCGAGCGGATGGCGAAGGCAGCCGTCACGGGGGTGAAGCGCGGCAACGGCAACGGCGGCAGCAAGCCGGGCCTCTCGAAGAACGCGCGACGGCGCATCCGCGACCTCGAGCGCGAGATCGAGCGGGCCGAGGAGGCGCTGAAGGCGCTCGAGGCCGAGCTGGCCCTGCCGGAGGCATGGGCGACGCCCGACCGCAGCGCGGCGTCAAGCGAGCGCCACGCGGCGGCCAAGCGCGCCGTCGAGGAGGCCTTCGCCCGCTGGGAGGCGGCCGCGTCCTGAGCGTCTACCCGAGCGCGCGATTCATCGCGCGGGAACGGCGACGACATCAAGCATCTCGTCGAGTTGCGCGAAGTCGTCATGGTTGCGCGTGTACAGCGGAAGGTCCTCGGCGAGCGCCGTTGCGGCGATCAGGAGATCGACGGCCGGTCGGCCACGGGCCTTCCCTCCGGATGCCATGACCGCCGCATAGATCCGCCCGTATGCGCGCGCGGCTGCCGCTCCGAACGGCAGCGGGTCGAAGGTGGCCTCGGCACGTTGCAGCCGGTCTTGGCGTCGGGCCCGCTCGGCTGCGTCCGGGGTCGCGTGCGGACCTGCCGCAAGCTCGGCGAGCGTCACCGCCGACACCGCGAGCTCCGTCGGTAGGTCTTCGGGGTCGATCCGCTCCAGATCGATGACCACCGAGGTATCGATGATTCCGCGTGGTCGGCGTCGCTCACCCACGTGGAGCGGGGTCCTGATCGAGGATTGCGTCCACATCCTCACGGAACCGCGCGAATTCGATCGCCGGCGCGCTTCCGAACGCCGCGACAGCGGCGTCCGCGCCGACGAACCGGCGAGCCCTGAGCGGTTGCAACTCGGGCGAGGCCTGCAGAGAACGTGTTCGCATCGAGCACGAACTCGCCAGGGCTCGACCGCGACAGAAACGACAGCTCCGTGCCGCTTCAACGCAAGATACCGCCGCAGACCGTCCGCATTCGTTCGAATCTTGCGCGACGACGCAACGAGTCGGTCTTGGTCGCATGGGCATGCTTTTGGCACCGTGTCATTCATGCGCTCACAGCTGCCGTGGGGCCGGCGCTACCTCATGTGCCCGCCCACCCACTTCGACGTCTCCTACGCGATCAACCCGTGGATGGACGTCTCCGTCCGCGTCGATCGCGAGCGCGCGCAGCGCCAGTGGGACGGGCTCGTCGCGACGCTCCGCGAGGCGGGCGCCGAGGTCGAGGTGCTCGAGCCGCTCCCTGCGCTGCCGGACCTCGTCTTCACCGCGAACCTCGGTCTCGTCGACGGCACGACGTTCATCCCCGCGCGCATGCGCCATCCCGAGCGCCGGCTGGAGCCCGCCCACGCCGAGAGCTGGTTTCGCGCCCGCGGCTTCGAGATCCGGCGCCTCGGCGAGGACGTCGTGCAGGAGGGCGCCGGCGACGCGCTGCCCTTCGGCGCGGCGCTCGTCGCCGGCTACCGGACGCGCTCGTCGGCGTCGGCGTACGTCGATCTCGCGCGGCTCGTCGAGGGGCGGATCCTGCCCGTCGAGCTCGGCGACGAGCGCTTCTACCACGTCGACATCGTCTTCTGCCCGCTCGACGCGCACAGCGCGCTGATCGCGCCCGGAGCGCTCGACGCCGACGGCGCGCGCCTGCTCGCCGAGCTCGTGCCCGACCCGATCATGCTCACCGACGACGAGGCGCGCGCGTTCAGCGCCAACTCCGTCGTCGTCGGGCGCACGGTCGTCATGCCGGCCTGCTCGCCGCGCCTGCGGCGCGAGCTGCGCGCGCGGGACTTCGAGCCGGTCGTCGTCGACGTCTCGGAGTTCCTCAAGGCCGGCGGCGGGCCGCGCTGCCTCACCCTCGCGCTCGACACGCAGCTCGGCTACGAGGACCCCGCCGCCGTCGCCGAGCGCCACACCGCCAACAACTACCACCCGCTGCCGGTCACGGTCACCCGCGCCGACGGCGCCTGGGTCCGCGACGACCGCGGCCGCCGCTACCTCGACGCACTGTCGGCCTACTCGGCGCTGAACTTCGGCCACCGCCATCCGCGGCTCGTCGCAGCTGCCCGCGCGCAGCTCGACCGCGTGACGCTCACGAGCCGCGCGTTCGACAACGACCAGCTCGGGCCGTTCGCACGCGACCTCTCCGCGCTCTGCGGCAAGGACCGCGTGCTGCCGATGAACACCGGCGCCGAGGCGGTCGAGACGGCG
>DASWQM010000265.1:0-9908 GCA_036403675.1 Solirubrobacteraceae bacterium | reverse complement strand
GTCCCGCCAGCACAGCGCGAGTCCAGCCGCCAGCGGCTCGACGACCGCGTCGACCCCGATCACGCGGTCATACGTGTCGCCCATCCGCGGAAACAGCGCCTCCTGCCCGTCGGGCCCGACGTACTCGATGCCGTAGGGCCGCGGGACGAGCCGCGCCGTCGCCCACGAAGCCCACCCGCGACCGAACGCGCCGGCCCGGTGCGAACGACGTGACCGACCGGCGATGGTGATCCAGGCCGGCCGCGCGCAGGCTCGCGTTGATAGCCCGGTCGGGCAGCCGCACGAGCGCGCCGCTGCCGCCGGCATGCCGAAACGACGCGGCGATCCCGGCAACCCAGCGCGCGCTGAAGTCGTTCCCCTGCAGGTACCTGCCGAACGCGCCCAGCAGCGAGCCGGCCTCGAACACCCCCCATTGGTTCTCACTCACGAACTCCTGGTAGCGCCCCTTCAGCTCGCTCAGAACGGACTCGACCTCGCGGTCGGCGCCATGGCTGCGCCGCGAGAAGTCCTCCAGATCGTCAGGGCGGGCCGAGCTGACGTCCACGAGCGCCTACCCCCGCGTGCTGATCCCCGGAGCGTTCGCGACGCGCGGGTGCGGCTTGGTCTCCGGGAGGTCGGGCGGCTTGGGCTCGCCATCGCCGGCGAAGAATTCCCCGACATCCTGGAGCGCGCCGAGGATGCCATGGTGGGACGCCTGCTCACGCTCCCACGCCTTGTGCTTGGTCTCCCACGCCCGAGCAAGGGCCCGTCGGTGATTCTCCTCGCGCGCAAGCTGGGCGAGCTCCTCGAGCATCTCCGCACAGCGCCGGCACTCCGCAGCGATGCGGCGCGCGTCGCCCGTGGTCGCGGCCATGTGCTCGCTCTCGAACTCCTTCGCGTACCGACCACGCCAGTCGCGCTTCGCGTGCACGGCGTAGGCGTTTCGACGCGGGATCTGGTCCTCGAGGGCGCTCGCGGCCCGCAGGAACGAGTGCTTGAGCCTGGAGGCCGCGTCCCACGCGAAGTCAACGTCTTTGTCGTACGTTCCGAGATCGAGCATCGCGGTCGCGCACACTAACCAACCGCCTGACAACAAACCAGAGCGTCACACAAAGCCCCCGCTCAGGCGGCGGCAGGATCCGCAGCCACCGCCACCGCGGGCTCCGGCGCCGGCGTCGAAACGGTGCGCCGCGCACGGATCCCCGGCACGAGCAGCGCCACGACCGCCCCGGCCGCCAGCACCGCCGCGCCGATCGGCAGCGCCGCGACGACGCCGTCGCTGAACGCCTGCGGCGACGCATAGGAGCCGTGGGAGCTGAACACCGACGCCAGAACGGCCACGCCCATGACGCCGCCGAGCTCGCGGATCGCGTTCGTCGCCCCCGAGGCCTGCCCCGCCTCCTCGGGACGCACCGACCGCAGCACGGCGTTCGCCGACGGTGCGAAGACCAGCGCCATGCCGGTGCCGCCCATGACGAAGGGCACGACGAGGCTCGCGTACGCGACCTCGGGCGAGGAGACGGCCGCGAGCCACGCGATCGCGCCCGCCTGCAGCGCGAGGCCCGCCGCCATGAGCGGGCGCGAGCCGATCCGGTCGCTCAGCAGGCCGGCGATCGGCGCGACGAGCATCGGCATCCCCGTCCACGGCAGCGTCCGCAGACCGGCCTCGAAGGGCGAGTAGCCCTGTGCGGTCTGGAAGAACTGCGAGAGCAGGAAGATCGAGCCGAAGACGCCGAAGAACATCGAGAACGAGACGCCGTTCGTGGCCGCAAACGCGCGCGACCGGAAGAACCGCAGCGGCAGCATCGGCGCCGGGGCGCGGCGCTCCCACCAGAGGAACGCGGCCAGCAGCGCGACGCCGGCCGACATCGACGCCACGACGGTCGTCGACGTCCAGCCCAGCGCCATCGCGCGGACGATCCCGAACGTCAGGCCGAACAAGCCGGTGCCGGCGAGCGCGAGGCCGGGCAGGTCGAGCGTGCTCACGGGACCGCGTGACTCCGTCAGCCGAGCCCAGGCGATCGGCAGCAGCACGATCCCGATCGGGACGTTCAGCCAGAAGATCCACTGCCAGGCGATGCCCTCGACCACGGCGCCGCCGACGAACGGCCCCAGCGCGACCCCGAGGCCGCTCACACCGGCCCAGATGCCCAGCGCGGCGCCGCGCTTGTCGGCCGGGAAGGCCTCCGACAGCAGCGTGAGCGTCAGCGGCAGGACGATCGCCGCGCCGAGCCCCTGCAGCGCGCGCGCCGCGACGAGCGTGTCGATGCTCGGCGCCAGCGCCGCGGCTGCGCTCGCGCTCGTGAAGATGCCGAGCCCGAGGACGAACATCCGCTTGCGGCCGAAGCGATCGCCGAGCGCAGCACCCGTGATCAGCAGCACCGCGACGGCGAGCGTGTAGGCGTTGACCGTCCACTCCAGCGACTCGATCGATCCACCGAGGTCGATGCGGATCGACGGCAGCGCGACGCCGACGACGAGGTTGTCCAGCGCTGTCATGAAGAGGGCGATCGAGACGATCGCGAGGGTCCAGCCACGGCGCGGGGAGGAGGTCATGGCGTTGCGTCCTTTCATGGTTGTGTGACCGATCACTCACTGACAGCGGAAAAAAGAGAGGCTCAGCAGCGGTTCTCCGGCGGGCCGAGCAGGACGTCCGCCCAGTGCGCGTCGGCGTCCTCGGCGCGCATCGCGGCGAGCACGTTGAGCAGCATGCCGTGCGCGAAGAACGCGCGGACCTCGTCGGGCGTCGCACCGGACTCGCGCTCGACGAGCTCGACGAGGCCGGCGAAGCTGCGCCGCATCTCGGCGCGGACCGGCTCGTCCTCGCAGGCCGCAAACGCGTGCAGCTGGCCGAGCAGGAGGTCGCGGTCGGCGAGCAGGCCGACATAGGCGAGGCCCATCGCCGGCAGGACCTCCTCGCCGGCGGCCTTGGCCGCGGCCGCTGCGTCGACGAACGTGCGGTGGACGCGCTCGTTGCAGCGCTGCACGAGCGCGACGAAGAGCTCGGCCTTCGTCGGGAAGAGCCGGAAGAGATAGGCCTGCGAGATGCCGGCCGCCTTGGCGATCTCCATCGTCGGCGTCCCGTGCAGGCCGCGCGCAGCGAAGACGCGCTCGGCGGCCTCGAGGATCGTCTCGCGCCGCGCTTCGGCCGTCGACAGCGTGCGGGAGGGGGAGGAGGCCGGCATCGTGTGAGTGAGTATGCACTCACTCACATGCGAAGTCAAGCCGTCAGGAGCGCCGCCTCGCGACCCCCACGACGATCGCGATGACGAGCACGAGCACGGCAGCCTGCACCGCGATGGCCACGCCCTTGCTGGTGCCCACCGTCGCGTCGGCGACCGCCCGGAAGAGGATCGAGCAGCCAAAGAACAGCGCAATGCTCCAGAGGATGAGCTTTCGGTTCACGGCGTGAGCACCTTACGTGGTTGCCGCCATCTGACCCTGAACGGCGGGCGGGGCTAGACTGGGTCGCGGACCGTGCTAGGCGGGGAGGTAGCGGTGCCCTGTCGCTCGCAATCCGCTCTAGCGAGGCCGAATTCCCTCTCGAGGGGCGCGGCCTTCGGGGTCAGCCCGCCAGCGGTGGTGTTGATGGCCCGGGTCCCGCGCGATGTCGGCCCGTGAATCAGGTCAGGTCCGGAAGGAAGCAGCCTTAAGCGGTCACCGATATGCGCAGCGGGGGTTCCCGGGCCGGAGCTATCGCCGGCGCAAGCGCCTGGGGACTTCGTCTCGATTGAGGGTGCACGGTCCACTTTCGTGCGGACCCTGCGCTCGGCGTGCTACACGCTCGGGCGCAGCTTCACGCTCAGCCGGATGCTGACGCGCGAGCGGTTGCGCAGCGAGCGCTTCGCCCGCTTCGTGAGGCCGACGGTCAGCGTCCCGCTGCCGGCGGATGCGAGCCGGCTGCTGCCGCTGCCGATCGTCACCGCCGCGCGGCCGCTCCCGAGCCCGAAGCGCTTGGCGTCGCGGGCGCTCAGCGTCAGGCGGCCCGAGATCGTGCAGGCGCGCTCGCAGCGGAACCGCACGCGCAGGTTCTTGCTGAGCAGCGTGCTGAGCTTCACGTGGTCCGGGAGGGACGCGTTGCCGACGGGGGCGTCGTCGATCGGTGCCTGCGTCTGCTGCTGCGGGAGCTGCGGCTGCGGCAGCGCCTGGACGGTCTGCACGGGAGTCGTGGTCGTCGTCGGCAGCGACACCGGCTCGCCGGTCCCGCCGACGTCCACGGCTTCGCGCGCGACGGCGCGGTCGCCGTCGGGGAACGTCGCCTGCACGCGCACGATGCGGACGCCGGCGCTGGCGAACGTCGTCGAGGCAGTCGCCCCGGTCGCGTCGTCGAACACGCCGTCGCCGTCGAGGTCCCAGGCGAGCGTCGGCGACGACGTCTGCGCCCCGGGCGCGACGGTCGCGCTGAGGTCCACCTGCTCGCCGGGCGCCGGGATGGTCGACGAGGCCGCGACGGCGGCGGTCGGGACGCGGCTGCGGATCCAGGCGTTCAGCGAAGGCTCGCCCACCCGGGCGTACACGCCGAACTTGCCGGCCTGGCCGCAGGGGCTCGATCCCCACGACGTCACGCCGACGAGCACGAAGCCGCCGTCGCGCGCGACCATCAGCGGCCCGCCGGAATCGCCCCCGCACGTGTCGGTGCTCTGGCCGCCCGCGCAGACCATCGACGTGGAGCTGAAGTCCCAGGGCCAGACGGCGCCGCACGAGCCGTCGGAGACCATCGGCACACGCGCCTCGAGCAGCGCCGTAGGCGACTGGCTGCCGGTCTCCGTCTTGCCCCAGCCGATGATCGTGGCCTGCGCGCCGGCGCTCCAGAGCGCCCTGTCGGCGCTGCCGCTGCCGATGAGCGGCAGCGGCTCCTGCGGCACGGCGGTCGCGAGGTGCAGCAGCGTCAAGTCGTTGATCGGCGTGCTGGTCCCGTCGTAGTTCGGATGGCGGACGACCTCGTCGACCGGCGCGGTCGTACCGCCGCTGTAGCGGCTCGTGCCGCCGACCCGCAGCGAGAAGGCGGTCGGGGGGAGCGCGGCGCCGACGTCGTCCGTCGCGCAGTGCCCTGCGGTGAGCACCCAGTGCGCGCTGAGCAACGTGCCGCCGCAGACGTACGAGAGACCTCCCTTCGTGAAGAGCACGGAGGTCTGTGCCGGCCAGGCCTGCGTCGGCGCGTACCCGTTGATGATCCGGGGCACAGCGGCGCCGCGCTCCTGAGCGGACGCGGGCACGGCCGCCAGCAGCACGGCAGCCAAGGCGAGGACGATGAGCCGCACGGGTCGCACGTGCTCCCGTTATCGGCCGGTCGGCGCCGATCCAGGAAGTTGCGACGCGCCACGTCAGCATCGCGCCCACAGCTCCCACGCGGGATTTCCGCGCGTGCGCCGGAAGCCCGCCGGCGGTGGCGGCACGCGGCGGTCGCGGTCGCGCCGGTCGAGGATGTAGTCGCGCGCGACGGCGGGCGTGTGCGGAACGACATAGGTCCCGCCCGCTGGCACCGCGGCCTGCGCGTCGGCGATCGTCCCCGGGTCGCGCTCGAGCCACAGCGCGAGCAGCGGGATCGGCCGGCGGTTGGGCACCGCGAGCGGGTCGCACGGCAGCCCGCCGCGGACCACGTCGGCAAGCCGTGCCTGGATCGTCTCCTGCGTGCGGAGCGCGTCCCCCAGCCGCTGGATCCGCCGCGCCTGGTCGGGGACGAAGACGAGCAGCACGACGATCGCGAGCGCGCCGAAGCGGGCCCACCACCTGCGCTCCGCGCCCGGCAGCAGGTCGAGCCAGCCGAAGGCGCCCGCGCCGGCGAAGATCGCCAGCACCGCGCCGGTCGGCAGCAGGTAGCGCGTGATGATCGGCAGACCGGCGGCGGCCAGGACGCCGAACGCCGTCACGGCGAGCATCCCGGCGGCGGCGCCGAGCCGCACGCGGCGGTCGCGGCGCCAGGCGAGGGCGAGCAGGCCGCCACCGGCAGCCGCGACCAGGACCGGCTCGCGCAGGATCTCGCCGAGGCGGCGCGGCAGCGTCGCCGGCACGTGCTGCAGGCCCGTGACGCGGCCCAGCAGCTCGGTGTTGTCGCGCGTCCCGGTGAGCGAGTGCAGCGGGTCGCCCGTGAGCAGGACGTCGTGCAGCACCCACAGCAGCGGCCCAGCCGCCGCGAGCAGGACGAGCGGCGCGGCGTCGCGCCAGCCCGCCGCGCGCCGCGCGCCACGGCTGCGCGCCGCCGCGCGCACGCCGGGCACCACCAGCCAGGCAAGGTAGGCGAGGCTGAAGAGCCAGGCCTCGGGACGCAGGAGCCCGGCGAGCGCGAGCAGCGCGAGCACCCGCCCGCCTGAGCGCGGGCGCCGTGTCTCGACGAGCAGCGCGCCCAGCACGAGCCCGAGGTAGGGGATGTCGACGTACGCGCGCGCGCCGAAGTCGAGCACCGGCACGCGGGTGAGCACGATCGCCGCGGCGAGCGCCCCCGCCGCGGCGTTGAACCACGCGCGCCCGAGCGCGAAGACGATCCAGCCCAGCACGGCGAGCGAGACGAACGCCGCGGCGACGACGACCGTCGCCGCGAGCTGCCCGTGCAGCCGGTCGGTCTCCAGCGAGCTCAGCGGCGACAGGACGATCGCGCCGAGCGTCGCGAGCGGATGCGGCGTCGGCGCGACCGCGACCTCGAGGTCGGGCAGCATGCCGTGCGCGAGCTGCCGACCCCAGACGAGCTCGTAGAGCGTGTCGTAGTTCACCAGCCCCGGGCCGGCCACGAGCCTGAGCACGGCGGCGCCCACCAGCACCCCGGCCGCGAAGCGGATCCGAGCCATCGCGCCGGGACGCTAGTGGCTCACCCGGCTCCCCGCCCTCGCCGCCCGCGGAGCTATCCTCGACTGCCCGTGTCCGACGCGCCCTCGCTCTACCGCCGCCACCGTCCGCGCACGTTCTCCGAGGTCGTCGGCCAGGAGCACGTCGTGCGCACGCTGCGCAACGCGGTCTCCCAGGGCAAGGTGCACCACGCCTATCTCTTCGTCGGCTCGCGCGGCACCGGCAAGACCTCGATGGCGAAGATCCTCGCCGCCTGCCTGAACTGCGAGCAGGGCCCGACGGTCGACCCCTGCGGTCGCTGCGAGTCGTGCGTCGCGATCGCCTCGGCGACGTCGCTGGACGTCATCGAGATGGACGCCGCCTCGAACAACAGCGTCGACGACATCCGCGACCTGCGCGAGAGCGTCGTCTACGCGCCGGTGTCCGGGCGCCACAAGGTCTACATCCTCGACGAGGCGCACATGCTCTCGACGCAGGCCTGGAACGCGTTCCTCAAGACGCTCGAGGAGCCCCCGCCGAACACGGTCTTCGTGCTTGCCACGACCGAGGCAGGCAAGGTCCTGCCGACGGTCGTCGACCGCTGCCACCGCTTCGACTTCGCCCGCCCGACGGTCGAGCAGCTCGCCGCGGTCGTGCACCGCGTCGCCGAGGCGGAGTCGATCGATGTGGCGCCGGACGCGGTCGCGCTGCTCGCCCGCCACGCGACCGGCTCCTTCCGCGACGCGCTCGGGACGCTCGAGCAGCTCGTGACGTACGCCGGCAGCGAGGTCGCGACCGAGGACGTGCTCGCCGTCCTCGGCGTCGCCGACGCCGACCTGCTCTTCGCCGCGCTCGACGCGGTCGCCGCCGCCGACCCGCGCGCGGCGCTGCTCACCGCCGCCCGCCTCGCGCAGACCGGCCGCGACGCGCTGGGCTTCGTGCGCGACCTCGAGGCGCACGCCCGCGACCTCATGGTCGTCCAGGCGCTCGGGGCGGTGCCGGCCGAGCTGCGCATCACGCCCGAGCGCGACGCGCGCCTGCTCGAGCAGTCCGGTCGCCTCGGCTCGGGCGCGGTCACGCGCCTGATCGACCTGCTCGCCGCCGCGCTGGAGGCCACGCGCAACGGGTCCGACGCCCGCACCCAGCTCGAGCTTGCGCTCGTGAAGGCTGCCGCGCCGGCCGTCGACCCGACGGCCCAGGCGCTGGCACAGCGCATCGAGCGCCTCGAGGCCGCGCTCGCCGGTGCGAGCGTGCGCGCCGAGTCGCCGATGCCGCCGAGCGAGCCGGCGCCCGGGCCGGAGAGCCCCACGCCGCCCGCGCCGGTGCCGTCGCCGGACGCGCCGGTGCCGCCGAGCGAGCCGCCGCCGCCCGCCGCGCGCGCCAACGGCGCCGCCCATGCGGTGGCCGTCGCCGTCCCGGCGAACGCCGCCCCCGCGCTCGAGCTCGAGGGGCTGCGGACCGTCTGGCCGGCGGTCATCGAGGCCTTGAAGGCGTCCGGGAACGCGATCTGCGCCGCGGCGCTCGCCGAGGCGCAGCCGGTCGCCGTCGAGGAGGGGCAGGTCACCGTCGCGTTCCCGCCCGGCGCCGAGTACCAGCGCCGCAAGGCCGACGACGACGAGTACCGCGCGTGCGTCTCGGCCGCCCTGCGCACCGTGACGGGCGCGACGGCCCGCATCGCCTATGTGCTTCAGGAGCGCGCGAGCGGCGCGGCCGCGGCTGCGCCGCCGGCACTGTCGGAGGACGAGTTGGTTCGCCGCTTCGTGGCAGAGTTCGATGCCGAGGAGATCCAGCCCGACCCCGATCCCACCCCAGGTTCCGAGAGCGAGGCCCGCTGATGCCCCAGCCGAACATGAACCAGATGCTCAAGCAGGTTCAGAAGATGCAGCAGGACATGATGGCCGCGCAGGAGCAGCTGGCCAACGAGACGGTGCAGTCGTCCGCCGGCGGCGGCATGGTCACCGTCACGGTCACCGGCGACCTCGTCGTCAAGGAGATCAAGATCGATCCCGACGCGATCGATCCCGAGGATCCCGAGCTGCTGCAGGACATGGTGCTCGCCGCCGTCAACGAGGCGATCCGCCAGGCCCAGGAGCTCGCCGCCAAGAAGATGGGCGGCCTCACCGGCGGCCTGGACCTCGGCGCGCTCGGCGGCCCGGGCGGCTTCCCCGGCCTGGGGATGTAGTTCCAGTGGTTCACTAGTTGTACGCCCCGCCCGTCCAGCGCCTCATCACCGAGCTCGGCAAGCTGCCAGGGATCGGGGCCCGCACCGCACAGCGCCTGGCGTTCCACATCCTGCGCGCCTCGACCGAGGACGCGACCGCGCTCGCGGAGTCGATCCGCGAGGTCAAGGAGCGGATCGGGCTCTGCGAGGTCTGCTTCAACCTCGCCGACGGCCCGCGCTGCCGGATCTGCGAGGACGAGCGGCGCGACCCCGAGCTCATCTGCGTCGTCGAGGAGGCCGGCGACGTCATCCCCGTCGAGCGCACGCACGAGTACCGCGGCCGCTACCACGTCCTCGGCGGCGCCCTGTCGCCGATCGACGGCGTCGATCCGGACGACCTGAAGATCGCCGAGCTCTACCGCCGCGTCATCGATCCCGCGCAGCCGATCCGCGAGGTCGTGCTGGCGACGAACCCGACGACGACCGGCGAGGCGACCGCGCTGCACATCGCTGACGCCCTGCGCGAGCGTGCCCCCGACGTCGTCGTCACGCGCCTGGCGAGCGGGCTCCCGGTCGGCGGCGACCTCGAGTACGCCGACGAGGTCACGCTCGGCAAGGCGTTCGCCGGGCGCCGCCGCCTGTAGATCGCGCCGTGGCGCTCAGCCGATCTGGATCGGCTCGCGCGCGCCGCGCGTGACGCGGCGCAGGGCGGCGACGCGACGCAGCGCCGAGACGACGCGGTGGCCCTGCTCGCGCTTGGCGACGATCCGCTGTGCGGCGCGCTTGATCCGCTCGGCGTCGGCGACGCTCGTGCCGCCGAACTTCATGACGATCGTGGACTCGGCCATCGCTCTCAGAGGGCGCGCCTTCCGGCGAACGCCTTGCCGAGCGTGACCTCGTCGGCGTATTCGAGGTCCGCACCGACGGGGAGCCCGCTCGCAAGGCGGGTGACCGCGACCTCGGGCATGCGCTCGCGCAGCGCGTCGGCGATGTAGAGGGCGGTTGCCTC
>DASWQM010000264.1:0-10676 GCA_036403675.1 Solirubrobacteraceae bacterium | reverse complement strand
AATCGATCTCCCCCGAGACCGATCCATCGCCATAAGCATATGGGAGCGGGTGGCGGCACGCCAGCCTGCCGGGCGGCGCAGGCTCAGCCGGCGAGCACCGGCAGCAGCGCCCCGAGCTTCACGTCGGTCTCGGCCAGCTCGGCGGCGGGCTCGGAGTCGCGCACGACGCCGACGCCCGCGTAGCAGCGCGCGAGCGGTCCGCTGAGCAGCGCGCACCGCAGCGCCACGCAGAACTCCCCGTCCTCGTTGGTGTCCGTCCAGCCGACCGGGCCCGCGTACCAGCCGCGGTCGAGGCCCTCGAGCGCCGGGATGAGCGGCTCGGCGGCGGCGAACGGCTCGCCGCCGACGGCGGGCGTCGGATGCAGCAGGCCGGCGAGCCGCACGACCCCGAGCGGGTCGCGCAGCTGGGCCCGGATCGGGCTCGCGAGGTGCTGGATGTTCGCCATCCGCACGATGACCGGCTCCGGGGCGGTCGTGACCCACACGCTGTGCGGGCGCAGGGCGCGCTCGATGCGGCGCACGACGATCGCCTGCTCCGCGCGGTCCTTGTCCGAGCGCAGGAGCTGCTCGCCGAGGTGGTCGTCGACGGACGGGTCGGCGCTGCGGCGGGTCGAGCCGGCGAGCGCGAGCGTGCTCGCGCGCATCCCCTCGCGGCGGATGAGCAGCTCCGGGCTCGCCGCGATGAACGCGTGCTCGCCGCGGCCGGCGCAGAAGCAGAAGCACGCCGGGAAGCCCTCGCGCAGGACGCCGAAGATCGCCGCCGGGTCGTGCGCGGCCGGAGCGTGGACATGGACCTCGCGCGCGAGCACGATCTTCTCCAGCTCCCCGGCGCGGATGCGCTCGACGGCGCGCGCGACCGCCGCCTCGTAGTGCTCGGGCGGGCTGCTCGCCGCGACGGTGAAGCGCCCGACCGGATCGGGGTCCAGCAGCGGCAGCGGGGCGCGCCGCAGCTCGGCGAGCCGGCGCTCGATCCGCGCGAGCAACGCCTCGGCGGTGTCGTCGGGCTGCGCGAGCGCCGCGAGCGTGAGCGCCACCTCGTCGCCGCGGCGCGCGAGCGCCGCCTCGGGCACGTGCAGCGACGCCGGGGCGAACGCCGACCAGTGCGGGCTCGCGCCCCCGTCGGGCGCGAACGCGAAGCCGCCGCTGGCGATGAGGCCGGCGCCGCGACCGTCGGCGGCGTCGCAGACGGCCCCGGCGGCGAGCGCGCGCCAGCGCGCCGCGACCTCCTCGAAGCGCTGCGGCCCGCGCTCCTCGAGGGCCACGACGCAGCCGAGCGCGGCGACCGCCGACCGCTCGCGGTCGGGCTGCTCGATGCACAACCACGGCTCGCCCGGGCGGCGGGCGTGCAGCGCGACCGCGGCCGGGTCGACGTCGCGGTCGACGGTGACGGTCAGCGCGGCGAGCACCCCCGCCCCGCCGCGCCGCCGCGCGCGCCGCAGCGCCTGCTCCAGGCGCTTGCGCAACCGCTTGCGATCACGGTCGGTGAGCGCGTAGACCGGCGCGCTCGGCGTCGCCTCGCTCGCTCCGCCCGGCGGTGCCGGGCGGAGACTCGAGGCGGCGCCTTCGGTCACGTCTCGCCGCGGCCGCGACTGATGGCGATCTCGCCCGTGCGCATCATCTCGATGAGGCCGAACGGCCGCACCATGCGCTCGAAGGCCTCGATCTTGTCTGTCGTCCCGGTGATCTCGACGATGACCGAGCGGCGCGTCACGTCGACGACCTTGCCCCGGAAGATCTCCGAGATCTGCATGACCTCCGCGCGCTGCGGCCCCTCGACGGCGACCTTGAAGAGCGCGAGCTCGCGCGCGACGGTGTCCGCCGGCTCGAGGTCGCGGATCTTCAGGACGTTGATGAGCTTGTGCAGCTGCTTGGTGACCTGGTCGACCGAGTGCATCGCGCCGTCGAACGTCAGCGTGATGCGCGAGTACTGCTCGTCCTCGGTCGGGCCGACCGTCAGCGTGTCGATGTTGAAGCCGCGGCGCGCGAACAGACCCGCGATCCGCGTCAGGACACCGAACTTGTTCTCGACGAGGATCGAGAGGATGTGCTTGCGGCCGCTGTGCAGGTTGCCGGCGGCCTCGAGCTCGTCGAGGCTCAGCAGCTCCTTGGTTCCCGGCTCACCCATGACGTTCATCCCACCATGTCGCGCGCGGCCTGGCCCGGCGCGATCATCGGATACGTGTTCTCCTCGCGCGTGACGCGGACGTCGACGAGGACCGGGCCCTCGATCGCGAGCGCCGCGCGCATGTCGTCGACGAGCGTCGTCTTGTCGGTCAGGCGCATACCGGTGGCGCCGTAGGCCTCGGCGAGCTTCACGAAGTCCGGGTGGGAGCCCATGTCGACGTGCGAGTAGCGCTTGTCCCAGAAGAGCTCCTGCCACTGGCGGACCATCCCGAGGTAGCCGTTGTTCATGATGAACACCTTGATCGGGATCTTGTCCTCGGCGCAGGTCGCGAGCTCCTGGATGTTCATCTGGACCGAGCCGTCACCCGCGATGCAGACGACCGTCTGGTCCGGGCAGCCGACGGCGGCGCCGAGCGCGGCCGGCAGGCCGAAGCCCATCGTCCCCAGGCCGCCGGAGTTGATCCACCGGCGCGGCTTCGTGAAGTGGAAGTACTGCGCCGCCCACATCTGGTGCTGGCCGACGTCCGAGGTCACGATCGCGTCGCCGCCGGTCGCCTCGTAGAGCGCCTGGACCATGTACTGCGGCTTGATCTCGGCGTCCGTCGAGTCCTCGTAGCGCAGCGGGTGCTTGCGCTGCCACTCGCCGATCTTCGCCCACCACTCGTCCAGGCGCGACGACGAGACGCCCTCCAGCGCCCGGTACTCCTTGACGAGCTTCGTCAGGACGTTCTTGGCGTCGCCGACGATCGGGATGTGCGCCGGGATGTTCTTGGAGATCTCGGCCGGATCGACGTCGATATGGATGAACTTCGCGTGCGGGGCGAACTCCGACAGCTTGCCGGTGATGCGATCGTCGAAGCGCGCGCCGACGCAGCAGATGAGGTCGGCCTCGTCCATCGCGTAGTTCGCCGTGCGCGTGCCGTGCATGCCGAGCATCCCCAGCCACTGCGGGTGCGGCGCCGGAAAGCCGCCGAGGCCCATGAGCGTGCACGTCACCGGGAAGCGATCGGAGGTCGCGAAGTCGAAGAGCTCCTTCGACGCGTTGGCGTTGATGACACCGCCGCCCGCGTAGATCACCGGCCGGCGCGCCGAGGCCATCGCCTTCGCCGCCTGGCGGATCTGCTTCGTGTTGCCGTCGATCGTCGGCTGGTAGCCGGGCAGGTGCAGGTCCGTGACCGGCTCGTAGTTGATGTCGGCGCGGCTGAGGTCCTGCGGGATGTCGACGACGACCGGGCCGGGACGGCCGGTGCGCGCGATGTGGAAGGCCTCGTGGATCGCGCGCGGGATCTCCAGCGGCGAGCGGATCTGGAAGCTGTGCTTCACGACCGGCATCGTGATCCCGAGCGTGTCGGTCTCCTGGAAGCCGTCGGTGCCGATGAGGTCGGTGCGCACCTGGCCCGTGATGAACACCGTCGGGACGGAGTCCATCATCGCGTCGACGATCGGCGTGAGGACGTTCGTCGCGCCGGGGCCGGAGGTCGCGAACGCCACGCCGACCCTGCCGGTCGCCTTCGCGTAGCCCTCGGCGGCGTGGCCGCCGCCGGCCTCGTGGCGCACGAGCACGTGGCGGATGCCGGCGTCGACGAACGCGTCGTAGGTCGGGAGGTTGGCGCCGCCGGGGAGGCCGAATACGACGTCCACACCCTCCGCCTTCAGGCACTCCATGATGGCATCGACCGCACGCATGTCACGACCTCCTTCCCGCATGTAGACAGGCCGGCCCAGCTGGCCGGCGTCGAGCGAGTCTAGCGGCCGGCAGCCGCCGCAGACTCGGGCGCGATCGCCGTCTCAGGGAAGTCCAGCTCGGTGCCGCAGCGCACGCACAGCGCGTCGTGGAGCTTGCACACGCGCCCGCAGTTGGGGCACTGGCGGCGCAGCTCGTCGCGCTCGGAGCGGTAGACGACCGCGGTCAGCAGGCCGATGACCGGGATGAGCCCCGAGACGACGAACCAGATCCAGAAGGAGCTGCCCTTCAGGCGGCCGACGACCCCGCCGGCGAGCGCGAAGCTCAGCGCGATGGCGACGTAGGCGCCTCCGGCCATGGCGTACCCGTCCGCGTCAGAGAGCGCGGATCGCCCAGATCACGGCCACGATCGCGAGCACGACCGCGACCACGCCTGCGATCGCGAGCGCGACGTGGATGACGACCTTCAGGAGGATGAAGGCTGCGACGACGAGGACGAGAACCGCGAGCGCCCGCTTGCCGAGGGATGAGGCCGAAGGAGAGGAGGTGGACATCCTTGCAGCCTACTCCCCGGCAAGGGGCACGGCGCGGGTGGGACGAGGATCAGTCGTAGCTACGGCGCAGATGCGCGTAGCGGTCCTGCGTCGGGTCGGGGCGGGTGTACAGCGGCACCCGGGCCAGCCTGTAATGGCGGACCCGAGGAGCCTTCGCCGACGAGGATGGCGGTGCGGCAGTCGGGACGAGCACGCGACGGGTAAGGTCGGAACTTACGGGCATGCGTGCATGATCACGGCGTGTTTCGGCCCCGACATTGGCCCCGGGTCGGAGATTCAACCCAGCGGGCTGGACACCGTGTCGATGCTCGTGACCGCCGCGTCGAGCGCGGGGCGCAGCGGCATGGCGAGCCGGCGCCGCAGCCGCCAGCGGGCGCCGGCGAACGTCAGGTTGGCGACCGTCGCGAAGCCCTGCTCGTCCGCGCGCAGCGCGAGCAGGAGGTGGGCGATGCGATCGCCGGACGGCAGCTCGCCGTCGCCGGTCGCCTCGGCGACCGCGCGGGCGTCGACCTTCACGCAGTAGCAGTAGGCCCGTCGCCGGCGGCCGTGCAGCAGGACCGCGCCGGCCTCGCCGACGAGCCACGTCCCGAGGCGGCCGCGCTCCAGCACGAGCCCGGTTCGCGCGTGCAGCTCGCGCGCCTCGTGGCCGACGAGGTCCCCGAGCAGGCCGACCGACCGCCGCTCGGGCTCCTCCGCGGCCCGCCTGCGCGGCCGCACGACGTTGGCACCGCGCTGCGCGTAGAGCTCGGGGATCACCCAGGCGTGCGCGAGACACGCGAGCGCCACCGGAAGCGCGAGCGGCTGCAGCCACATGAGGACCGCGGCGGCGGCAGCGAACGGCACGACGTGGCCGACGGTCGTGAGCGTCCACAGCCCGCCGAGGTAGCGCAGTCGCGCGTCGTCGACGCGCGGGCGCCAGTGGACGGCCGCCGCCTCGGGCAGGACCTCGAGCGGCTGGGCCTCGACGGCCACTAGTGGTTCGTCCCGTCGGTCCGCCGAACCACAGCTCAGCCGCCGGCGATCGGCAGCCGCAGGATGACGAGCGGCGCGTCGACCGGCAGCTCGCGCACCTGCTCGGCGTGCCCGGGCCCGGTGCTGACCATCGCGAGGTAGCCGCGCTCGAGCTCGGCCCTGAAGGCCTCCACGGCAGCCTCGACGGCGACGGGATCGCCGGGCGTCCATTCGGCGAGCGTCGAGTGACCGGTCTGGTCCATGCGGATGAGCTTCGACATCGGGGTCTCCTTCGCGACGGGTCTGGAGGAATGGTACGCCCGCGAGCGGCCCCGGATGCGCCACCGGCCAACGCTTCGGCAGCAGCACCGTCCGCGAAGCGCCGGCCTGGATCCGGGTCCCCAGGCGCCCGGCTACGCGCCGGCGTGCGCGGCGAGCTCCCGCAGGCGGTTCTTCGCCGGGTCCGGCAGGCCCTCGAAGCGCAGCGCGTAGACGTCGTGGCGCTGCTGGCGCAGGACGCGCGCGTGGCCGTTGACCGGCATGTCGAGATTCGCGAGGTGGAAGCTCAACGGCTCGTCGACCGTCAGGGGGCGCGCGGTCGTCACGAGCATCCCGCCGGCGCCGACGTTGACCGTCTGCGCGACGATCGGCCTGCCGATCGGGCGGCGCAGCGTGCACGGCAGCGCGATCTCGGCGCGCGGGGCGCGACCGTGCTGGGCGGGCGGCAGCATCGCGGCACATCGTGGCGCAGACGCCCGTCGCGGTCGAGCGGGCCTGCAGCTATGCGGCAGCTAGACGCCGAGCTTCTCGCGCACGATCCGCGTGACCTCGGCGCCGTCGGCGCGGCCCTTCGTCTCTCGCATGACGTGGCCGATGATCGCGCCGATGGCCCTCATGTTGCCGTCCTTGATCTTCTCGGCGGCGTCGGCGTTGGCGGCGAGCGCGGCCTCGACGATCGGGTCCAGCGCGTCGTCGCCGCCGGCCATCGCGCCGAGGCCCTCGGCCTCGACGATCTGCGCCGGGTCGCCGCCCTCCTCGACGAGGCGGTCGAGGACGCGCTTGGCGTTGCTGACCGTCACGGCCTTCTCGGTCACGAGCGCCACGAGCCGCGCGAGCGCCGCGGGCTCGACCTTCGACGCCGCGGGGTCCTCCTCCCCGACGCGCGCGACGAGCTCGTTGCAGACCCAGTTGGCGAGCGGCTGGGCGTCGGGGCGGGTGGGGCCGTCTTCGGCCAGCGCCGCCTCGAAGTAGTCGCCGAGCTCGCTGCGCCACGCGAGCTGGCGGGCGCTCGCAGGGCTGATGCCGAGCGCCTGCAGGCGCTCCTCGCGCGCGGCCGGCAGCTCGGGCATGTCGGCCTTCGCCGCCTTGCGCATCTCGTCGGAGATCGCGACCGGGACGAGGTCGGGCTCCGGGAAGTAGCGGTAGTCGTGCGCCTCCTCCTTGGAGCGCAAGGACGTGATCCGCTCGGTCGTCGGGTCGAAGTGCAGCGTCTCCTGCACGACCGGCCGTCCGGCGCGCAGCAGCGCCTCCTGGCGCGCGATCTCCGCGTTGACGCCGCGCTCGAGGAAGCGGAAGGAGTTCATGTTCTTCAGCTCGGTCTTCGTGCCGAGCTGCGCGGAGCCGACGGGACGGATCGAGATGTTGGCGTCGCAGCGCAGCGAGCCCTCCTCCATGTTCACGTCGCTGACGCCGAGGCGCCGCAGCGTCGTCCGCAGGAGCGTCAGCCACTCGCGCGCCTGCGCGGCCGAGCGCACGTCGGGCTCGGTGACGATCTCGGCCAGCGGCGTCCCGCCGCGGTTGAAGTCGACGACGGAGACGTCGGAGCCGTGGATCCGGCCGGTCGAGCCGGCGTGCACGAGCTTGGCCGCGTCCTCCTCGAGGTGCACGCGGTGGATGCGCACGTCGCCGAGGCGGCCGCCCTTGCACAGCGGTTCGTCGTACTGGCTGATCTGGTAGCCCTTCGGCAGGTCCGGATAGAAGTAGTTCTTGCGGTGGAAGATCGAGCGCGGCGCGAGGTCGCAGCCGAGCGCGAGGCCGATCATGAGCCCGAAGTGGATCGCGCGGGCGTTGGCGCGCGGCAGCGTGCCGGGCAGGCCGAGGCACACCGGGCACGTCCGCGTGTTCGGCGGCTCGCCGAAGGACAGCTCGCAGCCGCAGAACATCTTCGTGCGCGTCGAGAGCTGGACGTGGATCTCCAGGCCGATGACGGGCTCGTACTCGTTCATGCGGTGCGGCCGTCCGTCCCGTCGAAGCCGATCGCCTGCTCCAGCGCGTACGCCGCGTCCAGGATGCGGTTCTCGCTGAACGCGGGGCCGGCAAGCTGAAAGCCCGTGGGCAGGCCCTCGCTGAGCCCGTTGGGGATCGAGATCGCGGGGATCCCCGCGAGCGACATCGGCACGGTGCAGTAGTCGTTGACGTACATCGAGAAGGGGTCGGCGGTCTTCGAGCCAAGCTCGAAGGCGACCGACGGCGACGTCGGCGTCACGACGAAGTCAAAGCGCTCGAAGGCGCTGTGGAAGTCCTCGGCGATCTTCGTGCGCACGCGCTGCGCGCGGCCGTAGTAGGCGTCGTAGTAGCCGCTGGACAGGGAGTAGGTGCCGAGCATGATGCGGCGCTTGACCTCGGTCCCGAAGCCCCGGCTGCGGGTCTTCGTGTACATGCCGACGAGGCCGCCGTCCTCGACGCGCAGCCCGTAGCGCACGCCGTCGTAGCGCGCGAGGTTCGAGGACGCCTCGGCCGGGGCGAGCACGTAGTAGGCGGCGAGCGCATGCGGCGCGTGCGGCAGGCGGCACGTCTCGACGGTCGCCCCGAGCTCCTCGGCGAGCTTCAGCGTCGCCTCGAACGCCGCCAGGACGCCGGGCTCGACGCCGGAGCCCTCGCCGGTGAGCTCCTCCGGCACGCCGAGGCGGATGCCGTCGAGGCGCTCGGAGCTCGGCGTGGCGACCTCCTCGGGGAAGCCCACCGAGGTCGAGTCGCGGTCGTCGCGGCCGACCATGTGGCGCAGCAGGAGCGCCGCGTCGGTCACGTCGCGAGTCAGCGGGCCGGCCTGGTCCAGCGAAGAGGCGAAGGCGATCATGCCGTAACGGCTGACGGTCCCGTACGTGGGCTTCAGGCCGACGATCCCGCAGAGCGCGGCCGGCTGGCGGATCGAGCCGCCGGTGTCCGTGCCCAGCGCCCAAGGCGCCGAGCCGGCGGCGACCGCGGCCGCGCTGCCGCCGCTCGAGCCGCCCGGGACGCGCGTGCGGTCCCACGGGTTGAGCACGGGCCCGAAGGCGGAGTTCTCGTTCGACGAGCCCATCGCGAACTCGTCCTGGTTCGTCTTGCCCAGCAGCGGCGCGCCGGCCTGCGCGAGGCGCGCGACGACCGACGCGGTGTAGGGCGGCCGGTAGCCCTCGAGGATCTTCGAGCCCGCCTGGCTCGGGACGCCCTCGGTGCAGAAGAGGTCCTTGACGGCGAGCGGGACGCCGGACAGCGGGCCGGTCGTGGCGTCCGCGGGGCGCCCCTCGGCGACCCAGAGGTAGGCGTTGAGCTCGTCCTCGGCGGCGGCGGCGCGGTAGGCCTCGAAGAGCTCGCCGGCGTCGATGTCGCCGCGCTCGATGGCCGCGACGGCTCCCGCGGCGGTGAGGGCCGTGAGATCGGTGGCTGTCATTCGCCGCCCGCCTGCGGGCTCGGGACGAGGAAGCCGCCGTCGGCGACCGCGGGCGCGTTGGCGAGCGCGATCTCGCGCGGCAGCGACGGCTCGGGCTCGTCGGGTCGCAGGGCGTTCGAGACCTCGATGACGTGGGTCGTCGGGGGGACGCCCATGAGGTCCAGCTCGCCGATCTTCTCGATGTGCCCGAGGACGTCGGAGAGCTCCTTGCTCATCCGCTCGACCTCCTCCTCGGTGAGCTCGAGGCGGGCCAGGCGGGCGACGTGGAGCACCTGTTCGCGGTCGATCATCGTCGGGCGATTCTAGGACCCCGGCGTCGCGGGCCTGCGCGTGGCACCGCCGACGCCGCAGGTCGGGCGGGCGCGGGTCCTACCAGGTGTTGCCGCATTCGCCGAGGCCGAGCCGCCTGGTGGCCTGCGCGACGTACTGACCATGCGTGAGGCGTTGCTGCGCCGCTGGGGCCTGCCCCGAGGTGCCTTCCCCCCGCCGACATCGGACGAATCCCCGCGCCGGGGAGTATTCCATCCGTTATGCCGCCGGCGTCCGGCCGCGGCCGGACGGGCCGCCGGGGTCGCGCTCCGGCGGCGGCGGGCGCGGCGCCCCGCGGACGGCGAGCACGCGCTCGGTCTGGCGCAGGGAGGCGGAGGTGCCGGTGCGCTCGTCGGCGAGTGCGCGCCAGGCCCCCGCCCCGCAGCCGAGCACGAACAGCAGCCCGAGATAGGCGCCGAGCCCGATGCTCGCCCCGGCGTCCGGGCCGGGTTCGTCGACGATGATCCGGAAGAGCAGCAGCAGGACGGCGAGCGCCGTGACGCCGATGGTGATCGAGGCCGCGGAGGCGGCCATCGCGACCGGCCGGGCCGTGAGCGTCAGGACGACGAGCGTCAGCGCGAGCAGGGCGACGGCGACGAGCAGGATGCGCCCGATCGCCAGCGTCTCCCATGCCGAGCGCCCGCCGAACCACTCGAGGAACATGACGACGAGCAGGCCGACCGCGCTGACCGCAGCCAGCAGCTCGCCGCGGCCGAGGCGTCGCACATCCATCGTCAGCTCGCCCGCTCGCGCTGCATCCGCGCGGCCTGCAGCGTGTTACGCAGGAGAAACGCGACCGTCATCGGCCCGACGCCGCCGGGCACCGGCGTGATCGCGCGCGCGACCTCCCTCACGGCCTCGAAGTCGACGTCGCCTGTGAGTCCGGTCTCGGTCCGGTTCATCCCGACGTCGATGACCGTCGCGCCCGGCTTGACCCAGTCGGCCTTGACGAGCCGCGACCGGCCGACGGCGACGACGAGCACGTCGGCGCGGCGGCAGACCCCCGCGAGATCGCGCGTGCGCGAGTGGCACGTCGTCACGGTCGCGTTGGCGCTCAGCAGCAGCTGGGCCATCGGCTTGCCGAAGAGGTTCGAGCGCCCGACGACGACGGCCTCGGCACCCTCGAGCTCCACGCCCGCCTCGTCGAGCAGGACCATGACACCGGACGGCGTGCAGGGACGCAGCCCGTCGCGGCCGAGCGCCAGCAGGCCCGCGCTCAGCGGCGTGAGGCCGTCGACGTCCTTGCCGGCGTCGATCAGCCCCGTGAGGTGGACGCCGTCCAGATGGTCGGGGACCGGCAGCTGGCAGAGGATCCCGGACACGTCGTCATCGTGGTTGAGCCGCTCGATGAGCGCCTCGACCTCGTCGTTGGACGCGTCGTCGGCCAGCTGGTGGTGGAAGGACC
>DASWQM010000263.1:0-14495 GCA_036403675.1 Solirubrobacteraceae bacterium | reverse complement strand
TCAGCGTGACAGTCGTCGATTGCCTCGCACCGGTCGCCCAGCCACAGCACACACCACCATGACCAACAACCCCAACAACCACGCCCCACTTGACACCCGCGTCCATCTCAGACCGTATGGGCCGCGGGCTGGCGGTCTGGGTCGCGGGTGTGATGCGAGGAGTGCGCGGGGTTCGGGCCGAAGGGTCGTCGTGGGCGCGCCGCGTGGGCGCGATGATCTCTGAGGGAGGGCATGTGATGGCTCCGTTCGCTGGCGATCTGACGTTCGTGGGGTTGGATGTGCATCTGTCGTCGATCACGGCTGCGGCGACGATCGGTGCGACCGGGGAGTTGGTCCGCGCCAAGCTGCCGGGCGACGTGGTTGGTGCCGTGGACTGGGTGCGCGAGCTTCCCGGCGAGCGCAAGCGCGTGACTTATGAGGCCGGGCCGTGCGGGTTCGGGTTGGCGCGTGCGCTGACGATGTCGGGCGTCGACGTGCTGGTGTGCGCGCCGGGGCTGGTGCCGCGCGCGCCGCGCGACAAGATCAAGACCGACCAGCGCGACGCGCTGCTGTTGATGCGCTGCCTGATGGCTGGTCAGCTGGCCGAGGTGCGGATCCCGACGATCGCCGAGGAAGGCCTGCGTGACCTCGTCCGGGCGCGCGAGGACCTGCGCCGCGACTTGATGAGCTGCCGGCATCGGATCTCCAAGATGCTCGTGCGCTACGGGGTGCGCCACCCCTTCCGCGTCGGGCGATGGGGCCGCGAGCACCTGATGTGGCTCAAGCGCGTGCGGCTCGCCGACCCGTCGGCGCAGATCGCGTACCTCGACCAGCTCGGCGCGCTGGACTATCTGACGGCCCGTAAGCAGTCGCTCGAGACCGAGCTGTTCGCGCGCGTCGACGTCAGCGAGTACGGGGCCACCGCGGCGCGGCTGCGGTGCCTGCGCGGTGTCGGGCAGCTGACCGCTGCCGGCCTGGTCGCCGAGATCGGCGACTTCGCGCGTTTCGGGCGCGCACCGCAGCTGATGAGCTGGGTCGGTCTGGTCCCATCCGAGCACTCCAGCGGTCCGCAGCGCCGCCAAGGGGCGATCACGCGCGCCGGGTCCGGGCACGCCCGCCGGCTGCTCGTCGAGGCCGCCTGGAACTACCGCTACGAACCGCGCCGCGACAGCAACCTGCTTGCCCGCCAGAAGGGCCAGCCCGCTGATGTCATCGCGCGCTCCTGGCAGACCCAGCTGCGCCTGCACAACCTCTGGAAGCGCTACGACGCGCGCGGCAAGCGCCGCACCGTCACCGCGATCGCCGTCGCCCGCGAGCTCGCCGGCGCCTGCTGGGCGGTCGCGCTCATGTGAGCAATCCACGCCACCCGGCCTAGAGGGTCGAGGCGGTGCGACGAGCACGCGCCAGCGGCCATCACGATCGTTCTGTGGGCAACGCCGGACACGGCGCCCCGCCCGACTTCAGACTGTGAGCCGCAACGGTTGAAGGCACGGTCCTGACGTAGCCACCCGGCGCATACCTAGACTGACCGCCTCGTCGCGCGAACAGACTCGCGCACCGCCCCGAGCCTCCAGACAGAGCACAACGGCCGAGCCCAAGGACCCGGCCGCAAACACGCCTACCCACTTGACACACGCCAACCCATACTAGACCGGAATCTCGTCGTCGCCGGTCGGTGTGGAGCCTTCGCCGGCGTCGGTAGTCGAAGTACTGTGGGCGGTCGGTCCACGCGCTGCTGGCGCCCGCTTGACCGCCTAACGCCCGTCTCAACAGCGCGGCGCGATCAACGCCGTCGGGCTCCCTGCTCGCGGAGTGAGCACCGTCGCTCGGTCTGCGCGACCGCTTCCGGTGCAGGGAGGGACCACCACCATCTGGCCCTCGCTGGCGCTCGGAACGATCAGCTGCGATCGCGGCTTGATCGCGGCACCGGCCGTTGCGGTCGTCCCTGCTGTGGTCTTCGCCCCCGTCGCGAGCACGAACAGCGACGAGGGGACCTGCGCGACTGTCGCGGCGCCGGCCTCGCTGGCGCTCGCACTGCAGCGCGGGATGAGAAGGATCCGCGCGCGCGCGGCCTGCGGCACCTGCACGACGGTGGCTCCAGGAGTGTCGATCTGAGCACCGACGTTGCGGGCGGTGATCGTCGTCTCCGTGCCGCAGGGCGGCACGACGACCGTGCGAGCCCTGTCGGACGTGGGCAGCACGAGCGCGCGGACACCTTCATCGCCAGCTGTGCTCTTCTTGCTCTTGCTCCCACCGGCCAACATCGATGCCACGACGAACACCACGATGATCGCTGCCATAACGGCGAACGGCGTCCGAATACTCCCACCCCGAATGAACGCCGAAGGCCTGGCGTCAGGATTGTCCGACTCGCCGGTCTTAGCCATGGTCTCCCGCCCGATCGATGCGTCGGCCGTCTAACGCAGAAGCACGACGAGCGCCAGCACGATCACCACCACGACCAGCATCCCGGCGACGATGTCCGGAGGCCGATGACGCCACCAAAAGCCGGGATCGGAACGGTCAGCGCTGTGGCGCCCCTCCGGCGGTTCGCCGACCCAGTCATCCTCGTCGTCCCAAGGCACCGACACTCCGAGCCCGAGTCAGCTGCTCGGCATCGGTGGCGGAGCGGTGCACGGCGGGGCAGTAACGCTCTTCTGGTTGCTCGGCGCCCGGAACGCGAGGCTCTTCGATCCGCCGCTGCTCGATCCGCCGCTGCTCGATCCGCCGCCGCTCGATCCGCCGCCGCTCGATCCGCCGCTCGGAGTCGTGCAAGGAGGAACGATGATCGTGGTCACGTTGCTGTTGCTCGGAAGCACGAGTTGATTCTGCGGCGTGCTGCTCTGTTGCTGCGTGCTACTCGCGCCGCCGGGCGTCACGAGAATGGTGTTCGCGACCGCCTGTGTCGGCTTCTCCGGACACGGCGGCACCCCGACCGTCTGCGTGAGCGTGCCCTTGGGCACGACGATCTCGTTCGACCCAGGAGGCTTCCGCTTCGCACCGGACTGCTGCACGCCGGCCGTGCTGCAAGAGGTCACCACGATCGTCACCGCGTTGCGCTGCTTGGGGATCACGACCGTTCGGACGCCAGGCGTTTGCATCGCTGTCGCGACAGGATCCTGCATGGTCGTCTGCTTCTTGCTGCCGCAGCCGCCGACCACGAGCGCAAGCACGCCGACGACGAAGAGCACACCGAAACGCAGGGCCTTGCTGATCATTTTTCCGGGCTGTACCCGGTATCTGGCGGTCTAACCTGAACTTCTTTCAGCGCCACGGGAGCGCGGCCGTCCGCCTCACGCTCGACGCACAGCTCGCGCAGATCGCCACCGACGAGCGCTGCGCCTGGCAGGTCGAACGGCTGCGCGCGTTCCGTGGCATCCAGACGCTGACCGCGCTCGGCCTGATCGCAGAGATCGGTGACTTCACGCGCTTCAGCCACCCGCGCGAGCTCGCGTCCTGGCTGGGCATCACGCCCAGCGAGTACTCTAGCGGCGACCAGCAGCACCGCGGACACATCACCAAGGCCGGCAACCGCCACGCCCGCCGACTGCTCATCGAGGCCGCCTGGCACTACCGCCACGCACCCGCCGACCCACGACGGGCCCACAGCCCTCCCCGCGCGCCTGGCACGCCCAAGTCCGCCTGCACCACCGCTACCGCCACCTGACCCAGCACGGCAAACGCTCGACCATCGTCACCGTCGCGATCGCCCGCGAACTCGCCGCCTTCCTCTGGGCCGACCTCACCAACCAGCCATCCCGCGAGGACGTCCTCGCCGCCTGAACCCGTTGTGGCCGGGCGACCGGCGCGAACGCTCCGCAGGACCCCCGCCCGTTCTATGCGATCCCGACTCGCGACCCTAGCCCGAGGCAGCTCACGACCGGACACTGTCCTGCGGTCCCGACCGCGCATCTCAGAGTGACAGTCCTCGACAGCCTCGCACCGGTCGCCCAGCCACAACACCCACCACCATCACCACACCCGCCAACAACCACACTCGACGTGACACCAACGTCCATCTCAGAACAGGGTCTCGGCGCTCGCCGGCGGGTCGATGCCGAGGTGCGCGAACGCCCGCCGCGTCGCGGCGCGCCCGCGCGGCGTGCGCTTGAGCAGCCCGCACTGCAGCAGGTAGGGCTCGTAGACGTCCTCGACGGTGTCCTGCTCCTCTCCCACCGTCACGGCGAGCGTCGACAGGCCGACCGGCGCGCCCTCGAACTTCACGCACAGGGCCCGCAGCAGCTCGCGGTCGAGGCGGTCGAGGCCGAGCCCGTCGATCTCCAGCAGCGCGAGCGCGGTGTCGGCCGCCGCGGCGGTCACGACGCCGCCCGAGCGCACCTCGGCGTAGTCGCGCACGCGCTTGAGGAGGCGGTTGGCGACGCGCGGCGTGCCGCGGCTGCGAGTGGCGATCGCGTGGGCGCCGTCGGGCTCCAGCGCGACGTCGAGGATCCGCGCCGAGCGCGTCACGATCGTCGCGAGGTCCTCGACGTCGTAGTGCTCGAGGCGGTGCTGGAGGCCGAAGCGGTCGCGCAGCGGCGCCGTCAGCAGGCCGGTGCGCGTCGTCGCGCCGATCAGCGTGAACGGCGGCAGGTCGAGCGTCACGACACGCGCGCCGGCGCCCACGCCGACGGTGATCGGCAGCTGGCGGTCCTCCATCGCGGGATAGAACGTCTCCTCGAGCGCCCGCTGCAGGCGATGGATCTCGTCGACGAAGAACACGCTGCGCGGCTCGAGGGCGGTGAGGAACGCGGCGATGTCGGCCTTGCGCTCGAGCGCCGGGCCCGCGGTCAGCACGAACGGCGCGTCGAGCTCCGCGGCGATGATCTGCGCGAGCGTCGTCTTGCCGAGGCCCGGCGGCCCGGCGAGCAGGACGTGGTCGAGCGCCTCGCCGCGGGCGACGGCCGCCTCGATCGAGATCGCGAGCTGCTCCTTCAGCGAGGCCTGGCCGACGAAGTCCTCCAGCTGCCGCGGCCGCAGCGAGCGGTCGAGCTCGAGCTCGTCGTCGAGGCGCTGCGGCGTCTGGATGCGCGGCGCGCTCACGACGGCGAGCTCCGCGCCGCGCGCAGCGCCTGTGCGATGAGCGCCTCGGGTGTGTCGTCGGGCACGTCGCGCAGCAGCTCGTCGGCCTCGGGCACGGTGAAGCCGAGCTCGACGAGGCCGTCGCGGGCAAGCCGCCGCGGGTCGTCGGCGCGCGTGATGACGATCTCCTTCCCCGGGAGCGCGCTCAGCGCGCCGGCGACCTTCTCGCGCAGCTCGACGACGATCCGCTCCGCGGTGCGCTTGCCGATCCCCGGCACGGCCTGCAGGCGCGCGACGTCCCCCGAGGCGACGGCCGCGAGCAGCTCGCGCGGCGTGCCGCCGCCGAGGACGGCGAGCGCGACCTTCGGCCCGACCGACTGCACCCCGATGAGGGCGAGGAAGAGGTCGCGCTCCTCCTCGGTCGCAAAGCCGTAGAGCGCGAGCGCGTCGTCGCGGACGACGAGGTGGCTGTGGAGCGCGACCGCGCGTCCGACGGCCGGGACCTGGCGCAGCGTCTGCGCCGAGACGGCGAGCCGGTAGCCGACGCCGCCGGTCTCGACGACGACGTGGTCGCCGCGCCGGACCGCGACCTGGCCGCGGACGAGCGCGATCACACGGGCCTGCGGTCGTACACGGCGATCTCCTCGAGCTCACGGTTGCCGGGCACGACGCGGCTCTCGGCGACGGCCGCGGGATGCGGCGCACCGTTGGCGTGGCAGATCGCGATCGCCAGCGCGTCGGCGGCGTGGTCCGGGCGCGGCCGCGACTCGAGCTTCAGCAGCATCTGGACCATGCGGGCGACCTGGTCCTTCTCGGCGCGTCCCGAGCCGCAGACGGCGTGCTTGATCTGCTGCGGCGTATACGACATGCAGTCCAGCCTGCGCTGGCCCGCGGCGAGCATCACGACGCCGCGCGCCTGCCCCACGGCGAACGCGCTGTGCGCGTTGCGCCCGAAGAAGATCTCCTCCATCGCGACGACGGTGACGTCATGCTCGTCGAGGAGCTCGCACACCCGCCGGTGGATGTTCGCCAGGCGGATCTGCGGCGGTGATTCCGGGCGGGTCGTGATCACGCCGCCGTCGAGCGCCGCCAGGCGCCCGCTGCGGCGCTCGACGACGCCGTACCCGGTGTTGGCGGTGCCGGGGTCGATGCCGAGGACGATCATCCTCGGTGATTCTGCGCGCTGCCTCGGATGCCTTCTGCGCGGAGCCCCGGATCTCCTTCTGCACGCGGTGTCTCTACGCTTCGCGGCCTCGTGACTACGCACGACATCCGCCGCCAGCTCAACATCGTGCTCGTGGTCGCGATCCTCGACGCGCTCCTGCTCGTGCCGCTCGTCTACGGGTTCGTCACCGACAGCGAGGTCCACAAGGAGATCCTCGGCCCGATCCACGGCATCGGCTTTCTCCTCCTGCTCTTCCTCACGGGTCGCGGCGCGGTCGAGAAGCTCTGGGGCTGGTGGTTTCCTGCGATCGTCGTCCTGACCGGCGGGCCGCCGGGCTCGATCATCGGCGACCTCCTCATCCGTGCGAGGCTGCGCGGGTAATGGGCCGCGCGGGCGCGGTGAGCGACGAGGTGGACTTCGCCGCCGAGGGCCTGCTCGACGGGCTGGAGGGACCCGCGCGCGACGGCCGGCTCACGCTCCTGCGCGAGCTCCACGACGACGGCGTGCCGCTCGCCGAGCTGCACGACGCCGTCGCCGAGGAGCGCCTCGCGCTCCTCCCGGTCGAGCGCCTGCTCGGCGGCGAGCCCCGCTTCAGCGCGACGGAGCTCGCCGATCGCGCCGGCATCGACCCTGAGCTCTTCGCCGAGGCGCTCGCCGCGCTTGGGATGCCGGCGACCGGCGCCGGCGATCGTCGCTTCGGCGATGCCGACCTGGAAGGCGCCCGCCGCATGCGCACGGCGCTCGACAGCGGCCTGCCGGCCGACCGCATCGTCGACGTCAACCGCGTCATCGGCCGCGCGATGGCCCAGGTCGCGGCGGCGATCCATTCGCTCGTGGGCGAGACGTACCTGCACGCCGGCGACACGGAGGACGTCGTGGCGGCGCGCTACGCCGCGGCGGCGCAGGCGCTGCTGCCGACGCTCGGCCCGACGCTCGAGCACGCCTTCGCGCTGCATCTGCGCGAGCTGCTGCGCGGCGACACGATCGACGCGGCGACGCTGCGGACCGGGGCGCTCGCAGGCAGCGAGCGGCTCGCGGTCGCGTTTGCCGACCTCGTCGGCTTCACCTGGCTCGGCGGCACCGTGCCGCCCGAGGAGCTCGGCCGCGTCGCGCGGCGCCTGGAGGCCCTCGCGCGCGACGTCGCGCTCCCACCCGTGCGGCTCGTGAAGCTCATCGGCGACGCTGTCATGCTCGTCTCGCCCGACCCGGCGCCGCTGCTGGACGCCGTGCTCGCGCTCGTCGACGCCGCCGCGGCCGAGGGCGAGGGCTTTCCGCACCTGCGCGCCGGCGTCGCGCTCGGCACGGCGCGCGAGCGCGACGGCGACGTGTACGGACATGCCGTGAACGTCGCGAGCAGGCTGACGGCGATCGCCCGGCCGGGCAGCGTGCTGGCCGACGAGCACGTCCACGAGGCGCTGGGCGAGCGGGTGGCCTGGTCGTTCGCGGGCGAGCGCCGCGTCCGCGGCCTGGCCGACGACGTCCGGCTCTTTCGGGCCCGGCGCCATGCGGTGGGTTAACGGCCCTCGGCAACGACCTACTACAGCGTCGTAGGCGTCTTCGCCGCTGCCGATGTCCGATCAACACTCACCCATCACGCGCCACCACCAGCCGGCTGGGACGCGCAGCCGCCTTGCGGTCCGCTCGCTGCGGCAGGGCGACACGCATACCGTCGAGCTCGTCGGCGAGCTCGACATCGAGGGGGCGCCGATCGCCCGGCGCGCGCTCCGCGACGCCTGCGCGGCGATCGTGCACACGATCGTCCTGGACCTCGGCGGGCTGACGTTCATGGACTCGAGCGGCGTGCACATGATCGTCGAGGCGCAGCGGCGGCTCAGCGACAGCGATCGCGAGCTCGTCATCGCGCGCTCGCCGGCGCAGGTGCTCCGGCTGCTCGAGCTGTGCGGGCTGACGGGTGTGCTGCACCTGTCGGATTGGAGTCCGACGGCGATCGACGTCGAGCACGCACGACAGCTCCGGCTGACGCAGGGGACGATGGCCGCGGCCGTGCGCGCGATGCGCTCGCTCGACCGCCAGCGGCTGCGCCCGCCCCCGTGACGCGCGGGCGGAGCTACCCGGCGACGCGCTCCAGGACCTCGGCGTCGATGTCGAAGTTCGCGTGGACGGCGTCGACGTCGTCGTTGTCCTCGAGCGCATCGATGAGCCGCAGGACCTTCGCCGCGTCGTCCTCGGCCACCGGCACGCGCGCCTTCGGCAGCCATGCGACCTCGGACGACTGGGCCTCGACGCCGGCTTCCTCGAGCGCGGCGCGCACGGCGGCCAGCGTGCCCGGCTCGGTCAGGATCTCGAAGACGCCCTCGTCCTCGGCGATGTCCTCGGCGCCGGCCTCGATCGCGGGCATGAGGTCGTCCTCGCCGTAGCGCTCGGCGTCGACGAGGATGAGGCCGCGCTTGTCGAACAGGTAGGCGACCGATCCGGGCTCGCCGAGGCTGCCGCCGTGCTTGGCCAGCACGTGGCGGACGTCGGCGCCGGTGCGGTTGCGGTTCTCGGTCATCGCCTCGATCAGCATCGCGACGCCGCCCGGGCCGTAGCCCTCGTACATGACGTCCTCGATCGCGGCGGTGTCAGCGCCGGCGCCGGTCCCCTTGGCGATCGCGCGCTCGATGTTGTCCTTCGGCATCGAGGCGTCCCTGGCCTTCTGGACGGCGAGCTGAAGCGCCGGATTGCCCTCGAGCTCACCGCCGCCGTCGCGCGCGGCGGTGGTGATCGCGCGGGCGAGCTTCGTGAAGAGCTTGCCGCGGCGGGAGTCGACGACCGCCTTCTTGTGCTTGATCGACGCCCACTTGGAATGGCCTGACATGACCGCGATTGTAGAGGGGGTCACGCGCACGCCCGCGCTGCGACGATGCCCGCATGGCACCCGCGCCGGTCCGCATCCTGCTCATCTCGGGAAGCCTGCGCGCGGGCTCGACGAACAGCTCGCTCTTGCGGACGGCGGACGTGCTCGCGCCCGAGGCGGTCGTCACGACGCTGTACGGCGGGCTCGGCGACCTCCCCCACTTCAACCCCGACGACGACGTCGACGGCGAGCCGCTGGCGCCGGTGCCGGCCGACCTGCGCGCGCGGCTCGACGCCGCCGACGCGGTCCTCTTCTGCACGCCCGAGTACGCGGGCGGGCTGCCGGGCTCGTTCAAGAACCTGCTGGACTGGACGGTCGGCGGCGGGACGTACGGCAAGCCCGTCGCGTGGGTCAACGCCTCCGCCTCGCCGACCGGTGCCGCGCACGCGCACGCCTCGCTGCGGACCGTCCTGGAGTACACGGGCACCGACATCGTCGAGGCGGCGTGCCGCCACATCCCGGTCCCGCGCGGCAGCATCGGGCCCGACGGCCTCGTCGGCGACCCGGCGATCCGCGAGCAGGTCGTCGACGTCCTGCGGTTGCTCGCCGAGCACGTCTCCACGCGTCGCCTGACGGGCGACGTGTAGGCGGCCGAGGCACTACCCTTGGCCGCCCGGTGCGCGTCCCCGACGAGATCTTCAAGGCCTACGACGTCCGCGGCATCTACGGCGACCAGATCGACGGCGACGTCGCGGAGGCCGTCGGCCGCGCCTTCGTCCACGTCCTGTCGGACCTCGGCGGCACGCCGCCGGGCGAGCTGCGGATCGGCCTCGGCCGCGACATGCGGCTCACCGCGCCGGAGCTCGCCGCGCGCTACCGCGACGGCATGGTCGCGGAGGGCGCAACCGTCGTCGACGCCGGGATGGTCGGCAGCGAGATGCTCTACTGGCTCGTCGGCGCGCGCGAGCTCGACGGCGGGCTCATGTGCACCGCCTCGCACAACCCGAAGGCGTACACCGGCGCCAAGCTCGTGCGCGAGGGCGCGATCGCGCTGAGCGGCGACGCGGGCATCCAGGACGTGCGGCGGCGGATCGAGGCGGGGCTCGGAGAGACATCGGACCCACCCGCCCGCGGGTCCGTCGAAGAGGTCGACATCTACGCGGACTTCCAGGCCGACGCGCTGAAGTTCATCGATCCCGACGCCGTCAAGCCGCTGCGCGTCGTCGTCGACGGCGGCAACGGGATGGCCGGCCCGATGGTCGGCCCGCTGCTCGAGCGCCTCGGCCTCGACCTCGTCACCGCCTACTGGGAGCCCGACGGCGAGTTCCCCGACCACGAGCCCAACCCGCTGCTGCCCGAGAACCGCGAGTTCATCATGCGCAAGGTCGTCGAGGAGGGCGCCGACCTCGGCATCGCCTGGGACGGCGACGCCGACCGCTGCTTCTTCATCGACGACACGGGCGCGTTCGTCGACGGCGACTTCCTCACGGCGCTGCTCGCCGAGTCGCTGTTGCGCAAGAGCCCCGGCGAGGCGATCCTCTACGACGTCCGAGCGAGCCGGGCAGTCGCCGACACCGTCGAGCGTGCGGGCGGCAGCTCGTATCCCAACCGCGTCGGCCACGCGTTCTTCAAGACGCGCATGCGCGACGAGGGCGCGATGTTCGGCGGCGAGGTCTCCGGCCACTACTACTTCCGCGACTTCTACTGCGCCGACAGCGGGACGATCCCGGCGCTGCTGATCCTCGAGCTGCTGAGCGTCGAGGGCCGCCGGTTGTCCGAGCTGCTGGAGCCATACCGCTCGACGTACTTCATCTCCGGCGAGATCAACAGCGAGGTCGCCGACGGGCCGGCGAAGCTGGCGGAGATCGAGGAGCGCTACGCCGACGCGCGGATCGGCCACCTCGACGGGGTCTCCGTCGACTACGACGACTGGCACTTCAACGTCCGGACCTCGAACACCGAGCCGCTCATGCGCCTCTGCCTCGAGTCGCTCGTGTCCGTGGAGGACATGGAGCGCCGCCGCGACGAGGTGCTCGGCATCATCCGCGCGTGACGGCGCGTCATCGCTCGACGACGGTCGGCAGGAACTCGGAAGGCAGATCCTCGCGATGACCGACGCGCTCGGGCGGGCGGCAGCAGCCGGCATCCACTGCCTGCCGATCCCGACGCCGTTCCAGGTCGGCCGCGTCAACACGTACCTCATCGACGACGACCCGCTGACGCTCGTCGACACCGGCCCCAACTCGGGCACGTCGCTGGACGCGCTCGAGCGCGCGCTGGCCGCGCGCGGGCGGCGGATCGAGGACCTCGAGCTCGTCGTCATCTCCCACCAGCACATGGACCACCTCGGCCTCGCGTCGATCCTCGCGCGCCGCTCGGGCGCGGAGGTGGCGGCGCTCGACCTGCTGGCGCCGTGGCTCGGGCGCTACCGCGAGGGGATGGACGCCGACGACGCGTTCGCCGAGCGCGTGATGGCCGAGCACGGCATCCCGGAGGACGTCCGCCTGGCGCTGCTGGCGGCGTCGCACGCCTACCGCGCGCTCGGCGCGCCGGCGACCGTCACACGGCTGCTGGCCGACGGCGCGACGCTGGAGCTGCGCGACCGCACGCTGCGCGTCCACCACCGTCCCGGCCACTCGCCGTCGGACACGATCTTCCACGACGAGCGGCGCGGGATCGTCCTCGGCGCCGACCACCTCATCAAGCACATCTCGTCCAACCCGCTCATCTCGCGGCCGCTCGACGTGCCGCTCGGCGACGAGCCGCCGGCGCGCCCGCACGCGCTGCGGATCTACCTCGACTCGCTGCTCGCGACGCGCGCGATGGACGACGTCGACGTCGTGCTGTCCGGCCACGGCGAGCCGGTCACCGACCATGCCGCGCTCATCGACGAGCGCTTCCGGATGCACCGGCGGCGCGCGGCGAAGATCCTCCGGCTGCTGGAAGATGGCCCGCGCACGGCGTACGAGATCGCGCAGGCGCTGTGGGGCACCGTCGCGGTGACGCAGGCGTACCTCACGCTCTCCGAGGTGCTCGGCCACGGCGACCTGCTGGTGGCCGAGGGCCGCGCCGTCGAGGAGCGCTCGGACGACGGCGTGGTGCGGTACGGCACGGCGGGGGCGTAGTGGCGCGGCGGTGTTCCGATCGAAGACTCTCGCGCCGGACCCGCGGGCAACCATGTCCGCGGGAAGCAATCGCCTCCTGTCGACCGCGGACACGTCGAACCGGCGACCGCCGCCAGCGCCCTACCCCGCCGGCTTCCGCGCCTCGATCTCCGCGCCCGTGTAGAGCGTCTTGAGCTTGAGGTGGCGGAAGCGGTCGTCGAGCGGATAGCCCATGCGTGCCACGAGGAACAGGGCCTTGTTCAGCGGCCGCACCCAGCGCCGGCGGTGCGTGCGCGGGAGCAGGAAGTGGACGAGGTTCGAGAGCTGCAGGAACGCGCCCGAGTACGGCCGCTCGTCGACGCGGACGACCTCGAAGCCGGCACGCTCGAAGAGCCGGCGCATGCCGAACGTCGTGAAGCGGCTGACGTCCTCCGGAAAGCCGTGGACGCCGAACGTGAACGGGATCCACGCCAGCACCGGCGCGCCGGGCTTCAGCACCCGGTACATCTCGCGGACGACCTGGTAGGGGTCCTCGACGTGCTCGAGGACGGAGATCGCCAGCGCGGCGTCGAAGCGATCGTCGTCCATCGGCATCGCGTGGGCGTCGCCGACGATGTCCGGGCCCTGCGACTCGTCCGCGTCGAACTTCGTGAGCTTGCACCCGAAGTACGGCCTGTGGTCGTAGTGCCCGGCGCCGACCTCGAGCACCTCGGCGCTGGGTGCGTGCGACGCGGCCCAGCGCTCGAGCGTCGGCATCAGGATCCGCCGCGAGGCGCCGTGGTTCATGTCGTAGCGGACGGTGCGCAGGCTCATGGCGGCGCAAGACTACGCGAGCTCGGCCGCCGGCCGCGGGGCCTAGAAGTCGAGGGCGTGGATGCGCGTGCGGTAGTTCGTGAAGCCGGTCGTCGTCTCGTCGCCGCGCACGAACAGGACCCGGTTGGCGCCGGTGAGGCCGCGCGGCGTCACCGGGCGGATGCTGTAGTGGTCGGCGTCGTCGGTGAGCTGGCGCGCCGTCCAGGTGCGGCCGTCGTCGGGTGTGAACCACTGCTCCACCTGGTTCCACCTGCCGATCGTCCGCGACAGATACACGAAGCGCGGATCCTCGTGGTCGAACGTCGCGCCGCCCGAGGTGAACGAGTTGCGGCCCGCTCCCGCCTCGACGATCCTCCGGCTCACCCACCTCTGGCCGTTGTGGTAGGCGTACCAGAACGTGTCGGTCCCGTTCGGGCCGCCGAGCCTGCGCGTGTAGACGACCCTCGGCCTGCCGTCGGCCTGCAGCGCGATGTCGTGCGGCCAGGCCCGCCCGCCGCTGTCGGAGTACGCGTAGATGCGGTCGAGCCGGTCGATGGGAAGCGGCACGGACGCCAGGCTCGCGATGCGCCGGCCGCTCAGGGCGAAGAGGTCGCCGCCCTCGTAGCGGACGTAGAAGAGGCTGTTCTTGAAGGCCATCGGATGGCCGTTGGAGAAGATCGCATGGATGTTCGTCTTGCCGTCGCCGACGTACTTCGCGTACGGCCGCTGCCCGGGCGATGAGTGGATGAGCTCCCGCGCGGGCACCCAGTCCTGCCCGTTCTCGGTGTAGGAGAAGGTCGGAAACCAGCCGCCGCCGCGCCAGAACAGCCACAGCTTGTCGCGCAGCTGGATCGGGTTGGGATACGTGAACCCCAGCCCGCCCGGCGCGTTCGTCGGCACGGTGTGGACGGGGCCCCAGCCGTCGATCGAGTACAGGTGCTGCGCGATCCGGTAGCGCATGAGGCTGGGGATGCCGGGCGGCGGCAGGCCGTGTCCGGAATGCGGGGCGAAGAACACGACGAGGCGCCCGTCGGGACGGAAGACGAGCGACGGGTTGTTGTGGTCGTCGCGTCCGAGCCCGCGGAACAGCAGGTGCTTGCTGAGCCTGCCGCCCGTGGTCAGACGCGCGACCCACACGTGGCCGACCGTGGAGATCCAGCCCGTGAACGTGTGACCGTCGTGGGAGATCGCGCGCGGGTCGCCGAAGTACGACCACGCGCCGGCTCCAAGTTCCCTGCCCGCCACACCGATCCCCTCGCTCGCGATGACAGGCGCGAGTATCGAGGACCGGCGGCGAGCTACGCAATAGCGGTTGCTTACGGCGAGCGGCGCCCGCGCGCGCCGTCAGCCGCCTTGGAGCGACACCTTCTCCGGCTCGATCCGGAACATCACCCGCTGCTCGCCCGGCTGGCGGAACGGATACGTCTCCTGGCCGAGGTACTTCTGGGCCAGCCGGTCGACGTTCTCGTCGGCTCCCTCGCGGGTCTCCTCGGAGAGGCGGCCGCGGATCTGCGCGTACTCGTACGCCTCGGTGATCCCCGGCCGCCGAAGCTCGACAACCACGCTTGCAACGCGACCGCCGCCCAGATATACTGAACCAGATGGTTCAGTATCCGCAGATCGACAGGACGTTCGCTGC
>DASWQM010000262.1:0-10784 GCA_036403675.1 Solirubrobacteraceae bacterium | reverse complement strand
TCTACGGAACGCACCGCAGATCACGCTCCTGCCCTCCGGGCCGCTGCGGGCGCTGCTCGGCGTGCCGGGCCCGGACCGGCTGCGGGTGACGATCGCCTCGGGCGAGGCCCTGCGCGGCTACGAGGGCCCCGACGAGCTCGTCGGCGGGCCCGGCCCCGACCGCCTCTTCGGCGGCACCGGACCCGACACGGCGTACGGCAACGGTGGCGACGACCTCCTCGAGGGCGAGTCCGGTGGCGACACGCTCGACGGCGGCTCCGGTGGCGACCACCTCTTCGGCGGCGTCGGCCACGACGTGCTCGATGGCGGCCCGGGCGACGACGTGCTGGCCGGCGGCCCGGCGCCGGACAACATCAGCGGCGGCGACGGCGCCGACCTCATCAGCGCGGGCGGCGCCGCCGATGATGTCGACGCCGGCAGCGGCGACGACGTCATCTACGCCGACTCGGGGCGCGACATCATCAGCGCCGGCGACGGCGACGACACCGTCTACGTCAACAACGGCACCGCCGTCGGCAGCGTCGACTGCGGCGCCGGCGACGACACGATCGTCATCAACCCGTACGGGATGAAGGGCGGCATCTCCAACCGCCAGGCGCTGCGCGCGGGCGACATCAGCGGCTGCGAGCACGTCATCGAGGCCGAGCCCGTCGAGGATCTCAGCGTCGGCGTGAAGATCATCGTCGGCGACGGCGGCGGCACCCGCAGCGGCTCCGAGCGCAACGACAACCTGCTCGGCGGCCGCGGCTCGGACCGCCTCGAGGGCGGCGACGGCGACGACGTCCTCTGGGGCGACCGTCACGAGACCGACGGCGGCTTCGGCGCCACCGACGTCCTCGTCGGCGGCGCGGGGCGCGACACGATCTACGGCGGCCGCGGCTTCAACAAGATCGACGGCGGCGCCGGCGACGACTACCTCCAGGGCGGCGCTCACCGCAACACGATCTACGGCGGCGACGGCGACGACGAGATCCGCATCCGCGGCAAGGGCTACAACTCGATCAGCGCCGGCAACGGCAACGACATCATCCAGGCGGTCGGCATGCGCGGCGTCGTCGACTGCGGCCCGGGCTACGACGTCGTCTACACGGGCCACCGCAAGCCGCGCACCCGCAACTGCGAGAAGCTCGTCAACCGCTGGACGACCGCGCGCCAGGCGACGGTCGGGTAGCGCCCGGAACCCTGGGCGCCGGTCGAAGCTGGGCCCGGCTCCTCAGCGCCGCGCCCACAACCCCTACGCCAGCCGCTTCCCCACCAACCCGGCGTGCGCCGCCACATCGGCCGAGAACGCCGCGAAGTCGCTCGCGTGCAGCGACTGCGGACCGTCGCAGCGGGCGTGCTCGGGATCCTGGTGGACCTCGACGAGGATCCCGTCGGCACCGATCGCCGCGGCCGCGCGCGACATCGGCTGCACGAGCCGGCGGTCGCCCGCGGCGTGGCTGGGGTCCACGACGACGGGCAGATGCGTGTGCATCTTCAGCCACGGGACGGCGCCGAGGTCGAGCGTGAAGCGCGTCGCGGTCTCGAAGGTGCGGATCCCGCGCTCGCACAGGATGACCTCCTCGGTGCCCTCCTTCAGGACGTAGTCGGCGGCCATGAGCAGCTCGTCCAGCGACGACGACAGTCCGCGCTTCAACAAGACCGGCTTGCCGAGGCGCCCGGCGACCTCCAGCAGCGCGTAGTTCTGCATGTTGCGCGCACCGATCTGGACGACGTCGGCGATCGCGCCGACCGCGTCGACGTGGTGGGCGTCGAGCAGCTCGGTGACGATCGGCAGACCGGTCGCCTCGCGCGCCTGCACGAGGATCTCGAGCGCCTTCGCGCCCAGGCCCTTGAAGGCGAACGGCGACGTGCGCGGCTTGAACGCGCCGCCGCGCAGCATCGACGCGCCGCCCTCGCGGACGGCCGCGGCGACCGCGAGCGTCTGCTCGCGCGACTCGACCGTGCACGGTCCGGCGATGAGGCAGAACGTCTCTCCGCCGCCCACGGTGCGCCCGGCGATCTGGAAGACCGACGGCTCGTGATGGCTGAGCTCCGAGGACGCGAGCTTGTACGGCCGCGAGATCGGCACGACGCGGTCCACGCCGGGCATCCCCTCCAGCCCGAGCTCCGCGACGCCCTCCGGATCGCCGATCGCGCCGATCGCCGTCGTCAGCTCGCCCGGCATGACGACGACGTGGACGCCCGTCTGCGCGAGCCGCTCCCGGACGGCCTCGACCTCGGCCTCGGCCGCCCCCGGATGCATGACGATCATCATCGGCGCCGATCGTACGTCAGCCCGCCCCCGGCCTGATGGGGCAACCGTACCCGCTGGCGCTCGCCGAGGGGATGGGTCACGCTGTAGCGCTCCACGGCTTTCGGTAGGGAGCGATGGTCAGATACGGGATACTCGGGCCGGTCGAGGTCTTCGACGGCGAGCGCGCGGTGGCGGTCGGCGGTCCGCGCCAGGTGGCGTTGCTGGCGTTGCTGCTCGTGAACGCCAATCGCGGGCTGTCCAGCGATCGCCTCATCGAGGCCCTGTGGCACGACCGCGGCGCGGCGGGAGCCGTGAAGCGCCTGCAGGTGGCGGTCGCGCGGCTGCGCCGGGCGCTCGATCCCGGCGGCGCGCAGGACGGGTCGGTGCTGCGGACGACGGTCGGCGGCTACCTGCTCGCCGTGGCGCCCGGCGAGCTTGACGCCGAGGTCTTTCAGGCGCGGGTGGAGGAAGGTCGCCGCGGCCTCGACGCCGGCGACCCGCAGCGCGCCCGCGACGTGTTGCGCGAGGCGCTGGCGATCTGGCGCGGGCGACCGCTGGCCGAGGTCGCCGACGAGGAGTTCGCGCAGGCGGAGATCCGGCGCCTGGAGGAGCTGCGCCTGAGCGCGCTCGAGGCGCGGGTCGAGTCCGAGCTTCAGCTCGGCGAGCACGCCGCGCTCGTCGGCGAGCTCGAGGCGCTCGTCGCCGCCCACCCCGCCCGGGAGCGCCTCGCGGCACAGCTCATGCTCGCGCTCTACCGCGGCGGACGTCAGGGCGATGCGCTCGAGGTGTTCGCGCGCACACGCGCCGTCCTGTCGGGCGAGCCGGGCCTGGAGCCGGGGCCGGCGCTGCAGGCGCTGCAGGCCAAGGTTCTCGCCGAGTCGCCGGCGCTGCAGCCGGTGGCGGCCGGAGCCCGCGCGGCGGTGGCGACGGCGCCCGAGCCGCCCGCCGTGCTGCCCAGCGGCGTGGTGACGTTCCTGCTGACCGACATCGAGGGCTCGTCACGGCTCTGGGAGGCAGATCCCGATGCGATGGCCGCGGCGCTCGAGCTCCACGACGAGTCGATCGCGCGGCTCGTCGAGCACCACGACGGCCGGCTGCTGAAGGACAAGGGCGAGGGCGACGCGACGCTCTCGGTCTTCCAGCGCGCCTCCGACGCGGTGGCATGCGCCGCCGGGCTGCAAGGCGACCTGGCCATCGCCACGCCGGCGGCGCCACTGGACCTCCGCGTCCGGATGGCGCTGCACAGCGGCGAGGCGCAAGAGCGCGACGACGACTACTTCGGCCCCGTGCTCAACCGCGCCGCGCGCCTGCGCGCGCTCGCGGTGGGCGGTCAGACGGTGGTCTCGCAGACGACGAGCGAGCTCGTGCGCGACCGCCTGCCCGACGGCCTGGCGCTCGTGGACCTCGGGCTGCACGAGCTGCGCGGCATGTCGCGCCCGGAGCGCGTCTTCGAGCTGCGCGCGGCGACCGGCGACGACGCCGGCGGGGCGGGCGGCCGCGTGGAGCTGCCACTCCCGCGCTCGCTGCAGATCCCGGCCGACGCGCCGCTCGTCGGGCGCGGCGACGAGCTCGGCCGCCTGCGCGAGCGCTGGGCGCAGGTCTGCGCGGGGACGCGCTCGGCCGTCGTCATGGGCGGTGAGGCCGGCATCGGCAAGACGCGGCTGGCCAGCGAGCTCGCGAGGGCCGTGCACGAGCAGGGCGCGCTCGTGCTCTACGGACGCTGCGACGAGGGCCTCGCCGTTCCCTACCAGCCGTTCGTGGAGACGCTGCGCCCCTACGCGCGCGCCGTCGGCCTCGATCGCCTGCGCGCCGAGCTCGGCGACCTCGCCGCGGAGCTCGAACGGCTGCTGCCCGAGCTGACGTCGCTGGGCGAGCCGATGCGCGCCGATCCCGAGTCCGAGCGCTTCGCGCTCTTCGAGGCCGTCGCCGCGCTGCTGGAGTCGGCGACGCGCGAGCAGTGCGCGCTCCTGCTCGTCGACGACCTGCACTGGGCGGCACACCCGACGCTGCTGCTCCTGCGTCACCTCATCCGCTCCGAGCGCCCGCTCAACCTGCTCATCCTCGGGACCTACCGCGAGACCGAGCTCGACGCCAGCCACCCGCTCGCCCAGCTGCTGGCCGACCTGCACCGTGACGCAAGCGTGCAGCTCGTGAGCATCCGCGGGCTCGACGTGGACGCGATCGCGACGCTCGTGCGGGCGGCGGGCGGCAACGGCGTGCGCGAGCGCTCCGGCGAGCTCGCGCAGCTCCTGCTCAGCGAGACCGCCGGCAACCCGTTCTACGTGCGCGAGCTGCTGGCGCACCTCGTCGAGTCCGGTGCGATCTCGCGGGACGCCGCGCTGACCGAGCTCGACGTGCCCGAACGACTGCGGCACGTGATCCGCAACCGCGTCGGACGCCTGTCGCGCGACGCCCAGCGCGCGCTGCGGGTCGCGGCCGTCGCCGGACCGAGGTTCTCGCCGGCGCTGCTGGAGGCCGTCCTGGGCGAGCGCGCGGACGTCATCGACGCGCTCGACGAGGCCGTCGCCGCGGGGCTGCTGACCGAGGCGGGCCACGGCGAGCACGCGTTCGGACACGCGCTCGTGCGCCAGACCATCTACAGCGAGCTCGGCTCCGCGCGCCGCATGCGACTGCACGGCCGGCTCGGCGAGGCGCTCGAGGCGACCAGCGCGGCGCACACGCGCGTCGAGCTGCTCGCGCACCATTTCGCGGAGGCGGCCGCCGCCGGGCACGCCGACAAGGCGGCCGGCTACGCGCTCGCCGCCAGCCGCAGCGCGATCGCCCGGCTGGGCTACGAGGAGGCCGTCGCCCACTGCGAGCGTGGTCTGGAGGCCCTGGCGGTCGCAGCCGGCCCCGACGACCGGCGGCGCTGCGAGCTGCTGCTGACGCTCGGCGAGGCGTGCTCGAGCGCGGGCGACATCGAGCGCGCGCGCCGGACCTGCATGCAGGCGGCCGATCTCGCCGAGGCGATCGGCGACCACCGGCAGCTCGCGCGGGCGGCGCTCGGCTACTGCGGGCCGCTGTTCTTCAGCATCGGGGCCGCGACGACCGAGCCGTCGGCCGGGCTGCTGCGGCGGGCGCTGGACAGGCTCGGAGAAGAGGACGCCGCCCTGCGCGCGCAGCTCATGGGGCGCCTCGCCGCAGCGCTTGCCTACGCGGCCGCCCCGGACCGCAGGCCCGAGCTCGCTCGCGAGGCACTGGCGCTCGCCCGCCGCACCGCGGACGCGCCGACGCTGGCCGACGTGCTCGCCACGACCGACTGGACGATCCGCGGTCCCGACAGCCTGCACGAGTGCCTCGCGATGACGCAGGAGCTGGCGCAGCTCGCCGACGAGGTCGGCGACGTCCGGCTGCGCACGTACGCCCAGCAGTGGCTTGTCGACCACCTGCTCGAGCTCGGCGAGATCGACCGTGTCGAGCGCCAGCTGCAGGCGTGGGAGCGACGGGTGGAGCTGCTCAGCAAGCGCCATTACCTCGGCTGGCTGCTGGCGGTGGTGCGCGCGCGGCACGCCCACCTCGGCGGCCGGCTCGAGCAGGCGGAGGCGTCCGCCCGCGACGCGCTGACCCACGGCTACGAGGGCCAGGACGAGCCGGTCGCGCACGCGTTCGGCGCGCAGATGCTGTTCGTCCGCCGCGAGCAGGGGCGGCTCGACGACGTCGTGCCGGCCGTCCGGGGATTCGCCGACTTCTATCCCCACATGCCGGCATGGCGCTGCGCCCTGGCCTGGGTCCACGCCGAGCTCGGTCAGGCCGACGACGCACGCGAGGTGCTCGACGGGCTTGCGCACGCCGGCTTCGAGGACCTGCCGCGCGACGGCCTCTGGCTCGGGACGGTCGCGAGCCTCGCCGAGGTCGTCACGCGCCTCGGCGACGTTGCGCGTGCGCAGGCGCTGTACGACCTGCTGCTCCCGTTCGCCGGTCGCTGCGTCGTGCTGCTCTCGTTCATCTGCGAGGGCGCGGTGGCGCGGCCGCTCGGGATGCTCGCGACCGTGATGTCACGCTACGAGGAGGCGTCCGCCCACTTCGAGGCGGCGCTGGAGTGCAACTCCCGCATCGGCTCAGCGCTGTGGGTCGCCTACACGCAGCACGAGTACGCGCGCATGCTCCTGCGGCGTGGTCAGCCCGGCGACCGCAGCCGCGCGGGCGAGCTGCTCGACGCCGCGCTCGCGACGGCCGACGAGCTTGGCTTGACGAGCCTCGCCGAGCGCGTGCGGCCGCTCAGGCTCGGCGCGCCCGAGCGGACGTGACTACGCCAGCGCGCCCAGGCCGTCGGGGTGCGTGGCGGCGTGATGGGCCAGCGCCATGACCGTGAGCTGCGGGTTGACCGTCACGGCGGTGGGAAACACGCTTGCGTCGCAGACGTAGAGGTTGTCGTAGCCGTGCACCCTGCAGGCCGGGTCCACGACACCCTGTGAGGCGGCGGCGCTCATCCGGTTGCCGCCCTGCGGGTGGGCCGTCTGCATCAAGGCGTTGCCGCGCTGCTTGAGCAGTCCGTCGAGCTCGTCGAGCGACTCGCGCCGCTTGAACTCGCGGTAGCGGAACGTCGACGGCATGACGCGCTCGGCGTCGGCCTCGAAGAGGATCCTGCCGGCTTCCTTCAGCGCCTTCGCAAGCCGCGTGAGCTCCGCGTCCGACGCGCGGAAGCTGTAGTCGGTCCCGGTGATCGACGGCAGCCGGTGCACCCGGTTGGACGAGCGCCGGTCGGTCCCGACGAGGACGCCCACGCACATCATGTGCGCGTACCGCGACATGTTGCGCTGGTGCGTCTCCATCCAGCCCGGCATCGAGAACGCCGTGAGGACGACCGGGTCGAACCACGTCTCCATGACGTAGCCCTTGTCGCTCGGCGGATCGACGTAGTGGGCGATCTGCAGGCCCTCGAAGGCGCGGACCTCGTACGGGAAGTCGCCCATCATGAAGCTCGCGAGGTTCGCGCACAGCCCGAGCCCGACGTCCGGACCGCCGATGTGGCTGCGCTGCAGCAGCCGGCTGGACTGGATCGCACCGCCGGCGACCACGACGGTGCCGGCCTTGACCCGCAGCTCGCGGCGGTCGGCGCCGACCCGGCAGCGCACGCCGCCCACCTGACGCGAACCGGCGGTCAGCATGCCGTCGCGATCGATGCGCGTCACCTCGCACGTCGGCAGGATGCGCAACCTGCCGCTGGACCACTGCCTGCGCTCCGCCGTCCGCTGCGTGGCCGGCAGCACGTGGTTGAGCATCGAGAGCTTCTTGTCGTACGCGCACCCCATGTTGCAGTAGCCGCAGCCCGCGCAGCCCGCGATGTTGGCGTCGACGACGCCGGCGCCGTAGGGAGGGCAGTGAAGCCCGAGCTGCTCGATCGCGGCGGCGACGCGTTCGACGCCCACGCTCATCGGAGCGCCCCCCTGGCCCGTGACCCGCATGAGCTTGCGCACTGCGCGGAACGAGTCGTCCAGCGTCTCGGGGAGGCCGGCGCCGTCGGCGTTCCAGGCGGCGAGCACCTCGGGCGGAAGGTCGAAGCAGACGGCGTTGTTGACGACCGTGCTGCCGCCGACGCAGCGACCCTGGAGGACCCGGAAGCTGAAGTCGCGCGAGATCTGGATCAGGCCGTCGGAGTACAGCCGCGAGTACATCTCCATCTCGTCCTCGGTGAACGTCGCCGGATCGACGAAGTCGCCGCGCTCCAGCATCAGCACGTCGTGGCCCTGCTCGACGAGCTCGTGCGCGAGCACGCCGCCGGCGGCGCCGGTTCCCACGATGACGACGTCGGCCTCGAGGTCCGCAACCTGCGCCCCGGGATCGAGCGTCTTGAGCGTGCTCCGGGGCTTGTCCGGCACGTCCGGCACACGCTCGCTGAACGGCACGTAGCCCGTGTCGGCGCGCGTCTCGACTCGGCGGTAGTAGCCGGCGTAGGCCATCTGGATCGCGAAGTGGATCGCCGGGCGGGCGATGCTCGGGAACCACAGGCGACTCTCGAGGAAGCGACGTTCGATGAACCGGCGGCGACCGTCGGCGTCCATGAGCGGGAACGGCGCGCGCAGCCCGAGCGAGAGCAGCGGCCAGACGTAGAGCACCGTCAGCACGAGCCGCGCGCGGCTCTTGCTGTGACCGTTGAAGCCGGCCCAGTACTCGTCGATGGCGGTCGCGACCTCGACCGGCGGCACGCGCGGCTCCGCGATCACGGTCTCGATCACCGCCACGAGGGTCTCGAACTGCGTCGGGTACAGGTAGCGCAGGTGCAGGCGCGATCGCCGCGCGGTGACGTGCAGCCAGGCGAGGTTGCCCGTGGCGAGGACCGCGGCGGCGAGCCACACCGGCACGCGCCAGCCGCTCGGGATCGCGAACGGGCCGATGCCGAGCACGGCCTCCGGGGTGGCGGGGAAGTTCACCGCCGTCGCGCCGGTGACGAGCAGGGCGGCGAGGCCGACGGCGATCGCCAGGTGCGCGAGCACGAGCACCGTCATGAGCCGCCCGAAGCGCCGCACGTCGGCGATGACGAGCACGGCGAGCACGAGGAACGTCAGGTCCTTGGCCGCCGAGTTGACGACGAACGCTCGCGATGCGTCCGGCCCGCCCCAGGCCCACCAGAGATACAGGACGATCTCGAGCACGAAGCTCGCCGCCCAGAACTTCAGCCAGAAGCGCAGCCGCCGCTCCTGCGCGGTCAGCGCGCCGGGCGCCGCGGCCACACCGGCCGGCACTGTGGCGCGATCGTCGTCGGTGACGTCCAGAACAGCGGCCATCCGCCCCCACCTCCCGTCATGTCAGCACCCGGACGTGTCTGCTGATGAGGAGGCCGGCGCCGGGACCGGTGATACACCGCGGATCGGGGATCGGCCGGGACTATGCAACGGCTCACACGCGGGCCGCGCCTAGACTGGCTCGCGTGCAGACGCAGCCCCAGACCCCGTACGACGCGATGGGCGGCGAGCCCGCCCTCCGCGCGCTCGTGGCGCGGTTCTACGCCGAGGTGCGGCGCGACGACGTGCTGCGGGCGGTGTATCCGGAGGAGGACCTCGGGCCGGCCGAGGAGCGGCTGGCGCTGTTTCTCATGCAGTACTGGGGCGGCCCGCAGACGTACATGCAGCAGCGCGGCCACCCGCGGCTGCGGATGCGCCACGCGCCGTTCCGGATCGGCCCGCGCGAGCGCGACGCCTGGCTGCTGGCGATGCGCGGCGCGCTGGACGACTCGGAGATCGCCGAGCCCTACCGGCGCCGGCTGTGGGACTACTTCGAGTCCACCGCCGCGCACATGATGAACAGCGCGAGCTAGAGCCTAGAGCCCGAGGTCGCGGACGCCGAGCTCGTCGGCGCCGAGGTGGTGCGCGAGCTCGTGGCGGACGGTGCGCGTGACCTCCTCGCGCAGGCGGTCCGGGTCGTGGCCGAAGTCGCGTCGCAGCGTGTCGCGGTAGATGACGATCCGGTCGGGCACGTCGTCGCGCGCGACACCGTCGCCGTGGTAGAGGCCGTAGGCGCGTGCGCGCCGGCCGCCGTCGGAGATGACGACCGCGACGTTGTGCTCCAGCGCGCGCTGCAGGAGGTCGGGCAGCTCGTCCATCGCGTCGCGCACGAGCTCGGCGAAGTCCTCGTCGTCGTAGGGGTCGAGTCCCATGAACTCGACCTCCTCGGGATCGGGCGCCACGCCGTCGCGCGCGAGGCGCTCGGTCTCCTCGACGAGACGCTCGAACTCGGCCTCGGACTCGGGCTCGCTCCAGCCCGCCATCCGCAGCCCGACCGACATGAGGATCCCGCCGACGACCGCGATGACGAGGATGACGAGCGCGGCGCCCTGCATCAGGCGCACCGGCGTCGACAAGCTCGGGCCCTCCAGCAGCGCGACGATCCCCAGCCCCGCCGCCAGCGCCAGCAGCGCCGCCAGCAGGACCCGTCGCACCGAGGGGGCGCGCATCCGCGGCTACCTCATCGAGCGGGCTATGACGACCCGCTGGATCTCGTTCGTGCCCTCGTAGATCTGCGTGATCTTCGCGTCGCGCATCATCCGCTCGACCGGATACTCGTTGACGTAGCCGTAGCCGCCGAGGACCTGGATCGCCTCGACCGTCACCGCCATCGCGGTGTCGGACGCAAAGAGCTTGGCCATCGAGGAGTACTTGCCGAGGTCGGGCTCCCCGCGATCAGCCTTCGCGCACGCCTTGTACAGCAGCTCGCGCGCGGCCGCCGTGCGCGTCTCCATGTCGGCGAGCTTGAACTGGATGCCCTGCAGCGCGTTGATCGGCTTGCCGAACGCGATCCGGTCGCGCGCGTACTGCGCCGCGTAGTCCGTCGCGCCCTGGGCGATCCCGACGGCCTGCGCGGCGGCGCCGAGGCGCGTGCGCTCGAGCGTTGCCAGCGCGACCGACAGGCCCTTGCCCTCGCGGCCGATCATGTTCGATGCCGGCACGCGCACGTCGGTGAACGACGGCGAGCCGGTGGGCGAGCCCTTGATCCCGAGCTTGTGCTCGAGCTTGCCGATCGAGAAGCCCGGCCGGTCCTTCTCGACGATGAACGCGGAGATCCGCCGGTTCTCCCGGTCGGTGACCGCGAAGACGATGTAGTAGTCGGCGAC
>DASWQM010000261.1:0-7388 GCA_036403675.1 Solirubrobacteraceae bacterium | reverse complement strand
GACTACTTCGACGTCGATCCCGCGGCGGCGCCGACGATCGCCGACGTCCTCACCGGCCGCGCGCCCGCGACGCAGGCGGTCCATGACGACGTCATCCCGGCGAACCTATCGCTCGCCGAGGCCGAGCTGGCGCTCGCGGGCAAGATGGGGCGTGAGCTGACGCTCAAGCGCGCGCTCAAGCCGCTGCGCGACAGCTACGACTTCATCCTCCTGGACTGCCCGCCGACGCTCGGGCTGCTGACGGTCAACGCGCTCGTCGCGGCCGACCAGGCCTTGCTGACGACCGAGGCGCAGTACTTCGCTTTGCAGGGTGTCGAGCAGGCCCTGGAGGTCATCGAGCTCGCGCGCGACGGCCTGAACCCCGACCTCGGCTGGCTCGGCGTCGTCTTCAACATCGCCGACATGCGCACCCGCCACAGCCGCGACGCCTACGACTCGCTGCGCGGGCACGTGGGCCGCAAGCTGCTGAGCTCGACGATCCGCCAGTCGATCGCCTACGCCGAGGCCGCCGAGCGCGCGGTCTCGATCCTCGACCACCGCCCGGACCTCGGTGCCGACTATCTCGCGCTCGCCGACGAGTTGCTCGTGCGCCTGAAGCAGCCCGAGGCGCGCGAGCGCCTCAAGGCGCTGACCGACGCGTAGTGGGCCGGCGGCGCACCGCCGTCGCGCTCGTCGCGATCGTCTGCGCGGGCGTCGCGGCGGTGCTGCTGCTCGCCCGCGGGGGAAGGGAACCGGCGCCGCGGCGCGCCGCGCCACCGCCGCCGAGCCGCCAGCTCCCCGGCCTGCCGCCGCAGGTCCCCGACCGCCCGGCGCGGGGCCCGTTCGGTGCCCAGCTCGTGCGCCGCACGCAGCTGCGCGCGCAGCCCGGCGGACGCGTCGTCCGGGCGCTCGGCACCCACACGGGCTACGGCTCCGAGCGCGTCCTGGCGGTCGTCGCGCGCCGCGGGCCATGGCTCGGCGTCCTGACGGACCACCTGCGCAACTCGCGCGCCGGCTGGATCCCCGTCGACAGCGTGACGCTCCTGCACGAGCCCTACACGCTGCACGTCGACCTCTCCAAGCGCGAGCTCGTCGTCCACCACGAGGGCCGCCGCGTGCGGCGCATCACCATTGCCGTCGGCCGCCCCGGGAACACGACGCCGACGGGCCGCTTCGCCGTCACCGACCTGCTGCGCATCAGCCGCCGCGACCCGGCGTACGGCTGCTGTGCGCTCGCCCTCACCGGACGCCAGCCGAACGTGCCGCAGGGCTGGAGCGGCGGCGACCGGATCGCGATCCACGGCACGACGAACGAGACGACGCTCGGCTCGCCTGTGAGCAGCGGCTGCCTGCGCGCCGGCGACCGCGACATGCGCTGGCTGCTCGAGCGGATCCCGCTCGGGGCGCCGGTGCGGATCCGGGCATAGGAACCGCTACACCTCCCGGACGTCCGCGCCCTGCGTCTCGAACGGCGCGCGCAGGACCTCCGCCCAGCCCTGCGTCTCGCGGCGCAGCGCCCCGACGACGGCCCCGGTGGCGTCGGCCGTCGTCCAGAACAGGACGGTCGGCCCCGCGCCGGAGATGCTCGCCCCGATGGCGCCGAGCTCGCGGGCGCGCTCGAGCAGCCGCATCGACTCCGGGAACAGGTGGGCGCGGTAGGGCTGGTGCAGGCGGTCCTGCAGGCCGCGGCCGACGAGGCTGAGGTCACCGCGGGCGAGCCCCAGCGTCAGCATCGCGCCGTGGGCCACGTTCGCGACGGCGTCGGCCATCGGCACGACGTCGGGCAGCGCCCTGCGCGCGACGGCCGTGCGCACGGCGCTGCGCGGGACGACGATGACGGCCTCCAGGCCGTCGGGCGGATCGAAGCGCGCCACCTCGCCGCCGGTCACGATGACGAAGCCGCCGAGCAGCGCGGCCGCGGCGTTGTCGGGATGACCCTCCAGCCCGGTCGCGTGCGCGAGCAGGTCCTCGTCGAGCTCGAACAGGCTGGCCGCGGCGGTCAGCCCGGCGACGTAGGCCGCCGCGCTGGAGCCCAGCCCGCCCGAGAGCGGCACCTGCGAGCGGATGCGGAACGTGAAGTCGTCGGGCGGGTGCAGCCGCGCGAAGCCGCGCACGCAGAGATTGCGCCGGTCACGGGCGATGTCCAGGCGCGTCTCGACGCCGAAGCGGCCGGTCTCCAGCACCTCGAGCTCGACGTGCAGGGCGAGCGCCGCCGCGAAGGCGTCGAAGCCGGGGCCGAGGTTGGCCGACGAGGCGGGCACGCGAACGAGCCGGCGGCGCTGCATCAGCTGCCGAGCACGGCATCTTCCACCGCCGCCAGCGTCGGCTCGCAGGCGATGACCGCACCGGCGTTGTCCAGCGCGGTCTGCGGGTCCTTCAGGCCGTGGCCGGTCAGCACGCACGCGACACGACGCGCGCCGTCGGCGCCGTAGCGCAGCAGCCCGGCGACCGAGGCTGCGCTCGCCGGCTCGCAGAAGACGCCCTCGCGCGCGGCCAGCAGCCGGTAGGCGCCGATGATCTCGTCGTCGGACACCGCACGGACGATCCCCCGCGACGCCGTCATCGCCTCCATCGCCTCCTCCCACCGCGCCGGATTGCCGATCCGGATCGCGCTCGCGATCGTCTCGGGGTGCTCGACCTTGCGGCCGAGCACGAGCGGCGCGGCGCCCTCGGCCTGGAAGCCGAACAGCCGCGGCGCGATGCCGAGCTCGCCGAAGCCCTTCCAGTAGGCCGTGATGTTGCCGGCGTTGCCGACGGGGATGCAGAGCCCGTCGAGCTCGTCGAGGCACTCCATGAGCTCGAACGCGCCGGTCTTCTGGCCCTCGAGGCGGAAGTGGTTGACCGAGTTCACGAGCGCGATCGGATGCGTGTCGGTCAGCGCGCGCACGAGCGTCAGGGCCTGGTCGAAGTTCCCGCGCAGCGCAACCACGCGCGCGCCGTGCATGAGCGCCTGGGCGAGCTTGCCGGCCGCGATCTTGCCCTCGGGCACGATGACGGCGCACGTCAGACCGGCGCGGGCGGCGTAGGCGGCGGCGCTCGCGGCGGTGTTGCCGGTCGACGCGCAGATGACCGCCTCGGCGCCCTCGCGCACGGCGGCGCTGACGGCGCACGTCATGCCGCGGTCCTTGAACGAGCCGGTCGGGTTCGTCCCGTCGAGCTTCAGCCACACCTCCGCGTCGACGAGCCCGGAGATGTGCGGGGCGTGCACGAGCGGCGTGTCGCCCTCGCCGAGCGAGACCACCGGGTCGCCGTCGGCGAACGGCAGCCGGTCGCGATAGCGCTCGATGAGGCCTGGCATGGGGGGTGACCCTAGTGGACGCGTCCGGCGCGATCCCTACACGAACTCCTCGTCGATCACCCGGATCGCCCGCGGCGGCGAGCGCAGGAAGTCGAGCTCGGCGATCCGCTCGACGGCGGCGAAGAAGCGCGACTCGAGGACCGGATGAACGACCATGACCAGGCGCGCCCGCTCGCCCAGGCCCTTCTGCACGACGGACTTGATCGACGCGCCCTGCTCGCCGAGCACCTGGGCGACCTGGGCGAGCACGCCCGGCCGGTCGGCGACCTCCATGTGGAGGTAGAACGAGGACTTCACGTCGTCGACGATCTGCAGCGCCTGCGTCGTCTCCGGCGTCGACGCCGGCGGGATCATCGCGCTGATGACGTCGCCCAGCACGGCGCTCGCCGTCTGCGGCCCGCCGGCGCCGGGGCCGGACATCGTGATCTCGGTGATCGCGTCGGACTCGACGGTGACGGCGTTGAAGGGGCCGTGGACGCTGGCGAGCGGGTGCCCGCTGTAGAGGAACGCCGGATGCACGCGCACCGCGAGCCCGCCGTCGATCCGCTCGGCCGTGCCGATGAGCTTCAGGCCCAGGCCGAGCTCCTCGGCGTACTCCATGTCGTCGGCGGTGATGTGCTCGATGCCCTCGTAGATGACCTGGTCGAGGTGGACGGGCGTGTCGAACGCCAGCCGCGCGAGGATCGCCATCTTCGCGGCGGCGTCCTTGCCGTTGACGTCATCGCTCGGATCGGCCTCCGCGTAGCCGAGCCGCTGCGCGTCGGCGAGCGCAACGTCGTAGGACGAGCCGGTGCGGGCCATCTCGGAGAGGATGTAGTTCGTCGTCCCGTTGACGATCCCGTGCACGCGGTCGACGTGGGCGGCGGCCAGCGACTCCTGCAGCACGCGGATGACCGGCACCACGCCCGCGACGGCGGCCTCGAAGCGCAGCTGCACGCCGTGCTCGCGCGCCGTCGCCCACAGCTCCTCGCCGTGCTGGCTGAGCAGCTGCTTGTTGGCGGTCACGACGTGGCGGCCGGCGCGCATCGCGCGCACGACGTAGTCGCGCGCCGGCTCGAGGCCGCCGATGAGCTCGACGACGAGGTCGCAGCCCGCGAGGATCGCGTCGAAGTCGCCGCGGCTGCGCGTCAGGACGCCGCTGATCTGCGGCCGCAGCCCGGTGATCGCCGCGACGTGGTCGGCGCGCTCGGCGAGCAGCGCCTCGAACGCCGCTCCGACCGTGCCGTGGCCGAGCAGTCCGATCCGAAACGGCTGGGAGGCGGCTGGGCTCGGATCAGCCGACATCGCGCGCGGCGAGGTCCTCGTAGGTCTCGCGCCGCACGACGACGCGCGCGTCACCCTGCGAGACGAAGATCACCGGCGGGCGCGGCACGCCGTTGTAGTTGTTGGCCATCGCGTGGCCGTAGGCCCCGGTCGCCGGCGTGACGATGACGTCGCCCACGCGCGGATCGGCCAGCTCGACGTCGCGCACGATGACGTCGCCGGACTCGCAGTGCTTGCCCGTCAGCCGCGACGGCGTGCCGCCGCCGAAGCGGTCGGCGATCTGCGCCTCGTAGACCGACCCGTAGAGCATCGGGCGCAGGTTGTCGGACATCCCGCCGTCGACCGCCACCCAGGTCGAAACGTTGCGCTTGACGCTCTGGACCGTGTACAGGGTGACGGTCGAGTTGGCGACGAGCGCGCGCCCGGGCTCGTCGAGGATGCGCTTGCCCGGCCCCAGCACGCGGTTGACGGTGTCGACCTTCGCGGCGACGTAGTCGGCGATCCGCGGGGGCTCCTCGTCGGCGGTGTAGGCGACGCCGAGGCCGCCGCCGAGGTTGTACGTCCCGAAGTCGCCGAGCGGCGCGACCGCCTCGATCGCGTGGCGGAACGGCTCGAGCTCGAGGATCTGCGAGCCGATGTGCATGTGCAGGCCGACGAGGTCCAGCGCGGCCGAGTCCCGCAGGCGCGCGATCGCGGCGGGCGCGTCGGCCAGCGAGAAGCCGAACTTCGAGTCGGCCTGGCCGGTGGAGATCTTGTCGTTCGTGCGGCCGCGCACGTCCGGCGTCACGCGCAGCAGAACGGGCTGCGGCGGGCCGTCCGCGACGACCGCCTCCAGGCGCGCGATCTCGTCGCCGTTGTCGATGACGATGTGCCCCACGCCCGCCTCGCGGGCGAAGCGCAGCTCGTCCTCGGACTTCGCGTTGCCGTGCATGTAGATCCGCGCGGGGTCGAAGCCGCCGCGCAGCGCGAGCGCCAGCTCGCCGCCCGAGGCGACGTCGCAGGCGATGCCCTCCTGCGCCAGCACGCGGTACACGGCCGTGCAGGGGAAGGCCTTGGAGGCGAACAGCACGTCGAAGTCCGTCGTCCGTGCGCGGAAGGCCTCGACGAACGTCTGCGCCCGGGCGCGCAGATCGTCTTCGACGACGATGTACGCGGGCGTGCCGAACTCGCGCGCGAGCTCGACGGCGTCACAGCCGCCGAGCTGCAGGCGCCCGTCCTCGTCGAGGCGGCTGCCGATCGGATAGGCCTGCGAGAGCTGGGTGCGAGTGGCAGCCATGCGGATCGGGGAGTATGGCGCCCCGCATGACGCGCGACCGGCGAGGCAGGTGCAGACGCGTCAGTGTCCGGGCGAATCGCCCAGCAGCCGCCCGACCAGCCTGCCGGACCCGTCGGCGGTCGTGCGCAGGACGTCCGCCGTGCCGCCGACGGCGGCGGCGACCGTGTCCAAGCGGCGGGCGAGCGAGTCGGTCGTCGCGCCGACGGCCTGCCCCGTGGCGCCGACGGCGTCGCCGACGGGCGCGAGCAGCGGCTCCGGCGTGGCGCGGTCGGCCGCGGGCTGAGCGGGGGCGGCCGGGTTCTCGCCGGCGGCCTGCGGCTTCGTCGTCGCGGGCGAGCCGCGTCCGTGGCGCCCGGACGCGACGACGTCGCGGCGGGGCGTTGCGGCGGAGACGGCCACGGCACCCGCGGCCGGCCGTTTCGCGGCGGCGGCGCGAGCCCGGCGCAGGACGAGCGGCTTGGCGCTCGTGACGCCGGCAGCGATCGGAGCAAGGACGAGCGTGCCCGACGGCCGCGGCAGCGGATCGACCGATGTGAGGTTGTAGGTGACGATGCCGCTCGCGAGCGCGAACGTCACCACGACCGCCGCGAGGACGGCACCGGCGACGCCGACGCTGGAGAGCGCGGTCTGCTGTGGTCGGCGCAATGACGGCATGGCAAGCGGTACCCGATCCCGTCATCGGCAGCGCAGAGCCATCGCTTGAGCGGCCGCGCGTGAGTTGGCGCGTCGCCGCTCCGTTCTAAGTGAGAACCATTTTCGATAAGCTGGCCCGTGGTGCGTTGGCTCACCGATCCCCTCTCGGCGCCGTTCATGCAGCGCGCGCTCCTCGCGATTCTCCTGCTCGCGGTCGCCGGCGGCCTACTGGGGACCTGGATCGTGCTGCGCCGCCTTGCCTTCTTCGCCCACGCCGTCGGCACCGCGACGTTTCCCGGGCTCGTCGTCGCGGGACCGTGGGGGCTCGCCCCGCCGCTCGCCGCCTTCGGCTCGGGCATCGGCTTCGCGGCCCTGCTCGCACGCCTGACGCGGCGCGGTGCGACGAGTTCGGACGCCGCGACCGGGCTGCTGCTGACCGGGGCGCTCGCGCTCGGCGCCGTGCTCGCGAGCGACGTCTACCACTCCGGCGCCGGCGTCGACCGCCTGCTCTTCGGCACGCTGCTCGGCCTCGGCGACAGCGATCTGTGGCTCGCGGGCGCGGTCGCCGTCACGGCGACCGCCGCGACCGCGGCGCTCGCGCGCACGTGGCTGGCGACGGGCTTCGATCCCGCCGGAGCGCCGGCGCTCGGCGTCCGCGCCGAGCGCGGCGACTGGATCCTGCTCGCGCTGCTCGCCGCGACCGTCGTCGCGATGCTCCCGGCCGTCGGCGCGCTGCTCGTCAGCACGCTGCTCGTCGTTCCTCCCGCGACCGCGCGGCTCGTCACGAGCTCGCTCGGTGCGCTGCTGGTCGTCGCCGTGCTGCTGGCCGCCGTCGAGGGCGCCGGCGGCCTGCTGCTCGCCTACCACCTCGACCTGCCGCCGGGGCCCGCGATCGCGCTCGTCGGCGGCGCGGGCTTCGCGCTCGCCGCGCTGGCCTCC
>DASWQM010000260.1:0-6940 GCA_036403675.1 Solirubrobacteraceae bacterium | reverse complement strand
CCGACATGCGCGTTCCGATCTCCTACGCGCTGCACCACCCCGACCGCGTCGACGTGCCGGTACGCCCGCTCGATCTCGCCGAGGTCGGGACGTTGACCTTCGAGGCCGTCGACCACGCGGCCTTCCCCTGCCTCGGGCTCGCACGGGCCGCCGCGGTCGCGGGCGGGACCGCGCCGTGCGTGCTCAACGCGGCCAACGAGGTCGCCGTCCACGCGTTCCTGCGGGGCGGCCTGAGCTACCTCGGCATCGCCGCCGTCATCGAGCGCACCCTCGAGCAGTTGCCGGCGACGCCGGTGCGCGCGTTCGATTCGCTCTATGAGGCCGACCGCGAGGCGCGCGCGGTGTCGGCGCGGCTCGTCGAGGCCGAGTCCGGCCGGTTGGCACACTGACGCGGTGAGCTATCTCCTTGCCTTCGCGGGCTTCTCCGCGCTCATCATCCTGCACGAGCTCGGCCATTTCACCGCCGCCAAGGCGGTCGGGATGCGCGTCGAGCGCTTCTCCCTCTTCTTCCCGCCGCTGATCTGGCGCTGGCGTCCCAAGCACAGCGAGACGGAGTACGCGATCGGCGCCCTGCCGCTGGGCGGCTACGTGAAGATCTCGGGGATGAACCCGGCGGAGGACCTCCCGCCGGAGGTTCTCCCGCGCGCGTACTTCCGCCAGCCGGTGTGGAAGCGGGTCGTCGTCATCGCCGCCGGGCCGGCCGTCAACGTCGTCCTCGCGTTCCTCATCCTCTGGATCCTGTTCACGGTGCACACGTTGTCGTTCGCCGAGCCGGTGGTGGAGAGCGTGCAGCCGCACACGCCGGCGGCGCAGGTCTTGAAGCCCGGCGACCGGATCCTCTCCGTCGACGGCACGCCCGGCTTCACCCCCGGCATCGACCCGGAGAGCGCCTCCAGTCGCGTCGACGACCTGCGCGCGCAGATCGCCAACCACCAGTGCGCGGGCGGCACGCTGCGCCCCGGCTGCCGGGCGACGACCCCGGTGCGGCTCGTCGTGCTGCGTCACGGCCGCCGAGTGACGCTCAACGTCGTTCCGCGCTACGACCCGAAGGCGCAGCGGCTGGTGATCGGCTTCAGCTTCGCCAGCCGCCAGGTCGACTACGGCCCGGGCCAGGCGGCCGGCTACAGCGTCAGGACGTTGTGGAGGGTCACGACGACGACCGTGGACAGCATCGTGCGGCTCTTCTACGACCCCCAGGCGCGCAAGCAGGTCTCCGGCGTCGTCGGAAGCTACGAGACGACGCGGCAGTCGTTCGAGTTCGACACCGCCCAGGCGGCCTTCGTGCTCGCGATCATCTCGCTGTCGCTGGCGGTCATCAACCTGTTCCCGTTCCTGCCGCTCGACGGCGGGCACATCTTCTGGGCGGTCGCCGAGAAGATTCGCGGGCGCCCGATCTCGTTCCGGGTCATGGAGCGCGCCGGAATCGTCGGCTTCATGCTCGTCATCTTCCTGGCCTACATCGGGCTCTCCAACGACATCGGCCGGATCACGAGCGGCCAGGGCTTCATGCCCCGATAGCACGGGTCAGCTCGGCAGGCGCTCGAGCTCCCACACAGGCAGCCCATCCGGCGCCGCCGTGCGGTCGAACTCCGCGAGCGCGGCGGCGCCGAGCCGGGCGAACGCCGCGCGCGTGCGCTCCAGGTAGTCGCGGCTGACGACCGCGCGGCCGTTGTCGCGGCCGTGGAGCAGCCGCCTGCGTCCGGCGGCCGTGCCGACGTACGCCCAGACGGTGCCGGGCGCGGGATGGACGGCGTCCGTGACGTCGATGCGGTCGTAGTTGCGCTCGCGACGGTCCAGGGCGGGCAGCTGCGCCGCCTCGACCGGAACGCAGAGGCCGCGCGTCGTCGCCGCGGCGTCGGCGACGACGTCGAGGAAGGCGACGAAGACCGCCGGGCGGCTGCCGTCGGCGCACAGCCGGTAGTGCTTGTAGCCCGACAGGTCGTCGCGGTTGTCCATCGCGACGCCCCAGACGCGCCGGAAGCCGCGCAGGTCGGCGGCGTGGCCGCCGGCGAGGTCGGCCGCGAGCGAGGCGTACCCGAAGACGAACTGCCCGTCGCTCATGCCCCCGCGCTAGTACCCCGCTGGACGGCCTGCGACACCGACCCGGTGACCCGCCCGGCCGCCGGTCTACGTAGTATGCGGCGCCATGGCCTCTTCGCGACAGATCATGGTCGGCGGCGTCCCGATCGGCGGTGGCGCGCCCGTCGCCGTGCAGACGATGACGAAGACCGAGACCGCCAACCTCCAGGCGACGATGGAGCAGATCCGCAAGGTCGCCGACGCCGGTGCCGACATCGTCCGCGTCGCGGTCCCGCGCGACCGCGACGTCGCCGCGCTGCGGACGATCGTCGTGCAGTCGCCGATCCCGGTCATCGCGGACATCCACTTCAACCACACGCTCGCGCTGAAGGCGATCGACGCCGGCGCGCACTGCATCCGCCTGAACCCGGGCAACATCGGCGGGCCTGAGAAGGTCGCGGAGGTCGTCGAGCGTGCGCGGGCGGCCGGCACGCCGATGCGCATCGGCGTGAACTCCGGCTCGCTGCCCAGGCACCTGCACGAGCTCGAACGCGAGAATCCCGTCGAGGCGCTGACGACGGCGGCGACCGAGTTCGTCGAGCTCATGCACCGCCTGGACTTCTACGACTTCAAGGTGTCGATCAAGTCGACGAACGTCCCGAACACGATCGCCTCCAACCGCCTGCTGAGCGAGAAGATCGAGCATCCGCTGCACCTCGGCATCACGGAGGCGGGCACGAAATGGTCCGGAAGCCTGAAGTCCGCCGTCGGCCTGGGCACGCTGCTGGCCGACGGGATCGGCGACACGATCCGCATCAGCCTCTCGACGTTCCACGCCGAGGAGGAGGTCAAGGTCGCCTGGGAGATCCTCAAGGCGCTGCAGCTGCGCGAGCGCGGGCCGGTCCTCATCGCGTGCCCCACGTGCGGGCGCCTGCAGTTCGACATGGACACGGTCGTGGCCGAGATCGAGCGGCGCCTGGAGACCTATGACGACCCGATCGAGGTCGCCGTGCTGGGCTGCGCCGTCAACGGCATCGGCGAGGCCTCGCACGCCGACTTCGGGATCACCGGGGCCAAGGACGAGGGCCTCATCTTCAGCCGCGGCAAGCCGCTGCGCAAGGTCCCGACGGCGCAGCTCGTCGATGTCCTGTTCGAGGAGATCGACAAGTACGCGACCTCGCGGCGCATCGATGTCGACGAGCGCGCGGCCGCCGAGGGCGCCGCCTGGCTCCAGGCCAACGAGGACACCACCGCGATGACGCCCGAGCGCCTGGCCGCGCTCGAGGCCGCCGAATCCGACGCGCACGACGGCGGCGACGACGTCCTGGCATCGCTCGCGCTGGACGAGGCCGTCTCGCCGGTGGCCGGCCGGCGCTTCAGCCGGGCCTGAGGCCTGAGACGCGCGCGACTCGGCGGGCCGTCATGCCCCGCCGAGTCGCTTGCGGGTCAGGAGCCGTTCGTGTCGACGTAGACGTCGAACGAGCGGCCGCTCGAGAGGCCGACCCGCAGCGTGACGATCGGCTTGAACAGCAGCGGTCGCACCTTCACCGCCGCCGTGCGCCCGCCGTTGGACAGGGTGAACTCACACGACGAGCTCAGCAGCGACAACAGCCCGGGGCGGCACGTCGCCTGCGAGGTCAGCGGCACGAGACCGACGATCCTCACCGAGGTGATCTTCTCGCTGCCGGTCGAGGACTCCGTGCTGATGACCACATCGCCGTCGGAGAACCTCGAGCTGTAGGTCACGGCCTGGGCGGAGTCGACGGTCTGGCCGAGGGTCGTGGTCGAGGCGTCGCCCTGCGCGACGCTTGCCGCGATCTCCTGCGCCGCCAGGGCCCGTCCCCAGACGCGCGGCTCGTCGAGGTCGCCGCCGTAGGCGAGCTCGGGATCGCAGGCGCCGCCGAAGCTGCCGAGGAGGCCGTCGGGCCTTGGAAGCCCGTATCCGATCGCGATCGTCCGGGGGGTGCCTGCGCCCATCTGGACGCCGTCGACGTACAGCCGCACGGTGGCGCCGTCGAACGTCCCTGCGACGTGATGCCAGGCGCCGTCCCACACGGAGGTGAGCGCGGGCGGCGACACGGCGACATCGGTGGCGCCGTTGCCGCTGGAGACGTAGAAGGCAAGCCCGCCGCCCAAGCCGGTGTAGAGGGCGTAGGACGCCGCCTGGCAGTCCTGCGCCCCCTGCGCCACGATGTAGCGAAACGGCCCCGGCGTCGCCGGCGACCGGACCCAGGCCTCGACCGTCACCGCGGCGGGCTTGAGCGTCGTGGACTCCGCGATCCGCACCTTGTCGTCGACGCCGTCGAACCGCAGGGCGTTGCCGAACCGCCCGCTCATGTGCGCGGCACCGTCGATCGTGCCGTGGTTGGAGTTGCCGGAGCTGTCGGCGGCGACCGTGCCGGCGGCTTCGTCGAGGTGCCAGAACGCGCCGAGGTTCGTGGCGGCGGACGCGGAGGCGGGGAACGCACCAGCCAGGACAGCGAGTCCTGCGAGCAACCCGAGTCGGGCCATGCGAGGCTCCTAAATTGAGTGGACCGGACGCCGACCATACGGTCGGCGCGGCGGCCGCCGCCTAACCGAAGGTGCAGAGTGTCCGAGCGGTGCGTGGCTCATCAACCGAAACGGGCGGCCCTTCGAGGGCCGCCCGTCGCGGTCGGTCAGCGGTCCTGTGCCGGAACCGCCGACGCGAGGATCAGCTCCCGTCGGTGCCCGGGCTCGTCGAGCCGATGCTGCCGTCGGGACGCAGCCAGGCGGCGCGCCACTCGCCCGGCGCGGCGAGCGGGGCGGTGCGCGTCGCCGTGTAGTAGCCGCGCTCGTCGGTCGCCACGGGATCGCCCACGTCGGCCCAGTCCAGCGAGGCGTCCTTCGGACGCCACTGGATGTGGACGACGTCCGGCGTGCCGTTGGGCAGGAAGCGCAGCTGGCCCCAGAGGCTGTAGAACGGGGTCGCCGTCGCGGGATCGATGCCCGCCGAGGTGGCCTTGAACGGCATCGCGTACGAGTAGGCCGCCGGCTTGGCCTGACCGCGGAGGTTGCCCGCCGTCCAGAAGAGCCCGGACTGGTACGTGAACCAGTAGCCCTTCGTGCCGGGCTTGCGGGTGCGGATCGGCGGCACGTCGGCGAGCAGGAACTGGGCCTGCGACATGATGCGCGGGTCGTTGTAGGCCTGGTACTCGCCCATCACGTTGTACTTCGCCTGCAGGTCCGGCGCGATGCCGCTGAACGGATCCGGCGGATTGGTCTCGAAGCCGTACTCGGTCATGAACAGCGGCAGCCCCGAGTCGACGTTCTTCGTCTTCGCGGCGATGTCGTCCAGCAGCGTCCCGAGCTCGTCGATGTTCGCCATCGTCAGCGCGTCCGGGTTGGGGTCGCGGATCGTGGGCGCGATGTTCTTCGTGTAGGGGTGGTGGGCGTAGCCGGTGGCGTGCAGCGGTCCGCGCTTGGCGAAGTCGCCGCAGTTGCGCAGCCGCGCGGCCGCGCCGGTGTACGGGGTGCCGTTGGGCTGGATGCAGAACACCTCGCGCAGGAACTGCTTCGGGCGCATCGGCGACTTCTCCGTCTTCGCGTCCGAGCCCAGCGGCGCCGTCTCGCCGAGCAGGATGACGTCGCCCGCGTGGCCGCTGGCGACGAGGCCCTGATAGCCGAACTGGTAGAGCTGGCGGAAGAGCATCGGAGACGTCGGGATCTTCTGCCCGCCGCGCGTCTCCCACTGCGGCGTCAGCCAGCCGCCCTGGTTGGGCTCGTTCCAGATCGACCAGAACGACACGCGCGGGAGCACGCCGCGACTGCCGTTCTCGTCACGGTACGTGCCGCTGAAGCGCTTGCCGACCGCCGTCACGAATTGCTTGAACGCGCCGGCCTTCGGCTTGTACGGCGTGAGCGCGAGCTTGCTGAGGTTCTTCGGCGGCGTCGTCTGCGCCCACAGCGGGCCCGGCCCGGTGATGTTGAAGTAGACGCGGATGCCGCGATCGTTGGCCGCCTTGACGAGATTGTCGTAGCGGTCCCAGTTCTGGCGCGGGTAGGTGCTCGGATTGTCCGCCTTGAAGCGGCCCCGCTGCTTGCGCGCGCGCTCCTTCGCCTTGCCCTTGAGCTTCGCGAGCTCGCCCTTCGTCGGGCGGGCGCTCTCGGCGACCACCTTCCACAGGACCGTCACGCGGATCGTGTCGACGCCGAGCGATTTCATCTGCGTCAGTGCACGTGCGGCGGTCTGGTCGTCGCGGTAGACCAGCAGGTCGTCGTCCATCATGATCGACGTCTGCTGCGGGCTCGCCTGCGCTGCCGGCGCGAGAAGCGCCCCGAGGACGAGCGCGAAGACGATCGAGCGGATGGTGGTAAGCCTCATGAAGCTCCTGGCAAAACGGGGGTGGAAATGGGAATGCAACGGGACGGCATCGTGCCGTCCCGCAACCTCAGAACACCGCCGGCGGGGCGGAGTTCCGCCCCTCTATAGCGATCAGGACGCCGCTGCGGCGTACCGCGTAGCGATTTCTGACCAATTCACGGTGTTCCACCACGCCTTAAGGTACTCAGGGCGCCTGTTCTGGTACTTCAGGTAGTAGGCGTGCTCCCAGACGTCGTTGCCGAGCAGCGTCAGCTTGCCCTCGCTCAGCGGGTTGTCCTGGTTCGGCGTGCTCGTGACGGCGAGCTCGCCGCCGTCGTACACGAGCCAGGCCCAGCCGGAGCCGAACTGGCCCACACCGGCCGCCTCGAACTGCTCCTTGAAGTCGTCGAAGGAGCCGAACGCACTGTCGATGGCGGCGGCCAGGTCGCCCTCGGGGGCGCCACCGCCGTCGGGGCTCATCGTCTTCCAGAACAGCGAGTGGTTCAGATGCCCGCCGCCGTTGTTGCGCACCGCCGTGCGCTTGTCCTCAGGAATCGCGTCGAGGTTGGCGATGATGTCCTCGATCGACGAGTCGGCGAA
>DASWQM010000259.1:0-7128 GCA_036403675.1 Solirubrobacteraceae bacterium | reverse complement strand
TGGGTCGTCCTCAAGGGCCTGCTCAACACCGGCGACGAGGACGCGATGGCGGCGGCGTTCGCCGAGCGGCTGTTCCTGGCCGAGGTCGAGCATCCGAACATCGTCAAGATCATCAACTTCGTCGAGCGCCACGGCTCGGGCTACATCGTCATGGAGTACGTCGGCGGGGTCAGCCTGAAGACGCTGCTCGCCACGCGGCGCGAGGCGAACGGGGGCGTCCCGGACCCGCTCCCCCCCGCGCAGGCGATCGCGTACGTCCTCGAGATCCTCCCCGCGCTGGCGTACCTGCATCGCTCAGGGCTGCTGTTCTGCGACCTCAAGCCGGCGAACGTCGTCCAGACGCAGCACTCGCTGAAGCTCATCGACCTCGGCGGCGTCTACCGCGTCGGCGACACAGTGAGCCCGATCTACGGCACCGTCGGCTTCCAGGCGCCCGAGATCGATCACGCCGGACCGTCGATCGCCTCTGACCTCTTCACCGTCGCCCGGACGCTCGCGGCCCTGTGCGTCGACTTCGAGGGCTTCCATTCGATGTTCCGCTACACCCTGCCGCCGAAGCGCGACGTCCCGGTCTTCCAGCGCTACGACTCGCTGTACCAGTTGCTCAGCAAGGGCACCGCGCCGAACCCCGACGACCGCTTCCAGTCGGCGGGCGAGATGGCCGACCAGCTCTACGGCGTCCTGCGCGAGGTCGTCGCCGAACAGACCGGCCAGCCCGCGCCCGCCGCGCGCAGCCCGCTGTTCACGTACGACTTCAGAGTCCGCTCCGACAGCCCCGACCCGCGGCTGCTGCCCGTGTTGCGGGTCGCGACCGACGACCCCGCCGCGGGCTACCTCGCGACGATCGGCGCGGTCGGCGGTGACGAGCTCATCAGCTTGCTGCGACGCGCGCCGGAGAGCACCGTCGAGGTCGACCTGCGCCTCGCCGGCGCGCTCATCGACGCGCGGACGTGGGACGAGGTGCACGAGCTGCTGGCGGAGATCGAGTGTCGCGACCCGTGGGAGTGGCGCGCGCAGTGGTATCGCGGCGTGGCGGCACTGGCACAGGATCTGCCGCTCGCCGCCACCGCGAGCTTCGAGGTCGTGTACCACGCGGTTCCCGGCGAGCCCGCGGCGAAGCTCGCGCTCGGCGTCAGCGCGGAGCTGGCGAGCGACCCGGCCACCGCGGCCGACTGGTACGAGATCGTCTCGCGCACCGACCTGAGGTACACGACGGCGACCTTCGGGCTCGCGCGCTGCCGGCTGGCTTGTGGCGACCGCGCCGGCGCGATCGCCGCCTACGAGCGCGTGCCTGAGTTCTCGAGCGCCTACGACCAGGCGCAGATGGCACGCGTCCGCTGCCTGCTGGCCGGCGCGCGCGGGATCGCGGACCTTCGTAAGGCCGCCGACGCCATCGACCGGCTTGCGCTCGACGGTGAGCCGCACGCGCGGATCTGCGCCGAGCTGCTGCGCTCGGCACTCGAGCTCGTCGTCCGCGACCGCGACCGCGCCGCCGAGGATCAGACCGTGACGCTGGGCGGGCTGCCGCTCGTGGAGTCGGCGCTGCGCGTCGGACTCGAGCGCACCTACCGCGCGCTGGCCGCCGTGGCGGCGACGGCGGCCGACCGGATCGAGCTCGTCGACGAGGCCAACCGGGTCCGGCCGAGGACGTGGACGTGACCGCGTTTGCGGTGGCCGCGTACCACAGCGCCTATCTGCCGGTGGCCTGCTCGACGGTCGAGGCGATCGTCTGGGTCCGCGCGTCGGGCCTCGACGAGCCCGCCGTCGACGTGTCGCTGCTGCTGTGGATGCCGCTCGGTGCGACGCTCACGACTCTGCGCGAGGTCTCGCCCACGACCCGCGACCTGCGCGACGCAGCGATCCGGCTCGACGACCGGACGCTCGAATGCCCCACCGGCCGCTGGACCGGCGGCGCGCGTGCGTACGAGCTCGCCGTCGCTGTGCCGCCGCGCAGCGTCGGCGACGAGCTGCTGGCCGCGCGCGTCGTCGTGAGCGCCGCCGGGACGGTCGTCGGCCGCGCGCTCATCGCGGTGACCTGGACCGACGAGGAGCGGCTGATCGAGGCATCCACCGACAGCGCGGTGGAGTCCGCCCGCACCGCCGGCGTCGCGGCCGCGGACCTTCCGACGGGGCGCCCGCCGCGGATGCGCCCGCCGGCCGCCGAAGCCTCCGCCGGCGATCCGTGTCCCGGCTGCGGCGTGCGTCCGCAGGAGGGCGACTGCTTCTGTGAGGCCTGCGGCCGCGAGCTCGTCGGAGGCCGCGCGCGCTGAGGCTCAGAAGTCCCGGGGCGTGACCGCGCCCGCGGCCAAGGCGGCCTGCGCCAGCTGCGCACGCTTCTCGTTCTGGGGCAGCGCGGCGAGCCCGAAGCGCTCGAAGAGCACGCGTAGCTGCGCCTTCACGGCATCGACGCTGAGGAACACCTCCTCGGCGATCTGCCGGTTCGGCGCCGGAAGCGCCGACGACGCATCGTTGAGCGGGCGACACAGCGCGACGAGCACCTTGTGCTGCGTCGGGGTCAGGATCGCCGTCGGCACCGGCTCGCGGCGGGTCGCCTCCGACTCCGGCGGGCCGGGGTCGCAGAACAGCAGCTGCGTGCTGCCGAAACACAGCCGGTCGCCTTGGCGCAGCCGCTGACGGCCGACGACGCGACGGCCGTTGACGAACGATCCATTGCTCGACAGCCCGTCGTCGACGAGCGTCCACTGGTCGCCCACCTGCTCGAGCAGCGCGTGCGCGCGCGAGACCAGGCCGTCCCAGCCGAGCGCGATGTCCGACTCGGTCCGGCGCCCGACCGTGATGCGCCAGCGGTCGCGCGGCAGCGCGAAGATCACCTGTCGTCCGTCCTCCCTGCGGCCGCTGAGAAACGGCTGGCCGTCGCGCTCGGCCGCGATCAGCGCTTGCACGTCAGCGGTTGTGCGCACGGCCAGCGGCGGTCCCGGCCGAGGCCCGTTGTCGGTCATCTGATCTGCTGCCCCCGGATCGTCACGCTTTCGTTCCAGTTTCCCCCACCTGTGCACGATTACCAAGAACGCCGCAGGGAAATCTGCGAAGAGTGCGCGCCGTGTCGATATTGGTGAGTCATGTGGCGCGCGTCGCGACCGCCGCCATCGTCGGCGCGCTCGCAGTGGGAGTCCTGGCGCAGGGCGCTCCGAGCGCGCGCGCGCAAGCGCCGGCGCCCGATGCCGACCAGGCGCCGCCGACGGACTGCAATGCTCCGGTCGGTTACAGCATCAACAGCACGCTGCCCGGATACCTCGTCCCCGATGAGCAGCTCGGGACGGTGTGCGTGCCGTTCACGCAGGTCCCGCTCGCACCGGCCGACTACACGGGCGACTACCACGTGACCGAGTTCACCGACGCCGCCGCACGCGCGCGACTGGCGACCTGCGAAGCGCAGCCCCCGTGCCCTGCGACGGCGTACGCGCAGAGCTACACGCCACCGCAGTTCCGCGTCACCGGCTCGCTCGTGGCCGCCGGCAAGATCGATCCGCTCGCGCCCGATGTCGACCTGCGCCAGATCCGCCGGCCGGGATTCTTCGGAGCGGCGCCCTACCGCGAGCCGATCGCCGCGGCCGAGGACCGCACGTCGACATTCGAGTACACCGTCCCGGCGGAGCCCTACGAGCGCATCAACCGCGGGATCACCGACCCGGTCAAGCTGCGCGGCTGGTACCTCCAGGGCGACGGCATCGGCAGCCAGCACCGGCGCGCGCTCGTGATCTTCGTCGCGGGCCGGTCGGTCGAGACGACGGCCGTCCAGGATCCGCGCGACCCGCTGTACACCCGGTCGCCCAGCGGCCGGTTCACGCCGGTCGCGTATCCGGCCAGGGGAACGGAGATGTGGGGCGCGCGGCAATGGCGCGAGTACCTGCGCAAGCTCAACGGCGCGGGCTTCGACGTGCTCAGCGTGGACAAGCGCGGTCACGGCATCTCGGGCGGCATCACCGCCGACAACGCGTTCCAGCAGGGCCTGGACATGCTGCGGGCGATCGACGCGCTGCAGAGCGGCGACGGCGTGCGGACACTCGGTGCCGACGGCCAGCTGCGCGGCGGCCGCGCGGCGGTCCGCGAGCTGCTCCCCGGCGGAGCGGCCGAGCTGCCGATCATCCTCGGCGGGTCGAGCCAGGGCTCGCTCGCCACCGGCTGGGCGATGAACGCCAACTTCACCCGCTGGTGCGAGATGGACCTCCCCGACCGGCCCTGCCACCCGCCCGTGGGGCACGGCAACGTCAAGGGCGCGGTGCTGCTGGCAGCGCTGTTCGGCGGCTTCGGCGACCCGGCGACGCTGCCGTTCATCGCGGCCGAGCGCCAGGTCAACCACGTCGTGCTCTTCCCGACCTCGGAGCCGCTCGCCGGCATCGGCTCATGGCCGGCGGTGTTCATCGGCAAGGGGCTGTGGGACGACGTCCAGGGTCCGTTCGGGGCGTTCAACGCATACCAGCGGGCGCGCGGCACGAAGGAGCTGGTGCTCGTGCGCGGTCCGCACTCGGAGGTCGCGCACGGGCCCGCGAACGTGGCCATCATGCAAAGGCGCGTGGCGCGCTTCGCCGTCAGGGCGGCGCTCGGCCAACCGTCGCGCCAGCCGGTCTACACCGACCTCCGGCAGGCGATCGCCGCCAGCCCGCCGATCTGGGAGCCGTCGACGCAGCCGCCCTTCGAAGCCTCGCCGTAAAACGTCCCGTTATCGACGCGTCGCGCGGGTTTGCGCGGACCGAGCCGGTGGGAAGACCGGAGCAATACGCCGGTAAACGGATTTAGGAGGCTAGTGCGCATGTATGCCGATGCAGGACCCCCGCTCGTCGTGATGGCCATCGGGCTGGTTCTCTGGCTCGCCGTGACCGCCACGGTCGCGGGCATCTCGATCCACACCGTGGGTCTGATCCTGTTCCTCGTCGGGGTCGTGTGGCTCCTGTTCGAGTTCATCCGGGCCCGTTCCGCGACGCGCGTCGACGAGCCGGTGGCCTATCGCGAGGAGCCGGTGGTCTATCGCGACCGGAGGCTGTAGGACCGCCGGCCCGCCGGCAGCTTTCACCCGGGAGCGCGAGATCCGGGCGGGCATCGCTCGTCGACGCCCGCCCGGCGACCGCGCCGCCCGCTACTGCAGGAAGACGGGCGTCCCCACCTTGACCTCGCTGTAGAGCTGCTTCACGTCGGGAACCGACATGCGGATGCAGCCGTGCGACGCCGCGGTGCCCAACGAGGCGATATCGGTCGTGCCGTGGATCCCCTGACCGTTGTAGTAACCCATCCAGCGAGCCGCGAGCGGGTTCTGCGGGTCGCCCGCCGGGATCGTCTTCCCGGCCAGCGCGCCCGCCCAGGAGCTGGTGGGCACGTGCCACGCCGGGTTGACGGTCTTCTCCGTGATCTTGTAGCGACCGGCTGAGGACTCGAGGCCCTGCCGGCCGACGGCGATCGGGTAGCGGTGGTCCAGGCGCAGGCGCTTGTAGAGGCGCAGGACCTTGTTGTTGCGGTCGATGCCGATGACGGTCGGGTAGCGCCGGGCGAGGTCGTTCAGCGTGCGGTCGGGGCGCTCGGTGACCGTCACCGGCACCTTCAGCGTGCGCGGCCCGGTCGCCCGTCCGGCCTGCGCGAGGAGGCCGGCGACCAGCTCGGGGCGACGGACCTCGACGCCGTTGCTCGCGTGCTTGCGCACGAGCCGGCCGTTGCGCATGTCGATGTCGGCGTCGCGCGCCGGGCGGTCGACGCGCCGGACGACGCGGTCGACGAAGGCCTGGAGCTTCGGGCGCGAGTAGGCGATCCGCGGCGCGACGCTCGCGTCGACCTCGCCGCCGCCGAAGACGCGGCTGAACGGGTCGCCCTCGCGGCCGCGCCGGCGGGCGGCGTCGACCGTGCCGGCGACGTCGAGGCGCATCTTGACGCCGTCTGGGTGCAGCACGTAGCGCCGGGAGCGGTAGGTCAGGGTGACGGGCCGGCGAACGGCGGGCGCGATCGCGGCGGCGACCTTCTTGCCCGCGGCGGCCTCGTCGAGGCCGCCGACGTCGACCGTGCCGACCCGGATGCCGTCGGCGACCCGATCGGCGTTCGCGGCGTCGATGATGATGACGACGACCACGAGCATGAGGAGCAGCGACGTCGCACTGGCGACGGCGATCCAAGCTCCTCTGCTCACGCGTCAAGCACCCGATCGACCTCTTTTGCGGTCTACCCCGTCGGCGCGACGTTCATCTTGTGCTGATGTTGTGGCGGCCGGCTGGCCGACCGGGGCCGGCGGCGCTACTGTCTGTCGTCGGGCGACGGGCGAGAGGGTGATCCAGACCGGGACCGACAGCACGACGGCGACGCCGTACGCGTGGGGCCGCAGCTGATGGCCCGGCCCGTCCTGCTGGGGATCGTCGGCGACTCGGCGTCGGGCAAGACGACGCTGAGCCGCGGGCTCGTGCGCGTCCTCGGCGAGGACTCGGTGACGCACATCTGCACCGACGACTACCACAAGTACGACCGCCGCCAGCGAGCCGAGCGCGGGATCACGCCGCTGAATCCCGACTGCAACTACCTCGACATCATGGCGCAGCACCTGCAGTGCCTGCGGCTGGGCGAGCCGATCCTCAAGCCGGTCTACCAGCACGGCGACGGGACGTTCGGGCCGCTCGTCTACGTCAGGCCCCAGAGCTTCACGGTGATCGAGGGGCTGCTGGGCTACCACGCCGAGGAGATGCGCGCGGCCTACGACGTGCGGGTGTACCTCGATCCGCCGGAGTCGCTGCGACGCCAGTGGAAGGTCGACCGCGACTGCTCCCAGCGCGGCTACACGACCGACGAGGTGCTCGCCGACCTCGACCGCCGCGAGCCCGATTCGCAGGCCTTCATCCGCCCGCAGCGGCGCAGGGCGGACATGGTCGTCCGCCGCATGCCAAATCCGCGCGACCCGTTCGTCCTCGACGCCGAGCTCACGCTCCGCGACGGCCTGCGCCACCCCGACCTCACGCCGTTCGTCGAGGAGAGCGACGGCGAGATCACGCGCGCCGAGCGCCACGGCGAGTGCGTGCTCTTCATCCCCGGGATGCTCGATCGCGAGCGCGCGGCCGCGATCGAGGAGTCGATCTGGGACCGGATGCACTTCGCCAGCCACCTGCGCTCCGACCAGCTCGGCGAGTTCAGGGTCGGCAC
>DASWQM010000258.1:0-18145 GCA_036403675.1 Solirubrobacteraceae bacterium | reverse complement strand
CGCCGCGCGATCGGGCTCCGCGCCCGCGAGCGCGTGCTCGCGTCGCACACGGCCGGCCACCGCGCGGCGGAGCTCGAGGCCCACGTCCTCGGGATACGGGCGCCGGCATGAGGACGCTGCAATCCGCCGGGGGGGCCGTCGCGCCCGAGCTCGGGCCGTGGTTTCACAACCTCCACCTGCCCGGGGGGCGACGCACCGCGCCCGACCACCCGCTGGGCGACTTCCCGGCGTTCAAGTGGAAGCAGATCGCCCCGCACCTGCCGGCGGACCTGCACGGCGCGCGGGCGCTCGACGTCGGCTGCAACGCGGGCTTCTACTCGTTCGAGCTGGCGCGGCGCGGCGCCAGCGTGCTGGCGGTCGACATCGACGAGCACTACCTGCGCCAGGCGCGCTGGGCGGCCGGCGAGTTCGGCCTGTCCGATCACGTCGAGCTGCGCAGGCTCGGCGTCTACGACCTGGCGACGCTGGCGGCCGAGCCGTTCGACGTCGTCCTCTTCCTCGGCGTCCTCTACCACCTGCGCCATCCGCTGCTGGCGCTGGACATCGTCGCCGCGCTGACGGGCGGCAGCCTCGTCGTGCAGACGCTGACGATGCCGGGCGACGAGCGCCTGCAGGCGCCGGCCGACCTCCCGATCGACGATCGCGCGCAGCTCACGCGCCCGGGCTGGCCGGCGATGGCGTTCGTCGAGCACGAGCTCGCCGGCGACCCGACGAACTGGTGGGCGCCCAACGGCGCCTGCGTCGAGGCGATGTTGCGCTCGTGCGGACTGAAGATCCGCGCGACCCCGGGCCACGAGATCTGGCTCTGCGAGCACGCCGAGCGCGAGCGCGTCAGATCCGTGGAGCCGGGTTCGGCGCCGGAACCGTCCGGGTAAGTCCCGCGGCGTGATTTCACCGAGGGAGTCGGATGCCGAATGGGGACGGCCCCGCCACGATACGGACGAGCTGCCGTCGCGGACAGCCGCCAGCCAGCGTCGCGCCATGCAGGCCGCGATGACGGCCGCGGTCATGGCGATGCGCTCCTCCGGTCGCCGGCCGCGGGGCCGCGGCCGCTCCGGGACGCCGCCGTCGAGCCGTGCCTGACGCCGGCATGCGCGTCGTCGTCACCGGAGCGACCGGCAACGTGGGCACGAGCGTGCTGCGCGCGCTCGGCCAAGACGCCGCCGTCGAGGAGATCGTCGGGCTCGCGCGGCGCCGGCCCGAGCTCAGCCTCCCGCGCACCCGCTGGGTGACCGCCGACGTTGCGCGCGACGACCTCCGCTCGCACTTCGAGGGCGCCGACGCCGTCGTCCACCTCGCCTGGCTCATCCAGCCCTCGCGCGACCGCGCCACGACGCACGCGGTGAATGTCGGCGGCAGCCGGCGCGTCTTCGAGGCGACCGCCGCCGCCGGCGTCCCGAATCTCGTCTACGCGTCGTCGGTCGGCGCCTATTCGCCCGGGCCGAAGGATCGCCGCGTCGACGAGCGCTGGCCGACGGAGGGGATCCCGAGCTCGTTCTACTCGCGTGACAAGGCCGAGGTGGAGCGGATCCTCGACCGCTTCGAGGCCGAGCACCCGGCGCTGCGCGTCGTGCGCCTGCGTCCCGGGCTCATCTTCAAGGGCGACGCCGCGTCGGGCATCCGCCGCCTCTTCGCCGGGCCGCTGCTGCCGACGCCGCTGCTGCGCCGCGGGCTCATCCCGGTGGTGCCGGCACTGGAGCGCCTGCGCTTTCAGGCGGTGCACTCGCTCGACGTCGGCGAGGCCTACCGCCTGGCAGTCATGCGCGACGTGCGCGGCGCGTTCAACGTCGCCGCCGAGCCGGTGCTCGACCCGCCCGAGCTCGCACGCCTGCTGGGGGCGCGGCCGGTGCGGGTGCCGGAGAAGCCGCTGCGGGCGGCGGTCGAGGCGACGTGGAAGCTGCGCCTGCAGCCGACGCCGCCCGGCTGGCTCGACATGGCGCTCGCGGTGCCGCTCATGGACACCGGCCGGGCGCGGCGCGAGCTCGGCTGGAGCCCGACGCGCACCGCCGGCGAGGCGCTGCTCGAGCTCATCGACGCGATGCGCCGCGGCGACGGCTTGGAGACCGCGCCGCTCGCGCCCGGCGGCGCCGGGCCACTGCGGATCCGCGAGCTGCTGACCGGCATCGGCGCCCGCTCGCGCGGCTGACGAGTCAGCCGCCCGGCGCCTGGACGTGCGCCACCGGAGCGACCGTCGCGCCCGCCGCCGGGGCAGCGGCGGGCGCGGCAGTCGCTCCCGGCGCGCGGGCGACCATGTCCTGGGCGAAGCGCTCGCTGAAGCCGGCGACGAACGCGATGCCGAGGTAGAAGAAGAGCTGCTGGTGGTGCTTGGGCGGCTCGATCGTCAGCAGGCCGCCGGCGAGCATGACGTAGCTCGCCGCCCCGAAGAGTGCGCCCAGCAGCGGACGGATGAGGCCGAGCAGGCGCATGATCGTCCGCCCCGACTCGTACGACAGGCGCAGCTGGCCGCGCGTCATGCGCGCGAGCACGCTGACGAACGCGCCGAGGCCGGCGGCGAGCGGCGTGTAGAGGAGCGGCTCGCTGCCGAAGTGCGCGTGCGTGAGCAGGCCGAGCGCGAACAGGCCCCCGACGAGAAGCGCGACGCCGACGGCCATCCCGAGGAAGTACTCGACCTGCGCCTGGCGCTGCGCAGAGCGGTCGTAGCAGCTGTGCGCCTGTTCGAGGACGTGCTCGTAGGCCTCGACCTCGTGCGGGTCCAGGCGGGCGGCCTCGCCCGCGGCGCGGCGCTCGTCGAGCGTCCCGAGCAGCGACGAGACGACGCCCATGATCATCCGCATGCAGAGCTTGCGCGGCTTCGGCGTGAGGAACTCGATCGCGAGGTAGTGCAGGTCGAGGCAGCGAAACAGGATCGCGCGCGCGTTGGCGTCGACCGGATCGCCGTCGGCGCACTCGATGTGGAGGGCCGAGCTCGACGCGGTGGTGAGGTCGCGCCGGGCGTCCCGCCGCTGCCGCCACCAGCCCGCCGCCCGGCTGCCGTCGCCGTCGCGATCGCCGCGCGCCGCGGCGCGCGGCTCGGTCGTGTCCGGCAGCGACTCGCCGAGCAGCGCCGCGCGGCCGATGTCGGTCAGCGCCGCGACGACGCGGACGTGCTCGCAGAAGTACGCCGTGACGACCCCGCCGCGGGGGCGGCCGAACGCGCTCAGCAGCTGCGGGAAGAGCTCCTGGCAGCGCGCTCGCTGCGCGTCCGCAAGCTCGTCGTCGCAGACGTGGAACCAGGCCCGGGCGACGTCGTTGAACGTGACCTGGCCGTCGCGCTGGGACCGCTCGAGAGCGCCGATGTCCGCCGCCGAGACGCTCCCGCGTGACGGCGCGGCGCTGCGGTGCGGCGTGCTCAGAGCGGTGACCGCAGCTGAGCTCTCGTGCATCGTGGTTGCCATGTCCCCTCGCTCTCGACCCTATCCCCCGCCCCGCACCCGCCTGTGTGGCGTGCGGCACAAAGGAGGAGCCCGCGCGGGCGGCGCGTGATACAGCGAAACGTGGATCTACACGGACAGCGTCTCGACGTACTCCGACGGCAGCTCGACGACGACGTCGAAGAACTCGTCGTCGCCGGCCAGCTCGCGCAACGCGAGGAAGACGGCACGCGCATGGTCGCGGGCCTCGTCGAGCGTGACGCCCTCGCGGTCGGCGATGCGCTCGAGGAACTCGGTGAGCGTCATCTGCTCCGCCTTGCCGCCGCTGTTGCGCGCGCCGCGCCGCAGCGGCGCGTGCAGCTCGACGGGCAGCCGCTCGAGCAGGTCCTCGACCTCGCCGGCGGCGATGCGCTCGCCGAGCGTCTCGAGGACCGCCTCGGCCGCGCGCCGCGCGGCGGTCTCGTCGCGCACCGGCGCGCGCTCGTAGACGCGGCGCAGGAAGCGCTCGGTCCGCGCCACGGAGCTCGAGTCGCCCGGTGGCAGCAGCTCGTCGTAGTCGGCCGGCAGCGCGGCCACGATCTCGGTCAGACGCTCGAGGCCGATCGTCTCGGCGAGCGCCGCGAAGACCGCCTCGGCGTGCCGCCGCGCCGTGGCGGGGTCGACGCCCTCGCGCTCGGCGTTCCGGCGCAGGAACTCGTCCAGGCCGAAGTCCCCGCGGTCGCGCGCGGTCAGCACCCAGGCGCCGAGCTCGCCGGGCAGCTTCGCCGCGAGCTCGGTCGCCTCATCCTCGTCGAGCCGCTCGCCGAGCGTCTCGAGCGTCGCCCGGGTCGCGCGCTCGGCCTCGGCCTCGTGCATCCTGCCGACGCGGTGGACGATCCTGGTGAAGCGGTCGGAGTCCATGCGCGCAGCCATAGGTCGCCCGGTCCGGATCGCCAGCCGCCCGCGTTGACGGATCGGCGGGCTGGCCTAGCGGATGGGGCGTCCCCACTACGAACCGGGCGGTAAGAACATGAGCGCATCGACGCAGGACATCAGCGTCCCGCTGGAATGGATGGACTTCGACGAGACGCCGATCCTCTTCGCCAACCACTTCCTCGTCCAGCATCAGCTCGAGGAGTTCGTCCTCTCCCTCGGCCAGGTGGTCGGGCCGCCGACCGTCGCTCCGCCGGAGGACCTCACGGCCCCGGCCGCGCCGATCCACGACGCCCGCCACGTGCCGATCAACACGATGGCGCGCTTCGGCCTCTCGCGCCATCGCATGACAGAGCTCGTCGAGCTGTTGCAGAACGCGATCGAGGAGCACGACCGCCGCCGGTGAGGCGGCGGGCGCGAGGCGTCACCGCTTCACGAGCTTGATGAAGGTGCTGTCGTCGCCGTCGGACTTGCGCTCCTGGATGACGGCGGCGAGCCCCTGCTCGTCGAACTTCTGAAACCACTCGTCCCAGCTGATGTGCTCGAGCTGCTCCTCGCCTGCGCCGCCGGGGAAGTCGATGCGCAGGATGCCGGGGTCGTCGCCGTCGCCGGTGCCGCGGACGCGCGCGGGCTTGCCGCCGTGCTCCTCGGCCCAGCGCCGGATCTCGTCGTGGTCGGTCGTGATGGTCTGCTGACTGCCAGCCATGAGAGGCCTCCTGCGGGTCGGGATCCAGCCGGGGCCGATACCCCGCCGCCCGCGCGGTCAAGCGCCGAGACGCGGCGTCAGCAGGTCGACGAGCAGCGTCGACCAGCCGAAGCCGCGCGCCCCCAGCCCGCGCCCGGTGCGCGGGTCGTAGTACTCGCGGAAGCCGTCGCGGGCGGCCGCGGCGGTGAGCGACCCCACGATCCGATCGGCCTCCCCGTCATGCCCCAGCTCTCGCAGCGCGGGGACGAGCAGCCACGCGGTGTTCATCCACGACGGCCCGCGCCAGCAGCGGAAGCGGTCCCAGCGCGGGTTGAACGCCGGCTCCTCCATGCTCACCGAGGGGATGCCGACCGGCGCGGCGTAGCGGCGCCGGTGCAGCAGGTGCTCCTCGACGAGGCGCAGGCGCACGTCGGCGGGCAGGCCGTCGAGCACGAGCGGCGTCAGCGCGGACCACGTCGACACGCGCACGGGGCGCTCCCGCGCTCCGGCGAGGTCGAAGAACAGCCCGCTGCCATCGTCGAGGCAGCGCTCCAGCAGCGCCTGCTCGACCCGCCGCGCCCGCGCGCTCCAGCCGGGCTCGCCGCTCAGCCTCGCGAGCGCGTGCAGCGACAGCGCGTAGGCGACGTTGACCCAGACGTCCTCGACGTGGTGGTCGTGGCGCTCGATCAGCGTGCGCGAGTCCCAGCGCGCCCGCCGGCCGCGCTCCATGAGCAGCCAGTAGCCCGGCCGGTCGTGCGTCATGCGCCCGTAGACGGGCTCGTACTTCGGCGAGTCGTCGAGGCCCGACTCGTCGGGGGCGACGATCGACAGCAGCCCGTCGCCGTCGGGGTCGCGGTGGTGCTCGAGCCAGTCCATGTGCGCCCCGAGCTGGGCCAGAGCCTCGCTCCGGAACGCCGGCTCGTCGGCCGACGCCTCGGCGACGAGCTCCCAGGCGAACGGCAGCAGCGGCGGCCCGATCGTCTCGGTGTGCAAGTCGCCGAAGAAGCCCCGCGTCGCGTACAGCGGGGCGCGCCGCCAGCGCGCCGGCGCTTCCCAGAAGACGGTGTGCGGAAGGAACCCGTCCGGGCGCCCCGAGCGCAGGACCGTGCGCAGCTCGGCGCGGGCGCGCGCGACGTCGATGTTGCGCCACGCGATCGCGTGAAAGCACGAGTCCCAGTGCCACATGTGCCGGTAGCGCGGCGGCGCGGGGCAGGTGTAGGCGTACGGGATGCCGTCCGGACGCACCCCCTCGCGCCAGTTCGCGCGCAGGACCCCGGCGGCCCGCGCCGCGAGCTCGCCGGCGCCGGGCGCGCCCCGGACGAGCGCCGCCGGATCCGACGCGCTCAGGCGGCGAGCCCGATTCGCGGGTGCCCGCCGGCCAGCTCTTCGAGCTGCGCGAGCTCGCCGGCGAAGGCCGCCGACCAGGTCGAGCGCTCCGCGAGCGCGAAGGCGGCGGCGGTGTCGGGCGTCGCGGCGCGCGCGTTCTCGATCGCAGCGAGCAGCCCGTCGATGTCGCCGGGCTCGTACGTCCGCGCGATCCCGCGCATGAGCGCCGCGGATGGCGCCGTCGAGCACGTCACGACGCAGGCGCCGCACGCGGCCGCTTCGAAGGCGGCGAGGCCGAACGTCTCGTGCGCGCCGGGCATGACGACGACGCGCGCCGCCGCGTACCAGCGCGCCAGCCGCGCGCGCTCCCCGATGTAGGGGTAATGGCGCACGCGCTCGGCGATCCCGAGGCGATCGGCGATCCGCCGCAGCCGGTCCTCGATCGGGCCGCGCCCGACGAGCTTGAGCTGCCACGGCTCGCGCGAGCGCGCGGCCGCGTGGAGGAGCTCGATGACGCCCTTCTCGCGACCGAGGCGACCCACGTACAGGACGTGGCGCTCGCGCCGGACGTCGGGCTGGGGCACGAACGCGGGATCCAGCCCGAAGCGCAGCTTCAGCGCCGCGATGCGGCCGCAGTCGCTGCGCGGGTCGACCGCGGACATCACCGCGTCAGCGTACCTGTAGGCGTGGTGCATCCAGTGGCGCAGGACCGGGTGCCAGAGGCGGTCGGGGCCCGGCAGCCCGGCGGCGTCGAGCGCGATCGAGCCGTGGTGGACGGCGACGACGCGCGCGCCCAGGTCGTGCGCCGTGTGCGTGACGCCGAGCGGTCGCCAGAACGGGTCGTGCAGCACGACGACGTCCGGTCGCAGCATGCGCAGCGTCGCCTTCACCGCCCGCGCGCCGAGCGGCAGCCGGTAGCCGTTCGTCGCCGCCAGGCGCAGGGAGCGCAGCTCATGGCGGCCGCCCTCGTGGCGTACGCGGCGCCCGGGGACGACGACGTGGTGCTCGATCAGGCCCGTCTCCTGCGCCCACTGCGCCTTGGCGTCCAGGTACGTCCGGATCCCGCCGCTGCGCTCCCCGTAGAACAGGGCCACGTCGACAACGCGCAGCGGTGCCGGCGGGTTGGCCGGACGCCGCTCACGCGTCCCGCGCCGCAGGCGGCGCCGCGCCTGGATGACCGAGGACTCACGCGGCACGGCTGACGTCCCCGGACGCGTCGGCTGGGTCCAGGGCGCGCCGGTAGCCGTCGGCGAGGCGCTGCAGCGAGCGCTCCCAGGTGCGCTGCCCGACCGCGTCCAGCGCGGTCCGTGCCAGGCGCTCGCGCCGCAGCGGCTGGGCCGCGAGCTCGACGACCGCGTCCGCCAGCGCGCCGGCGTCGGGCGGGCAGAGCCGGCCGGTGACCTCGTCGACGACGATGCTCGTCGGCCCGCCCTCGCCGACTGCCACGACCGGCAGCCCGCTCGCCTGGGCCTCGAGCAGCACCTGGCCGAAGGTGTCCGTGCGGCTGGCGAACAGGAACAGGTCGGCACTCGCGTAGGCGGTCGCGAGCTCGTCGCCCTCGAGCCAGCCCAGGAAGGTCGCGTGCCCGCCGAGGCGTTCCCGGAGCACGTGCTCCTCGGGCCCGCCACCGGCGAGCGCGAGGTGCAGTCGCGGGTCGCGCTCCCTGGCGGCAAGGAACGCGTCGGCGAGCAGATCGGCGCCCTTCTCGCGGGTCAGGCGGCCCGCGTAGAGGACGGTGATCTCCCCCGGGAGCAGCCCCGGGACGCGGCGGTCGGGGGAGAAGCGGGCGAGGTCGACGCCGCGGTCCCAGCGCCCGATGCGCTCCGCGGGCACGCCCATCTCGCGGAGGACCTCGTCGGAGGCGGGGCTCGGCGACAGGACGCGCCGGCACTGGCCGTAGAAGCCGGCGATCGCCATGCGCGCCAGGAGCTCGAGCGCCGGGTCCTGCGAGCGCAGACCGGCGTAGACGGCCAGCTCGGTGTGGTAGCTGCCGAGGATCGGCACGCCCATCGTGCGTGCGATCACCGCGGCGGCCGCACCGGCGGGCCCCGGCGAGCAGAGGTGGACCAGGTCGTAGCGCCCCTCGGCGAGCGTCTCGACGATCGCCGGCAGGCTCGGCACGCCGACCTTCAGCCCGGCGTAGAAGGGGATGTCGACCTCGGCGACGGCGCTCAGGCGGCGGTCGACGTTGTGGTCGGTGCCGACGACCTCGACCTCGAAGCCCGGCACGCCGCGCTCGCGCAGCTCGTCGAGGGTGTGCGTCACGCCGTGCATCCCGCCGACGGCGTCGGCGACGAGCGCGACGCGCAGCGGCTCGCCGTCGCGGTGGGCGAGCTTGGCCTTCTCGCGCCCGAGGAAGGCGGCGGCCGGCGCGTACGGGATCGCTGCCAGGCAGGCGTCGAAGAGCATCTGCGCGGTCTCCTCGAGGTCCGTGCTCTCGGGCGTGGAGGCCGCGATGTGCTCCACGGCGTGCGCGAGCTTGCGCTCGTGGCAGCGCCGCGCGCGGCGGAAGAGGTCGGCGTGACTGAAGTCCTCGTGCTGCAGGTGGGCGAGCAGCTCGGGCCCGTCGAGATCGAGCTCGACGGCCGCCAGCCATGCGCGCAGCAGCGCCCGCGCGTCGTCGGGGCACAGGCCGGTGCCGATCGCGCCGCCGCGCACGTCGCCGTCGCGCATGAGCCGCTGGACCATCTCGAACACCGCTTGCGGATCGGGGCCCTCACGGCCGTCGCCGCGGCCGAGCGCCCGCGTCGCGAGGCCCATCGCCGAATGCGTCCACTTCGCGGCGCTGCCCTGCTCGCCGCGCGCGATCGCCGCGCCGGAGACGACGTGGTCGAGGAACTCGCGCCAGGTGGCGCACGCGGGCGTCTGCGTGTACGTGCGGCCGATGTCGACGCCGGCGTGGTCATCGCTGCCGCCGACGCCGGTCCCACCGTGAGTCTCGATGTAGACCTGTGCCGGCGAGTTGAGCTCCCGCGCCCGCGAGCCGTTGCGCGTCTCCCAGATCGGGAACAGCTGCGCGAGGCGGCGGCGGTGGCGCGGCGTCAGTGGCGCCTCGACGGCGTAGAACGGGTGCGCGAGCGCGCACGCGATGCCGCGCTCGTGCAGCTCCTCGGCGACGACCTCGACGTCGCCCGCGAGCGCCTGCAGGCGCTCGTGGTCGTCCGCGGTGATGCCCCAGCAGAGGATGTGGACGGCCTGCGCCTCGCCGCGGAACCAGGCCGTCAGCTCCTCGGAGACGAAGGCGTCGTCGTAGCGCTCGGCGAGCTCCGAGGCGCCGTCGATGGCGTCGTGATCGGTTATCGTCACGAAGTCCATCCCGCGGCGCTTGGCGAGCTCGTAGACGTCCTCCGGTGGCGTCGCGCACTCCGGCAGCCCGAGCGCGCGCTGCACCCCGAGCTTGGAGACCACAGACGCCGTGGAATGGCAATGCAGGTCGACCCGGCTGGTCGAGGAGGGGGTCATCGTCGCTCCCTGTTCGCGTATCGATCGCAGTTTGAGGTCCACTTTCGGCCGCGGCGAGTCCTACCTCGTGAACGACTTGGGACCGTCTCGTAACCTTCGTGTGAACGAAGGGCTACGTCACGACGCTGCGGGCGAACCTGTGCGCTGATGCCGGTTCGCGCCGCGTCGGTCCCCGACGCCCTCGTGCTCGAGCTCGACGCGCTCCAGGTGGAGATCGCGCAGCTCCCGTTCTCCATCCACGTGCGCCGCGGCGGGCGACGGCTCGTGCGCGGCCTCGGCCTGTGGGGTGCCGACGGCACGATCGGCGACCAGTTCATCCAGTTCACCGAGGGCGTCATCCCTGCCGAGGAGCTCGAGATTCCGGAGCGCGTCGTCGCGCTGAGCGTCGTGGAGCTGCTGGCCGACGGCGCCGAGGTGACGGTCCGCTGCGAGGGCGGGCGCAGCGGGCACCTGCGGATCACGCTGCCCGCGCCGGAGACGGTGCTCGTCGAGTTCGAGCTCGAGGGCGAGCCGCTGCGCCTCGCCGCCGACTGGGACGGCCGGCCCGAGGAGCGCTTCGCCGGCCTCGGTGCCCGCCACGCGCTGCGCGTCGACCACGCCGGCCATGAGATCCAGCTTGGCGCCGACCGCGCCTACACCGGCCCCGACTGCCCGCCCGACATGCTGGCCGTCGGCGGCATCCCGCAGGGCGACTACGCGCCGGCGCCGTGGCTGCAGTCCTCGCGCGGCTACGCCGTCTGGTCGGAGGGCCACGGCAACGGCATGCGCTTCGAGCTCGGCGACGATCGCACCGTCGTCTCCGCGCGTAGGCACGCCGGGCCGCTGCGCCTGTGGATCTTCACCGACCCCAGCCCCGCGGCGCGCCTGCGCCGCTACCTGCGCGCCACCGGGCTGCCCGCCCTGCTGCCCGAGTGGGGCTACGGCTTCTGGAAGTCGCGCGACGTCTACTCCCACCAGGACGACGTCCACGACGACGTCGACGGCTGCGCCCGCCACGACATCGCCCTGGACGCCGTCGTGCTCGACTCGCCGTGGGAGACGCAGTACAACACGTGGGAGCCCAACCCGCACCAGTTCCCGGACTTCGTCGGCATGGTGCGCGGGTTCCGGGCGGCGGGCGTACGCACCGTCGTCTGGGTCACGCCCTGGGTCAACGTCGAGTCCGCCGACGGGCAGATGCCGCCCGACCGCGCCTCGCGCGCGCTGCATCGCGCGCCGGCGTCCAACTACGCCGAGGGCGCGGAGGGCGGCCACTACGTCCGCGACGGCGGCGGCGAGCCCTACGTCGCGCGCTGGTGGATGGGGACCGGCTCGCCGATCGACTTCACGTCGCCCGACGCCGAGGCCTGGTGGCGCGGCCAGGCCAAGCGCGCGCTCGCGCTCGGCGTCGAGGGCATCAAGGCCGACGACGGCGAGGGCTACTACTTCCCCGACGACGTGCGCTTCGCCGACGGCAGCACGGGCGCGGACGCGGCCTGGCGCGTCGGCGGCCTCTACCGCCGCTCGATGCAGCGCGCGCTCGACGAGGTCCACCCCGGCCGCGGCGTGCTCTTCGGCCGCTGCGGCTGGAGCGGACAGCAGGCGACCGGGATGCTGTGGGGCGGCGACCAGGTGTCGGACTTCTGGTCGCTGCGCGTGCTCGTGGCGGCGACGATCGCGGCGGCGGGCAGCGGCTTCTCGAACTGGTCACACGACGTCGGCGGCTACCTCGGCCACCGGCTCGTCGAGCGCTGCCCGGCGGAGCTGCTCGTGCGCTGGGCCCAGCTCGGCTGCTTCACGCCGCTCATGCAGGCCCACGGCCGCCAGGTCCAGGAGCCGTGGACGTACGACGGCCGCACGCTCGACATCTACCGCGCGTGCGTCCTGCTGCACGAGCGGCTCGTCCCGTACGTGCGCGCCGCCGCCGCGACCGCGGCGCGCTGCGGGCTGCCGATCATCCGGCCGCTGCACCTCCTCGACCGCGCCGACGAGCGCGGCTGGACGATCGCCGACGCGTACGGCTACGGCCCCGCGCTGTGGGTCGCGCCGGTCCTCGACGAGGGCGCGCGCTCGCGCGAGGTCGCGCTGCCGCGCGGTGACTGGATCGAGGCCTGGTCCGGCGAGCGCGTCCGCGGCGGCGGCGAGGTCATCGCACCGGCGCCACGCAGCACGATCCCGGTGTGGGTACGGTGCGGCTCGATCGTCGTGACCTATCCCGCTGACCACGTCGCAACCGGCCTGGGCGACACGCCCGAGGACGGGCGCCCGCTCGAGGCGACGCTGTGGGGCGAGCCGCCGCTCGGCCGGGCGACGGCGCGGCTCGCCGACGGCACGACGATCTCCTGGCGGCGCGGACGCTGGTCCGTCGACCGCGAGCGCGATGTGACGTTCGACGAGCGCTGATCGACCGGGATGAGGAGTGATCCCGGCGTCCGCGCCCGGCTGACCGCACGCGAGCTGCTGGGCTGCTGCGCCCTGGCGGTCGTGCTCGCGCTCGCGATGCACTGGCCGCTGCCGCTGCACATGGGGCGCGACATCGCGCAGGATCTCGGCGACCCGCTCGTCCAGGCGTGGCAGGTCGCCTGGGACGGGCACGCGCTGGTGCACCAGCCGCTGCGCCTGTTCCAGGCGAACATGTTCTGGCCGCTGCCCGACAGCCTCGCGTTCTCCGACGCGCTCGTCGGCTACGCGCCGGTCGGGCTCATCGGCTCGGGGACGCACGCCGCGGTCGCGCGCTACGACGTGCTCTTCCTCGCCACCTACGTGCTGTGCTTCGTGAGCGCATGGCTGCTCGCGCGCGAGCTCGGCGCCGGGCGCGTCGGCGCCGCCGTCGCCGGCGCGGCGTTCGCCTACGCGCCCTTCCGCCTGGAGCAGGAGGGCCACATGCACGTCATCTCCAGCGGCGGGATCGTGCTCGCGCTGTTCCTCCTGCTGCGCGGCTACCGCCGCGGCTCGGGGGCGACGATCGCCGTCGGCTGGCTCGTCGCGACGTGGCAGTTCTCGCTGGGGTTCACGCTCGGCCTGCCGCTGGCCTACCTGCTGGCAGCCGGAACGCTCGCCGTCGCCGTGACGTGGTGGCGGCGGGGCCGGCCGCGCCCGCCGCGGCAGGTGATCGTCGCGACGGCCGGCGGGATGCTGTGCTTCGCGCTCGTCGCCGGGCTGCTCGCCCGGCCGTACATGCGCGTCCTGCACGACCACCCCGAGGCGCGGCGGACGCTCAGCGAGGTCGTCGGCTTCTCCGGCTCGCCGCGGAAGTTCCTCGCCGCGTCGGAGGACAGCCGCGTCTGGGGCGCGGCCACCGCGCCGATCCGCGACGGCCTGACGTTCGTCCCCGAGCAGACCCTCTTCCCCGGCCTTGCGATCCTCGCGCTCGCGCTGGTCGGGCTGCGTGCGCGCACGTTCGACCGCCGCCTGCGGATCGGCCTCGGGCTCGGCGCGCTCGGTGTGGCCGTCCTGTCGCTCGGCTTCGCGCTCGGCGACTGGTCATGGCTGTACCCGTACCGCTGGCTGTACGAGGCGCTGCCGGGCTGGCAGGGAATCCGGGTGCCCGGCCGCCTGCACACGTTCACGACGCTCTGCCTCGCGCTGCTGGCCGGCGCGGGCGCCCAGGCGCTCGTCGGCCGCGTCCGCGCCCGTGGCGGCGCGCTCGCGGCGGGCACCTGCGTGGTCGTCGTCTGCGCCGCCGTGCTCTCCGAGGGCTGGGGCTTCGCCGACCACCCGACGGTGCCGCTCGCGCCGCCCGGCCAGCGCGCCGCGCCGCCGCCGGCGCTGCACCTGCCGATGGGCCCCGACGACAACCGGCGCTACGTGCTGTGGTCGACCGACGGATTCCCACGGCTCGTCAACGGACGCGCGAGCTTCATCCCGCGCCAGTACCAGGCGCTCATGAACGGCATGGCGAGCTTCCCCGACGCGCGCTCCGTGCGCCACCTGCGGCGCTACGGCGTGCGCAGCGTGACCGTTCACCTCGACCGCGCGGGGTCGCGGCTCGCGACGCGCGCGTCAGCCGGGCCGCTGCGCGGGCTGGGCCTCGAGCGTGAGCGACGCGGCAGCGTGGTGCGTTTCGTGCTGCGCTGACGCACCCCGGCCACCGCGCCGGCGCACCCGCGCCACGGCGACCAGCGCTGCGGTCGCGGCGACGACGATGAGCATCACGGCCTCCAACGACGGCAGCTGCAGCGGGCGCGGCAGCAGGAGCGCGCAGAGCGCCCACACGCCGACCGTGGCCGGCACCGCCTGCGCACCCACCACGACATGGCTTCCGAGGCTGGAGACGCCGAGCCACAGCGCCACGGCGACGAGCACCGCGAACGGCAGGATCGCCACCGCGCCGTGCGCGATGCCGATGAGATCCAGCACGCTGTGCTGATAGACGCCGATGCTGACCAGCCGGCGCACCCATTCGCCCACGTCGTTGACGCCGATCATCGGGTAGCTCATCGTCGCGACGACCATCGTCGTCATCGAGACCACGGCCAGCGCCAGCGTCTGCGCCGGCCAGCGCCGCCACGCCGGGCCGAGGCCGACGGCGAGGAACGGGAGGATCGGGATGAGGAAGCGCGGGCCCGGCGAGCCGCCGCCGAACGGCAGCCAGTAGCCGGCGTTGTAGACGAGGTAGGCGAGCACGAGCCCGGCGATCGTGCGCGCCTCGGCGCGGTGACCCTCGCGGTGCATCGCGACGACACCCGCGGCCGCGACCGCGAGGACCGGGGTGAGCGTCAGCAGCCCGCGCCCGCCGACGAGCAGCGAGAGGCCGTCGACCAGGCGCGGCGTGGTCACGCCGAAGAAGCCGCCGTCGTTGAGCCCGAGGATGTCGTGGCCGGTCAGGCCGGTCGTCGCGACGGCGTTGGCGTACGTCATGTGCAGCGGCGAGCCGAACGCCCACCACTGGTAGGCCAGCAGCGGCAGCACGCCGACGACGACGCCGGCGGCGTAGGCAGCGCCGCGCGGCACGACGCTCGCCAGCCGCGCTCCGGCGCGCGAGATGACGTAGAGCCCCACGACGAGCGCCGCGATCGCCAGCGGGTACTCGCAGACGATCGCCAGGCCCGCCAGCAGGCCGGCCAGCGCGAGCCGGGCCGGCCGCGACGGGCCCTCGCGCTCACGCCAGGCGATCACGAACGCGCCGAACGCCAGCACCGCGCTGAGGACGTGCGAGAAGTACAGCGTCGAGAACGGCAGGATCAGCGTGCTCGCCCCGAGCGTCAGCGCCGCCGCGGTGCCGGTGCCGGGAGCGACGCGCTCGGCGCAGCGGGCGACGAGCACGAGCAGCAGCAGTGAGGGCACGAGCACGCCGATCAGCACGAGCACCCACGTCAGCGGCGCGTCGTCGGCGATCGAGTCGCGCGCGTCGAGCGCGCGCTGCTCGTAGTAGCCGTACTGCGCGATCGGCGGCACGCGCGCGCCCCACGGGCGTGCGCCGCCCGCCTCCGCGCGGACGCGGGCGTCGTGCGCGAGCCGCTCCGCGCCGGCACCCTTCAGCGCGGCGTAGAAGGGGAACGTCGCCAAGACGAGGCCCGGAGGCTTGACGGAGTAGTAGTGCCCGTCGGTCCAGGCGATGTCGTGCGTCTCCCAGTGCCACTGGTCGATGTGCGAGGTGCCGCCGTAGAGCCCCTTGGCGAGCGCCATGTACGACGTCTGCGCCCAGCCCGGCGCCTGGACGACGAATGCGCACGCGCACGCGAAGACGGCAAGGGCAGGCGCAAGCGCCTTGCGAGTGGTTCGCATGGCGCCGGAACCTACGCCGCCGCCCGGCGCGACGCGTTGCGGTGTCGGCAATCGTGTGCTCACGGGCCGTTAAGGTCCCCAACGGCCGCTACCCGAAACGACATCCGCAGCTCCGTGCCGCCGCCCTCGGTGCTGCCGATGTCGAGCGTGTCGGCGGTGTCGGCGATGAACGGCAGCCCGACGCCGAGCCCCGGACTGTCGAGCCGCGGCATCATCCCGACGCCGTCGTCGCTGACCGTGACGTACACCGTGGCGCCGCAGAGGCACGTCACGACGCGCACCTCGCCCGGCTCGTCGGCGTGGAGGTAGGCGTGCATGACGGCGTTCGTGACGGCTTCGGAGACGGCGAGCTTGACCGCCGCGAGCTGCGGCTCGCCGACGCCCGCCGCGGCGACGAACTCCGCCACGGCGCCGCGCATCGCCGGTACGGAGGCCGGGACGGCCGGAAGCGAGCGCCGTAGCGCCGTTCGTCGGTCTGCGTGGCTGCGCGTTCCCACTCCAAGCGCGAGATTATGCGTGCTGCACCGGCGCGTGCGGCGTCCCCAGCCGCTAGGCGTCATCACGTGTGATGAGACGGCTCAGCACGATGATGGTCTTGGTCCGTGCGATCTCCGGGTTGGCCCGGATGCGCTCGACCGTGGCTTCGAGGTGGCCGACGTCGGTCGCACGCAGGTGCACGAGCGCGTCGGCCTCGCCGGTGACGGTGTACGCCGCGACGACCTCGGGCTCCCCGGCGAGCGTCTCGCGCAGCGCGGTCGGGCTCATGTTCGACTCACAGTAGATCTCGACGAATGCCTCCGTATGCTGCCCGAGCGCGGCGGGATCGACGCGCGCACTGAAGCCGGTGATGACCCCCGTCGCACGCAGGCGGTCGACGCGCCGCTTGACGGCCGGCGAGGAGAGGTTCACGCGCTCCCCGAGCTCGGCCAGGCTCAAACGCCCGTCTTCGAGCAGCTCGGCGACGATGCGGCGGTCGATCGCGTCTATGCGGCGAAGGATGCCGGGCGCGGCGGCAGGGCGGCGAGACGCAGCCGCTCGGGGTCGCGCAGCACGGCGAGCAGGCGGTCGAGCATCCAGTCGCCCTCGGCCGTCGTGAGCGTCAGCGGCGGCGCGAGGCGCAGCGTGTGGACGTGCGTGTCCTTGGCGAGCACGCCGGCGTCGAGCAGCTGCTCGCAGACCGCGCGGCCGCTGCGGCCGGTGCTCGGGTCCAGGTCCAGGCCGAACCACAGCCCGCGCGAGCGGATCTCGCTGAGCGCCGCGGGCGCCGCCTCGTCCAGCGCCGTGCGCAGCCTGCTGCCGAGCCGCGCCGCGTTGGCCTGCGGCTCGCCGCTTGCGAGGAGCTCGAGGACGGCGCGACCGACGGCGCAGGCGAGCGGGTTGCCGCCGAACGTCGAGCCGTGCGAGCCCGGGTCGAAGACGCCCAGGACGTCGTCGTCGCCGGCGATCGCCGACAGCGCCACGATCCCGCCGCCGAGCGCCTTGCCGAGGACGTAGAGGTCGGGCACCACGTCCTCGTGGTCGCACGCGAACGTGCGCCCGGTGCGGCCGAGGCCGGACTGGATCTCGTCGGCGATGAGCAGGACCCCGTGCCGGCTGCACAGCCGGCACGCCTCGTGCAGGTAGCCGGCCGGCGGCACGACGACGCCCGCCTCGCCCTGCACCGGCTCGACGAGGAAGCCGACGATCTCCGGATCGGCTTCGAGCGCCGCCGCGAGCGCCGCGGCGTCGCCGAACGCAACCGCGCGAAAGCCGGGCGTGAAGGGCCCGAACCCCCGCCGCGCCCCCGCGTCGTCCGAGAACGACACGATCGTCGTCGTGCGGCCGTGGAAGTTGTTCTCGCAGACGAGGATCGTCGCGCGGTCCGGGCGGACGCCCTTGACGTCGTAGCCCCACCGGCGGGCGGTCTTGATCGCGGTCTCGACCGCCTCGGCGCCCGTGTTCATCGGCAGCACGCGGTCCTTGCCGCAGAGCGCGGCGAGCTCGCGGGCGAACGGCCCGAGCTGGTCGTTGGAGAACGCGCGGCTCGTGAGCGTCACCCGCTCGAGCTGCTCGCGGGCGGCCGCGACGAGCCGCGGGTGGCGGTGGCCGAAGTTCAGCGCCGAGTAGGCCGACAGGGCGTCGAGATAGCGGCGGCCGTGGTCGTCGCGGACCCACGCGCCCTCGGCGTGCGTGATCGTCACCGGCAGGGGATGGTAGTTGTGGGCGGTGTGGTGCTCGGCGATGGCGGCGGCGTCCTCGTAGCCGAGCTTCGCGTCGAGCGCGAGCGTCAGGCAGCGCGGCCCGCCCCCGGCCTTGAGGAACTCCGAGACGTCGACGACGACCGGCTCGAAGTCGCGCGCGCGCAGCTCGCGCCGCAGGCGCCGCGAGCAGGCCGGCATGACGACGGTGTGCCCGACGACGACGCAGTTCGCGCTGAACGCCTGCGCTTCGTCGTCGGTGAGCATGATCGGATCGTGCACGAGCTCGGTGAGCAGCCTGGCGCCGTCGGCGTCGAGCGCGCCGGGCGCGATGAGCGCGGTGTCGGCGTCGAGCGGGCAGAAGGCGATGTCGACGTGGTAGAAGCGCTCGTCGACGAGCTCGACGGGCAGGATCCGGCCCTCGATGAGCCGTGCCAGCTCGACGTACGCCGACGCTGACGAACGCGTGCGGTAGCCGCCGACGAGCGTTGGCCCGAACGGCAGCG
>DASWQM010000257.1:0-13119 GCA_036403675.1 Solirubrobacteraceae bacterium | reverse complement strand
GTTCGCAGTGGCCGTCGACGACCTGCTCGTTGGCGAGCACGGTCTGGTCGACCGGGCACCACTTGACCGCGGCCTCCTTGCGGTACGCGAGGCCCGCGTGGAACAGCTGCAGGAAGATCCACTGCGTCCAGCGGTAGTAGCGCGGCTCGTGGGTGCCGAACTCGCGCGTCCAGTCGATCGAGATCCCCCACTCGCGGAACTGGCGCTGGAACTCCGCGATCGCCGCGTCCGTCGAGGCGCGCGGGTGCTGCCCGGTCTTGATCGCGTGGTTCTCTGCGGGCAGGCCGAACGCGTCATAGCCCATCGGGTGCAGGACGCGCCGGCCGGTGCGGCGGTGGAAGTGCGCGACCGCGTCGCCGACGGAGTAGACCTTCAGGTGCCCGATGTGCGGCTCGCCGCTGGGGTAGGGCAGCATCTCCAGCACGTAGGACGCCGGCCGCGGGTCGCTCGTGTCGTTGTCGACCTCCCAGGTGCCCTCGTCGGCCCAGACGCGCTGCCAGCGCGGCTCGATCTCGGCGGGGTCGTAGTGGTGCTCGGCCATGCGAGCGGCAAGGATAGAAGCCGCGCGCTGCGCCCCTGCGTCAGGCGGCGGCGGCGCTGAGGCCGGCGGCCTCGCGCAGGAGCTCGGCCTTGCCGGTCTGCTCCCACGTGAAGTCCTCGTCCTCGCGCCCGAAATGCCCGTACGCGGCGGTCTTCTGATAGATCGGCCGGTGCAGGCGCAGCTCCTGCCGAAACGCGCCCGGACGCAGATCGAAATGCTCGTCGACGAGCGCCGCGATCGTCGCCCGCCCGACCTTCTCGGTCCCGAACGTCTCGATCATCACCGACACCGGATGCGCCACCCCGATCGCATAGGCGACCTGCACCTCGACGCGATCCGCCAGCCCCGCCGCCACCAGGTTCTTCGCCACCCAGCGCGCCGCATACGCCGCCGAACGATCGACCTTCGACGGATCCTTGCCCGAGAACGCCCCACCGCCATGACGCGCCATCCCACCGTACGTGTCGACGATGATCTTGCGCCCCGTCAACCCCGCATCACCGACCGGACCACCGATCACGAACCGACCCGTCGGATTGACAAGGAACTCGCGACGCAGCTTGTCGGGGTCGTACATGTCGGGCAGGACCGGGACCACGACGGTCTCCCACAGGTCGTCGCGGATCTGATCGCGGGTCGCGCTCTCCGCGTGCTGCGTCGAGATCAGCAGCTTCTCGATCGCCGTCGGCCGCCCGTCGGCGTAGCGCACCGACACCTGCGTCTTGCCGTCCGGGCGCAGGTACTCAAGCGTCCCGTCGTGGCGGACCTCCGCCAACCGCTTGGCCAGCCGGTGCGCCACCGAGATCGGCAGCGGCATCAGCTCCGGCGTCTCATTGCACGCAAAGCCGAACATCATCCCCTGATCACCCGCACCCGCGACATCCAGCTCATCGTCATCGTCGGGATCGGTCTGCGTCTCATACGAATGATCCACACCCTGCGCGATGTCCGGCGACTGCTTGTCGATCGCGTTGAGCACCGCGCACGAATCCGCCGAGAAGCCCAGGTCCGCGTCGATGTAGCCGATCTTGCGGATCGTCTCGCGGGCGACCTCCTGGATGTCCACGAACGTCTCGGTCGTGATCTCGCCGGAGACGACGACGAGGCCGGTGTTCACGAGCGTCTCGCACGCCACGCGGCCGGCCGGATCGTCGCGCATCACGACATCCAGGACGCCGTCGGAGATCTGATCGGCGACCTTGTCCGGATGGCCCTCCGTCACCGACTCAGACGTGAACAGATACTCGTGCTCGGCGAAGTTGGTCATGCGAGGGAAGGCTACCGCCCGTCGCTGCGCCGGGACTTGCGCTCGACGAAGTCGATGATGACCGGGATGCCATCCATCCCAAAGCGCGCACGCAGCCGGTTCTCCAGGAAATAGGCGTAGTCGCGGCTGACGCGCGAGCGCGAGTTGACCTGGATCGCGAAGCGTGGCGGGCGCTGCCCGACCTGCGCCGCGTAGAGGAGCTTCAGGCGGTGCCCCTGCTTGGCGGGCGGCTGGCGCGCCTGGACGGTCTCGCCGATGAAGCGATTGAGCTCGGGCGTCGGGATGCGGTTGGACATCCGGTCGCCGAGGGCGAGCACCTCCTTGAGCAGCCGCTGGACGTTGCGGCCGGTCAGCGCGCTCGCGGTCAGCACGCGCGGGCGCAGGCGCAGCTTGGCCGCGACCTTCGCCCGCTCGTGCTCGAGGTCGGCCTCGTCCATCTCGGCGGCGTCCCACTTGTTCAGCACGAGCGCCGTCGCGCAGCCGGACCGCATCGCCAGCTCGGCGATCCGCATGTCCTGCGCTGTGACGCCGTCGCGCGCGTCGCAGACGACGAGCGCCACGTCGGCGCGCTCGGCGGCCCGCTGCGAGCGCAGCGTCGTGTAGTACTCGACGGACTCCGACACCTTCGACTGGCGCCGCATCCCGGCCGTGTCGACGACGACGAGCTTGCGCCCGTCGACCTCGAGTGGGAGGTCGATCGCGTCGCGCGTGGTGCCGGCGACGTCGGAGACGATCACGCGATCGGCGCCGGCGAAGCGGTTGACGAGCGACGACTTGCCGACGTTCGGGCGCCCGATGACCGCGAGGCGGATGACGTCGTCGTCGACCTCCGTGTCGTCCTCGGGCAGCAGCTCGACGAGCCGGTCGAGCAGGTCGCCGGTGCCGAGGCCCTGCGCCGCCGAGACCGCCATCGGCTCACCGAAGCCGAGGCGATGGGCCTCGGCCGCGAGCGGGATGTCGCGCGCGACGTCGATCTTGTTCGCGGCGACCACGACCGGCATCTTCGTGCGCCGCAGCAGGTCGGCGAGTTCGTCGTCGCCAGGCCGCAGGCCGGCCTTCGCGTCGTAGACGAAGAGCGCGACCTGGGCGTCGGCGAGCGCCGCCCGCGCCTGGTCGCGGATCGAGCCTGACACGGGATCGGGGTCTTCGCTGTCCATGCCGCCGGTGTCGACGAGCGTGAAGCGGCGCCCGTTCCACTCGGTGGCGATCTCGTTGCGATCGCGCGTGATCCCCGGCCGCTCGTGGACGACGGCCTCGCGCGAGTTCGCCAGGCGGTTGACGAGCGAGGACTTGCCGACGTTGGGATAGCCGACGACGGCGACCTTCATCGCACGGCCCTCGCGAGGCGGACGATCTTCTGCGTGACCTCGTCGACGCTGAGCCCGTCGGTCTCGACGCGCAGCGCGTCGCCGGCGGGCTGCAGCGGCGAGTGCTCGCGCGTGGCGTCGCGCTCGTCGCGCTGCTCCTGCTCGCGCAGGACGTCCTCGACGTCGGCGCCGAGCTGGTCGGCGCGGCGGCGGGCGCGCTCGCGCGGCGAGGCGGTGAGGAAGACCTTCAGCTCGGCGTCGGGGGCCACGACCGTCCCGATATCCCGTCCCTCGGCGACGTAGTCGCCGGACCGGATCAGCTCGCGCTGGCGGGCGACGAGCTGGCCGCGCACCTCGGGCCGCGCGGCCACCTCGGACGCGCGCGCGCTGACCTGGGGCGAGCGGATCGCCTCGGTGACGTCCTCGCCGTCGAGCGTGATGCGGTCGCCGAGCCCGATCGCGCACTCGACCGGGTCCGCCGCGCCGCGCAGCTCGGCGAGCGCGACGCAGCGATACATCGCCCCGGAATCCAGGTACGTGAAGCCGAGCACGTCGGCGACGGCGCGCGCGACCGTGGACTTGCCCGCACCCGCGGGGCCGTCGATGGCGATCAGCATCGGGCTGAGCATAGGGTCGCGCCGCGGACGTCCGCTGCGTCGTGCGTGCTTTTCCCCGAGCCGCCAGGCAGCGCACGACCCTCCGCCGCCCCCTGCGCCACGATGTGGCCGCGATGCGGCGCTTGGGGGTGATCACGAAGCGGACGCTCCTGGCGTTCTACGACGACCAGATGACCCAGCACGCGGCCGCGATGACGTACTACGGGCTCATGTCGCTCTTCCCCGCCGTGCTGCTGGGGCTCTCGCTGCTCGGCCTCATCGGCGAGTACCCGCGGACGTACAACGCGATCATCGGCTACCTGCATCGCGTCGCGCCGGCGTCGGTGCTCGTGCCGCTGGACAGCTCACTGCGGGGCGCCCTGCGCAGCCACGGGACCGCGGCCACGACGCTCGGGATCAGCGTCCTCGTCGCGCTGTACGGGACGACCGGTGTGCTCGAGTCGGCGCGGCGGGCGCTCAACGTCGTCTTCGAGGTCGAGAGCGGCCGCCGCTTCCTGCGGCGCAAGATGATCGACGTCCTGTCGACGGTCGCGCTCATGGCGCTCGCGCTCGTCAGCCTCATCATGATCTTCCTCGGCGGCGGCTTCGCCGACGACGTGCTGCGCTTCCTCGGGTTCGGCCCGGACGCGGCCGAGGTCTGGAACGTCGCCCGCTGGCCCGGCGCGGTGATCCTGGCGATGTTCGTCTTCGCCTTCGTCTACTACGTCACGCCCGACGTCCGCCAGCGCTCGTTTCGCTCGGTCGCTCCGGGCGCGGCGGTCGGGGTGCTGCTGTGGCTCGGCTCATCCGTCGGATTTGCGATGTACGTCTCCCAGATCGCCCACATCGGCGCGATCTACGGCGCGTTCACCGGCGCGATCGTGCTCGTCGGGTGGCTCTGGCTCAGCAACGTCGCGCTGCTGTTCGGCGCCGAGCTCAACGCGGAGATCGAACGCGAGAAGGAGCTCGTCGAGGGCGTGCCGCATGCCAAGACGCTCAACCGGCCCGAGCGAGGGCGCTGAGGTCCTCCGCGAAGCCCGGGTACGACACCGCGGCGGTCTCCATCCCGACGACGCGCACCCCCTCCTCCGACGCAAGTCCCGCCACCGCGCCGAGCATCGCCATGCGGTGATCGCCGCGCGCGTCGATCGTGCCGCCGCGCAGGCCCGTGCCGCCGCTCACCGCGAAGCCGTCCGGCGTGGCCGCGATCGTCGCGCCGAGGCCGCGCAGCCCGTCCACGACGCCGGCGATCCGGTCGGACTCCTTGACCCGCAGCTCCTGCGCGCCGCGCACGACGGTCTCGCCCTCCGCGAAGCAGCCCAGCAGCGCCACGAGCGGCAGCTCGTCGATCGCCAGCGGCACCTCGTCGGCCTCGACGAGTGTCCCCTGCAGCGGTCCGGCCGTCACGTCGAGGTCGGACGTCGGCTCGGCGGCGGGGACGGAGGCGGCGGGCTCCTCGAGCTCGCCCAGGACGATCGCGCCCATCCGCTCGAGGATCCGCAGGAAGCCTGCGCGCGTCCAATTGACGCCGACGTCGCGCACGAGCAGCCGTGAGCCCTTGACGAGTACGCCGGCGGCGATCATGAACGCGGCCGACGAGAGGTCGCCGGGCACGGCGATGCTCTGCGGATCCAGCTCGTCGGTGCATGTGACCTGCACCGTCCGCCCGTCGCGCTGCACGGCGACGCCCGCGCCGGCGAGCATCCGCTCGGTGTGGTCGCGGCTCGGCACCGGCTCGACGACGCTCGTCGTCCCGTCGGCGCCGAGGCCGGCGAGCAGCACGCACGACTTGACCTGGGCGCTGGCGACGGGCAGCTCGTAGGAGATCGCCCGCAGCCGCGCGCCGCGGACGACGAACGGCGGGAAGCGGCCGTCCGTCGCCTCGATCCGGGCGCCCATGAGCGCGAGCGGCGCCGCGATCCGGTCGACCGGGCGGCCGCGGATCGAGCTGTCGCCGTCGAGCTCGAACGTCCGCCCGTCCTGCGTCGCCAGCCAGCCCGGCAGCAGCCGCATGAGCGTGCCCGCGTTGCCGACGTCGATCGGGCCCTCCGGCTCGCGCGCGTCGCGCAGGCCGCAACCGCGGACGACGACGGCACCGTCGTGCTCCTCGACGAGCGCGCCGACGGCGCGCAGCGCGTTCAGCGTCGAGATCGTGTCGGCCGCCCGCAGGAAGTTCGAGATGCGCACGGGCTCGGCCGACATCGCGCCAAGCAGCGCGGCACGGTGCGAGATCGACTTGTCAGGCGGCGCGACGACCGTGCCGCGCAGCCTGCTCGCCGGTGCGAAGAACGTGCTCGTCGCCATCTACGCGGCCGGATAGCCGAGCTCGTCGACGAGCTCGATCGCGCGGTCGGCGTCGGCGCCGCTGACCCACAGGGCGATGACGCCGGTGCGATCGTCGGGCTCGGGCGCGAGCGACATGTCGGAGATGTTGATGCCCGCGCGGCCGAGCGCGAGCGCGATCTGGGCGACGACGCCGGGCTTGTTCGGCACGGCGACGCGGATCTCGCGCAAGTCGCCGTCGCCGCCGGCGAGGCCGACCTCGAGCAGCGCGCGGCGCTGCTGTGCGGCGGCGTGCTGCCATTCCCGCAGCTCGTCGCTGCCGGCATCCAGCAGCCCGCGCACCTCGGCCAGTCGCCGCACGAGGTCGTCCATCTGCGCCCCGAGCGCGGCCCGGTTGGCCGTGTAGATCTGCGCCCACAGCGGCGGATTGGATCCGGCCACGCGCGTCGCGTCGCGGAAGCTCGGCCCCGTCGCCGGCAGCGTCTCACCGCCGAGCGCCTCGGCCGCCTGGGCGACGAGGAGGTTGGCGACGACGTGCGGCAGGTGGGAGACGGCCGCCATGAGCCGGTCGTGGTCCTCAGGCGCGATCGCCGTCGGCACCGCGCCGAGTCCCGCGACGAACCGCGCGAGGCGCTCGTAGAGCACGCCGGGCGTCGCCGGGCGCGGCGTCAGATACCACGTCGCCCCCTCGAAGAGGTCCTCGCGGGCATGCGCGACGCCGGTCATCTCCGCGCCGGCGAGCGGGTGGCCGCCGATGAAGTTCGGGCGGTCGATCGCGCCGACGACCGCGCCCTTCGTCGAGCCGACATCGGACACGACCGCGCCGGGAAGCGCGTCGCAGAGCTCGCGCACGGCGTCCTCGAGCGCGTCGACCGCGACGCCCGCGACCGCGACGTCGGCGCTGCCGATGTCAGCGATGCTGCCGACGGCCTCGTCGATCGCTCCGCGCTGCAGCGCGACCTCGAGCGCCGCCGGGCTGCGGTTCCAGCCGACGACGTGGGCGCCCAGCCGCCGCCGAGCGGCCATGCCGACCGAGCCCCCGATAAGCCCGACGCCGACGAGCGCGACCCTCATCGGCGGCTGGTTGTCACGCGCACGCGGCGCGCCGGTCGCGCACCACCGCGGCGAGCCCGTCGAGCACGCCGACGGTCGCCCCCCAGTCCATGCAGGCGTCCGTGATCGACTGCCCGTAGGTCAGCTGCGCCGGGGCGGCCGGGTCCTGGCGCCCGGCCACGAGGAAGGACTCGAGCATGACGCCGATGATCGCGCGCTCGCCGGCGGCGACCTGGTCGCCGATCTGCGCCGCGACCGCGGGCTGGCGCTCGTGGTCCTTGCCGCTGTTGTCGTGCGAGGCGTCGACGACGAGCCGCGGCGCCAGCGCGGCCGTGCGCAGCATCGCGAGCGCGCTCGCCACGCCGGCAGGCCCGTGGTTGGGCTCGCCGCGGCCGCCGCGGAGGATGACGTGCCCGTCGGGATTGCCGGTCGTGTGCAGGATCGCCGGCGTGCCGTTGACGTCGACGCCCGCGAACGAGTGCCTGGCGGCCGCCGCGCGGACCGCGTCGACGGCGACCTGCACGTTGCCGTCGGTGCGGTTCTTGAAGCCGACCGCCATCGAGAGGCCCGAGCCGAGCTGGCGATGGATCTGGCTCTCCGTCGTGCGCGCGCCGATCGCCGCCCACGAGACGGCGTCGGAGATGTACTGCGGCGTGATCGGGTCGAGGAACTCGCATCCGACCGGCAGCCCGAGCCGCAGCACCTCGAGCAGCAGCTCACGGGCGGTCCGCAGCCCGGTGTCGACGTCGCCGGACCCGTCGAGGTGGGGGTCGTTGATGAGGCCCTTCCAGCCCGTCGTCGTGCGCGGCTTCTCGAAGTAGACGCGCATCGCGATGCAGAGGTCGTCCTCGTGACGGCGCGCCTGCTCGCTCAGCCGCCGCGCGTAGTCCAGCGCGGCCTGCGGGTCGTGGACGCTGCACGGGCCGACGACGACCAGGAGCCGGTCGTCGTGCCCGTCGAGGATCGCGTGGACGCTCGCGCGCCCGCGCAGCACGACGTCCGCGAGCCCGGGCTCGAGCGGCAGGCGCTCGAACAGCTCCGCGGGCGTCGTCAGCGGCGAGATCCGGGCGATGCGCCGGTCTCGAACGCCGGCGACCTGCTGTGCGCGCACGGGCGCCATCGTCAGACGGCCGTCGCGATCCGCTTGCCGGCGATCGCGGCGACCTGCTCCACCTTCGCGGCGAAGCGCGCGAAGTCGTCGCAGTGCAGCGCCTGGGGACCGTCGCAGATGGCGTCGTCGGGGGCGGGGTGCACCTCGACGATGATGCCATCGGCGCCCGCCGCGGCGGCCGCCAGCGACAGCGGCTCGACGAGGTCGCGCCTGCCGGCGGCGTGGCTGGGGTCGACGATGACGGGCAGGTGGCTGAGCTCCTTCAGCACCGGCACCGCGGTGAGGTCGAGCGTGAAGCGGTAGGCGGTCTCGAACGTGCGGATGCCGCGCTCGCAGAGCATGACGTCGTCGTTGCCCTCCTTCAGGACGTACTCGGCGGCCATGAGCAGCTCGTCGAGCGTGCTCGACAGGCCGCGCTTGATCATGACGGGGCAGCCCGCGCGACCTACCTCGGTGAGCAGGGTGTAGTTCTGCATGTTGCGCGCGCCGATCTGGACGACGTCGGCGACCTCGAGGACGGCCTCGAGGTCACGGACGTCCATGAGCTCGGTCACGACCGGCATACCGGTCTGCGCCTTCGCCTCGGCGAGGATCCGCAGACCCGCCTCGCCCAGTCCGTGGAACGAGTACGGGCTCGTGCGCGGCTTGTAGGCGCCGCCGCGCAGCAGCGTGGCCCCGGCCGCCCGTACGACCTCGGCCGTGCTCAGCGTCTGGTCGCGCGACTCGACGGTGCACGGGCCCGCGATGAGCGCGAAGTGCTCGCCGCCGACCTTGCGGCCGGCGATGTCCAGGACGCTGCGCGCGCCCTGGCGCACCTCGCTGGAGGCGAGCTTGTACGGCTTGAGGATCGGGACGACCCGGTCGACGCCGGGGTTGCCCTCGAGGCCGAGGCGAGCGACGTGCTCGCGGTCGCCGATCGCGCCGACGACGGTCACCTCCTCGCCGCGCACCGGATGCGCGCGAGCGCCGGCGCTCTGCACCCGCTCGACGACGGCCTGGATCTCCTCAGCGGAGGCGGCCGGTTTCATGACGATCAACATTGCTCAACAGTCCTTTCGAAAGAGAACGCCTGGAGACGGGGGCACTGCGGGCGCTCGGCGAAAGGGGTGAGGCAGGGTGCGGTGAGCCGAGCGCCTAGATAAATCGCCAGGCGAAATAACGACGCGCGAAGACCACGAAGGTGCTGCGGGCGCTGTCGTCGGTTCGGATCATGCGCGGGTGAGCTTAGAGCACCTGGCCGAGCGCGTCGAGGAACCTGGCGTTCTGTCCAGGGGTGCCGTAGGTCACCCGCAGCGCGCCCGGGCGCCCGAGCGCCGCGCCGGCACGGACGAGCACGCCGCGCTCGGCGAGCCCGCGCACGACGGCGGCCTCGTCGCTGTCCTCCGGCAGGTGCAGCCAGGAGAAGTTCGCCTGCGACTGCGCGACCTCGATGCCGAGCTCCTCGAGGCCGGCCTCGATCTCGACGCGCGCGACGATCGCCCGCTCGACGCGCTCGGCGACGGCGTCCTGGTGCTTGAGCGCCTCGACGGCCGCGGCCTGTGCGGCCGCGTTGCAGAAGAACGGCTGGCGGACCTGGTCGACGGCGCGCGGGAAGTCCGCGCTGCCGCACAGCCCGAAGCCGACGCGCAGGCCGCAGAGCCCGTAGACCTTCGAGAACGTCCGCAGGAGGATGAGGTTGGAGTGCTGGGAGAGCAGGTCGAGCGTCGAGTCGGGATCGTCGAGCAGGTTGAACTCGCAGTAGGCCTCGTCGACGATCAGTGCGACGTGGCGCGGGACGCGATCTGCGAACGCGGCGATCTCGGCGAACGGCAGCGCCGTCGAGGTCGGGTTGTTGGGGTTGCAGACGATCACCAGGCGCGTCGCGGCGGTGATCTCGGTCGCCATCGCGTCGAGGTCGTGGCGATCGGCGGCGTCGAGCGGGACGGTGACCGCGGTCGCGCCCGAGGCCGCCGCCAGGTGCGGGTAGACGCTGAACGACGGCCAGGCGTAGACGACCTCTGCGCCGGGCTCGAGCAGCGCCTCGCCGCCGGCCAGCAGCAGGTCGCACGAGCCGTTGCCGATCGCGATCCGCGCCGGCGGCAGGTCGTAGCGTTTGCTCAGCGCGCGCTTGAGCGTCGCGTTGGAGGGGTCGGGATAGCGGTTCGCGCCTGCGACCGCGCGCTGCGCGGCCTGCACGACCGCCGGCAGCGGCGGGTCTGGCGACTCGTTGGAGGCGAGCATCGCGACGTCATCGCCGAGCGAGTAGCCGTCGGCGACCGGATAGACGGGGATGCGCCTGATGCGCTCGGAGAACTCGATCGCCATGCGGCCATTGTGCCGCACGTCCGCGCGGCGGCCCGCAGCCATGGGCTCGCGGCGTGTCGGACTCTTCACATCCGTCGCGACGCTCGGGTTAGTGTGCGCCCATGCGACGCACTCTGCTTTTCAGCATCCTGTCCGTGCTTGCCCTCGGTCCCGCGGCGGTCGCGCACGCCGGCACCACGGTCGTGGCGAGCGGGCTCGACAACCCGCGCGGCATCGACGTCGACCGCCACGGCTTCGTCTACGTCGCCGAGGCCGGGCGCGGCGGCTCCGGGCCGTGCATCCCCGGCGCCGAGGGCCCGACGCAGTGCATCGGCCGGACCGGCGCCATCACGCTCGTCGCCTACGGCAAGCAGCAGCGGATCGTCAGCGGACTTCCGTCGGTCGCCGACGAGGGGACCGGAGCGAGCGCGCTGGGCCCGCAGGACGTCGACGTCGGGCCGCTGGGGTTCGGGTCGTTCGTCACGGGCCTCGGCAACGACCCGTCCGTGCGCGCGCAGCTCGGAGCCGGCGGCAGCGGCCTCGCCGAGCTCTTCGCGTTCACGCCGCACGGCGACGTCGTCGAGCGCGCCGACCTGGGGACCTACGAGGCCGAGCACGACCCCGACGCAGACCAGCCCGGCTCCGTGCACCCGGACTCCAATCCGACGTCGGTGCTGAAGGCCGGCCGCGGCGACGTGGCGGTCGACGCCGGCGGCAACGACCTCCTGCGCGTCCGCGCCAACGGCCGGATCAAGACGCTGGCCGTCTTCCCGAGCCGCTTCGTCGACGCGCCGCCGCCGCTCGGGCTTGCGCCCGGAACGCAGATCCCGATGCAGGCCGTGCCGACGGCCGTGACGCGGGGACCCGACCGCGCCTTCTACGTCTCCCAGCTCACCGGTTTCCCGTTCCCCGCGGGCGCGGCCAACGTCTACCGCGTCGTCCCCGGCTCGCCGCCGGAGATCTACGCCTCGGGCCTCACGAACGTGACCGACCTCGCCTTCGACGCCGGCGGCAGCCTCTATGTCGTGGAGCACGCCAAGAACGGCCTGTTGTCGGGCGACCCCAGCGGCGAGGTCATCGCGATCGCGCCCGATGGCACCCGCACGAGCGTCGCGAGCGACGGGCTCGTCGAGCCGTACGGCATCGCGATCGGTCGCCGCGGCGAGATCTACGTGACGAACAAGAGCCGGCGATCCGGCGAGGGCGAGGTGCTGCGCCTGCGCTGATTACGCCGCGGCGGACTCGACGAGCGCGAGCGCCGGCCGTCGCTGCGGCTGCGGCTGGCGCTGCGGCTGCGCGGGACGCAGCACGCGCACGTTCTGGCGCCGCGCGCGCCGCGCGTGGGTGGCGCCGTTCTCGACGAAGCGCAGGAGCTCCTCGGGGCGCTCACGCTGCGGATGGTGGCCCATCCCATCCCAGACCGAGATCTCGGCCTGTGGGAAGGCGGTGGCCAGGCCCTCGCGGTGGCCCGGGGAGACGACGACGTCGTTGGACCCCCACAGCGCGAGCACCGGGCCGTGGTAGCCGACCTGGCGGCGGAAGAACGCGCTCTCGCAGCGGCCGGCGTCGGCCATCGCCTGAGCGGCCATCTGGACGCCCGGCGTGATCCGCCACGCGCGGGAGCAGAGGCGGCCGAGCAGCTTGCGGTCGGGCGTGCGGCCGGGGGCGATCATCCCCATGTAGATGCCCGTGGCCGTGATCGGGTTGGCCAGCGCCAGCGGCAGCGCGTGACGGAAGATCTGCTTGACGACCGGGGCGCTGGTGAGCTCCGTCGCCGCGATGCGCCCGAAGCCGGACGGCGCGAGCAGCACGAGCGCGGCCACCTCGTCGGGGATGCGCTCGGCCAGCGCGGTCGCGACGGCGCCGCCGAAGGAGTGGCCGACCAGCGTGAAGTCGCGGACGCCGAGGATCTTGATCGCGTCGGCGAGATCCGCCGCGAAGGCGCAGAACTGCGGGCTCGTCGGGCAGTCGGACTGGCCCATGCCCGGGAGGTCGAAGGCGACGACCGGGCGGTGCGTCGCCTTGGCGAGCGTCTCCCAGCCGGCCGAGCAGTCCATCAGGCCGTGCACGAGGACGAGGGGGCGGCCGCGGCCGGGACGCTCGCGGTAAGCCAGCGTGCGGCCGTCGGGCAGTTCGACGGTCTTGGTGAAGGTGATCGGCATCGCCGAACAACTGATCGGCACCGTTCTCGAATTGGCTTTAGCGGCCTGCGAGAGGACTGGACACCGCTGGACGCTCGCGGTGCTCCTGTCAGGCTTTGTCACGTTTCGCGGCTGAATTCAGACGTTACTGCGCACCTTCGAGGTCCAGGCGTAGGGCACGTGCTTCCCCCAGATAGACATGGCGCGGGCGGTGCGCGTCGGGCGCGTGGTAGTGCATGAGCACGCGGATCACCCGCGGCATCGAGCCCGGCACCGCGACCTCGCGGGCGCACAGCAGCGGGACCTGCGAGAACCCGAGGTTGCGCGCGGCGACCGCCGGGAACTCGGCGTCCAGGTCGTCCGTGAGCGTGAAGATGCAGCTGACGACGTCGCTGGGGTGCAGGTCGTTGCGCTTGAGGATCTCGCGCAGCAGCCACTCCGTCGCGCCGAGGATGGCCTGGGCGTCGTTGCGGTCCACCGACGAGGCCCCGCGCAGAGCGAAGAGCCGCATAGGCCCGCGAGCTTAGTGCGCGGCCT
>DASWQM010000256.1:0-4258 GCA_036403675.1 Solirubrobacteraceae bacterium | reverse complement strand
CTGCATCCCGACAGCGTCGCGCGCGTGCTCGAGGACGTGCGGTGGAACACGACGGGCGCGATGAACCACACGCTCGGGTTTCTCATCATGGCCCACGACAGCTCCGACGGCCGCATCGTGCTCGACGGCGACGGCCACCCGCAGATCGACTGGCCGGGCGCGCCCGACGAGCCGATCTACCAGCACGCCAACGAGGTCCTGCGCCATGCGGTCGAGGCGATCGGCGGTCGGTACCTCGCCAACCCGCGCTGGAGCAGCTGGGTGCTCGGCAACAACCTCGTCACCGCGCACCCGCTCGGCGGCTGCGCGACGGCGGACGACGCCGGCGGCGGGGTCGTCGATCACGCCGGCCGCGTCTTCACCGCCGACGGCGGCGTCTACGACGGTCTGCGCGTATGCGACGGCGCGGTCGTTCCGCGCGCCCTCGCGGTCAACCCGCTGCTGACGATCTCGATGTTCGCCGAGCGCGCCGCCGACACGCTGCGCAGCGAGCTCGGCCTGCCTGCGTACGACGCGGCGTTCGAAGGCGACGACGTCGCGCCGGTGCGGCGGCGCGGCCAGGCGCGCCGCGTGCCCGCGACGGAGGTCACCGTTGGGAAGGCGGCTCCCGCGACGAGCGACGTCGCGCTGCGGATCGCGGCCCTGCGCGAGCTCGCGGCGCGTGATCGCGCACGCGCGCAGGATGATCTCTGGGCCTGGATCCAGGAGCTCGGCGACGCGCGCGACAGCGCGACGCTCGCGCAGCTGTTCGCGCTCGGCACGCCGGCCGAGGACCTCGACGGCCCAGCGGACGGGCTGCTCGTCACGACGCTCATCAACCCGCTCGTCGATGCGCCGCTGCGGCGGCTGACGGAGCTCTGGAATCCGTGGCGCGGCATGACCTTCGACGTCATCAACGGCACCCGGGCCGGACGGTTGGCGGCACCTGCTCGGCTGCCCGCCAAGCTCCTCTCGCCGCTCATCGGCCGGCTCGACGACGAGCTCGTCGAGCTTGTGCGCGGCACCGTCCTGGGGCGCATCCTCGTCCGCGTGCCGGGTGTCGGCGCGCCCGGGATCGGCTACTTCGCGCTGCGCCAGCCCGCCGCCTGACCGTCAGGTGACACAAGACGCCGGGAGCGCGCACTCCGTACGTTGTGCCTTCGAGCGTCCGGATCGGAGAACCAGTGACGACCTGCACCCATCTCGACTCCGTCCTGATCACGGAGCTGCCGCCGTCGGTCGACGGCTGCGAGGACTGCCTGCTCATCGGAGACCCCTGGCTTCACCTGCGCATCTGCCTGCAGTGCGGGCACGTCGGGTGCTGCGACGACTCGCCCAACCGGCATGCCAGCGCGCACGCCGCCGGCTCCGGGCACCCGATCATCCGCTCGCTCGAGCCCGGCGAGGTCTGGTCGTGGTGCTTCGTCGACGAGATCGCGATGCGCATCCCGGCCGTGCACGGCGAGACGCGCATCCCGCCGTCGCCGCTTGGATGACGCAGGCCCGTCCTACGGCGCCGCCGGTCCGACCGCTGCGCCGACGGCGGCGGTCCGGCCGACGAGGTAGGGCACCGCGACGACCGGCTGGCCCGTGAACGGCTGGAACGCGACGCGGCTGCCCCGGGCGACCGTGACGGTCGGCGGCGTGAGGCGGTCGATGCCGAAGGCGCCGCCGCGCCTGCGCACGGCGGCGAAGGTCGCCATGGTGTACGGCCGGCGCGGCGTCGGCCGTGCGGCCGACCATGTCACGGCGATCGCGCGATCGGGGCCGGCGGCGACATCGTCGAGCGCCGTGTCGCGCTGGTGCGAGAGCTCGAGCGCGCGCGCAGATGCGCCCGGCCCGACGCGGGCGAACCGCACGACGCGGCGTCCGTGCCCCCCCCGGCCGGTCCACGCGACGTATGTCCCTCCGCCGCTGTCGGCGGTCGGGATCACGGGCGCGGCCCGGGCGCCCACGGCCGCCGGGCCGCAGCGGCGCTCGAGGCGGCGCGTCCGCCAGCTGCCGCCGCGGCTGCGAACGGAGACGCCGCATTCGCGCCCGGCGGCGCCCCACGTCACGACGACCCGGCCGCTGGGGGCCACGACGGCCGAGAGGCTGAGCCCCTTGGTGGACGACACGTGGCCGAAGCGGACGATCGGCCCCCACTCGCCGCCGGCGAGCCGCAGCCGCGCGCCGAGGCGCCGCCTGCCCACCGGGAACGCGAGCACGCGGTCGCCGCGGGCGTTCATCGCGACGGCGGCGGTCGTCGCAACCGCCAGATCGCGCGGCGGCGACAGGTGCTGGCCGGCCAGGCGCTCGCTCACGCGCACGAACGGCGAGCGCTCGTTCGTCCACGCGATGAGCGCCTCGCCGAGGTCGTTGGACGCCGACCACGAGTCCACCGTGTAGTCGTCGAGGACGCCGAACGGGCCGAAGCCGCCGTCGGACTGCCCCTCGGCGACGACGAGGCGGCGCTTGCTCGAGCTCGACCAGCTCTCGCGGCCGACGAGCAGGGCGCGCGACTGGCCGTAGAGGTGGATCTCGCTGTTCTGCGGCTCCACGCCGGCGAGATCCGGCGGCCGCTGCCAGCCGTCGGCGGGATCGCGCGTCGCGAGGCCCCCGAAGAACGCCGGGGTGCGGCCCCGCAGCGCGCCGTTCCAGCTCAGCAGCCCGCGGCCGTCGGCGCCGAAGCTCAGGTCGTGAAGCCCGGCGACGCCCTCGGAGGCGTCGATCGGCTCCAGGCTCCAAGCAGCCGCGCGGGCCGGCGTCGCCGGTGCGACGGCGAGCAGCGCGAGCGCGGGCAGCAGCCAGCGCATCGTCGGGCGAAAGGGTGAGATCGTGCGACCCATTGGTCCAGCCCTGCCAGCGGTCCCCGCGGCGACACGGTATCGCCTGCGCGCGGATCACAGCAGCTCGGCGGCGTCGCCGCGCCGCACGATCGCCGCGCCGAGCGGTCGTGCGATGAGCCCGAACGTCGTCGCGCGCTCGGCGGCGAGGAGGCGCAGCAGCTGCGGCCACTTCTCCTGGGTCCGCGGGTCCCGGGTCGGGATCGAGCAGCGCTCGCAGCCGATGACGATCTCGAGCTCGGCGTCGCCGATCCGCAGCCGCCGCCCGAGCCAGAGCTGCTCCGCATACGGCTCGGCGTCGAGGTCGAGGTGGATGTTCGAGCGGAAACGCGACACGTCGACGGGCGCCTCCAGCGCCTCCGCGAGGGCGCGCAGCGACGCCTCCACGGTGATGTGCACGGTGGCCGGGCGGTCCTGCTGTCCGCGGGGCTTGTGGGCGAGCGTCACGGGGCGCCCGAGGTCGGCGGCCAGCGCCGCTGGGAGGCCCGGGTCGTCCCACGTGCGGGCGGTGCCGTCGGGCGCGGTGACGACCGGCTGCGGCGGCGCCTCACGGGCGACGGCGGCGCTGGGATAGGCCGCCGCCCACGCCAGCAGGCGCGGCAGCACCTCCGCGTTCACGCGTCGCGGCGCGCCCTTGAAGAGGTCGAATACCGCATGCGTGCGGTCGCCGGTCGCGCCCCAGCGGTCGAGCGCGAGGGCGTCGAGGCGCTCTCCGGCCATCGACTTCACCGGCCAGCGCTGGAGCGAGGCGACACGGCCCGCGGTCATCGTGCCAGCGTAGTCCGTAGACGACGAGGACCCGGCGCTGTGGCGCCGGGCCCTCGTGGAACTGCGGAGCTTCAGGGCTCCGGGAGCGTCGCTCCCGTGGCTACATCATGCCGCCCATGCCGCCCATGCCGCCGCCATCGCCCATGCCGCCGATGGACATCTCCTTGCCCTCGATCTCGCAGACGATCGCCTCGGTCGTGAGGATGTTCTTCGCGATCGACGCCGCGTTCTGCAGCGCCGAGCGCGTGACCATCGCCGGGTCGATGATGCCGGCGGCGACGAGATCCTCGATCTCGTTCGTCGCGGCGTTCAGGCCCCAGCCCTTCTTGGCCTTGCGGACGTCGTTGATGACGACCGAGCCCTCGAGGCCCGCGTTCTGCGCGATCTGGCGCAGCGGCTCCTCGAGCGCGCGCAGGACGATCTTCGCGCCGGTCTGCTCGTCGTCCGTGTAGCTGTCGAGGTCGATCGCCGACTCGGCCTGCAGCAGCGCGACGCCGCCGCCCGGCACGATGCCCTCCTCGAGGGCCGCGCGGGTTGCCTGCAGTGCGTCCTCGACGCGGTGCTTCTTCTCCTTCATCTCCGTCTCGGTGGCCGCGCCGACCTTCACGACGGCGACGCCGCCCGACAGCTTGGCGAGGCGCTCCTGGAGCTTCTCGCGGTCGAAGTCGGAGTCGGTCGTCTCGATC
>DASWQM010000255.1:0-1957 GCA_036403675.1 Solirubrobacteraceae bacterium | reverse complement strand
ACCCTGGGTGAGTGCTGCTGGCAGGATGCCGTGGGCGAGCTCTCGCAGTTCGTGCGTCGCCTGCTGTGCGTTGTCGAGCGCCTCGGTCAGCAGGACGGGGAGGTCCTCCTGCTCCTTCTGCAAGGCGCGGCGTGCCAGCTTCAGTGTGATGACCGTGTGGACGAGCCGCTGCTGCGCGCCGTCGTGGAGATCGCGGACCACGCGCCGGCGCTCCGCGTCGGTCGCCTCCACGATCCGCGCCCGCGACGCCGCGACCTCCGTCTGCGCTTCGGCGTTCGCGATTGCCGTCGCCACGAGCTCTGTGAATTCGGCGATCTTGGACTCCGTGTCGGCGGCAAACGACGTCTCGCTCTTCGTCGAGGCGGCGATCACGCCCCACAGGCGGCCGTCGACCACGATCGGACAGCCGACCGACGACCGGATCCCCAGGCGCTGCGCTTCCCGCGCGATGGGGCCGTGGGCATCGGCGAAGCTATCCACGCGGCCGGGGCGGCTGGCCTCGCGGACGAGTGCGGCGATGCTCGCGCCTTCCAGCGAGAACCGCTTGCCGATGGCGAGTTCCGAGGCGTCGTCCCGGCTCCAGCCGGCGACGAAGATCACGCTGTCGCCTGACGCGTAGCGCTCCATACGCGCGATGTCCGCACCGCACAGTATCCCGACCTCGCGGGTCACCGTCTCAAACACCTCCGACGGCGCCGCCCCGCCCGCCACCAGCGTCGCCACGCGACGCAGCGCGGCCTGCTCATCAACGAGCCGCCCCACCTCCGTTCGCGCCTCGGCGTTCGCGATCGTGGTCGCCACCAGGTCCGTGAACGAGGCGAGGCGCGCTTCGGTACCCGGCGGCAGGGGCTGTTCCCGGCTGGAGCCGGCGGCCATCAAGCCCCAGAGGGCGCCCTCTACGATGATCGGCGTCGCGACCGCCGAGCGGATGCCCGCCTGGCGGACGTCCTCCGCGAGCGGGCCGGTTGCATCCGCATAGTCGTCGAGCCGGGCCGGACGGCCCGTCTCCAACACGAGCGTGGCCAGGTTCCTCTGCTCCTCCAGCGGCCACCGGCTGCCAACGGGAAAAAGGCCCCCTGCGCTCGCGACGAACGCGAGCGTACTGTCGGACTCGTAGCGACATACGTTCGCCAACTCGACAGAAAGCAGCCGTCCGACCTCGTTCGCGACCGCCGCGAACACCTCCTCCGGCGGGGCCCCGTACGCCACCAGCGTCGCGACGCGCCGCAGCGCAGCCTGCTCGTCGGCCAGCTGTGCCAGAGCCTCGCGTGACTCGGCGTTCGCGATCGCGGTTGCGACGAGCTCGGTGAACTTTTCGAGGCGTTCCTCGGTGCCTGGCGGCAGCGTCTCCTGGGACTGGACGGCCATGGCGCCCCAGAGATGGCCCTCCACGACGATCGGGCTGGCAACCGACGAGGTGATGCCCAGCTGACGGTAGGTTGCGCCAACGGTCCCTTCGACGTCGGACCAGTTCTGCGCGTCGCTGCGGGCAGAGCGTCCGGTGCGATACACCTCAGCCGAAGAGAACCTTTCCTGGAGCTTCCAGCGCGCTCCGAGCGGGAAGGCACCGCTGATCTGGCTCGCGACGCCGACGAAGACGATTCCCGGACCGTCGTCGAACTTCATGATCGTTGCGGAATCGGTACCGACCAGGCGCCCAACCTCGTCGCTGACGGCCGCGAAGATCTCGTCGGCTCGGACGCCGCGCGCCACCAGCGTCGCAACGCGCCGCAACGCCGCCTGCTCCTCGATCAGCCGGGCCTGCTGGTCTACGAGGCGCGCCGATCGGCGCGCCTCCCTGACGGCGGCCACCAGCGCCGCACCCGCGAGCGCGGCGCTCAGCCCGCGACGGAGCGTCAACATCACCGCCATGATCATCCTCGCGTGGCGAGCGCTTTGCACAACATTTCCGCTCCCCGCCGCCCGCGCCCGCCATCCAAGCCGTCGCTGGCAGGCC
>DASWQM010000254.1:0-2844 GCA_036403675.1 Solirubrobacteraceae bacterium | reverse complement strand
CCCTCGAACCTCTCCGGCGGGCAGCGCCAGCGCGTCGCGATGGGGCGCGCGATCGTGCGCGACCCGCAGGCGTTCCTCATGGACGAGCCGCTGTCGAACCTCGACGCCAAGCTGCGCGTGCAGATGCGCACGGAGGTCTCGCGGCTGCAGCGGGACCTGTCGACGACGACGGTCTACGTCACGCACGACCAGACCGAGGCGATGACCCTCGGCGACCGCGTCGCGGTCATGCGCTCGGGCGTGCTGCAGCAGGTCGACACGCCGCGCGTGCTCTACAACGACCCGGCGAACATCTTCGTCGCCGGCTTCATCGGCTCGCCGGCGATGAACTTCTTCTCGGCGAAGATCAGCGGCGGGACCGTGCAGCTGCCGTTCGCGAACGTGCCCGCGCCCGAGGGCGTGCCGGACACGAGCGACGTCGTCGTCGGCATCCGCCCCGAGGACTTCGAGGACGCGCGCTTCGCGCCCGACAACCACCCGCACGGCGTCGAGTTCGACGCGCCCGTCGAGCTCGTGGAGTCGATGGGCTCGGAGATCTACGTGTACTTCTCCTTCGAGGGCGGGGAGGTGAGCTCCGACGAGCTCGCCGAGCTGGCGCGCGACTCCGGCATCGCCGAGACGCCGAGCGGTGGCGCCGGCCGGGCCGTGGCGCGCCTGAACCCGGAGTCCGACGTGCGGCCGGGCCAGACGGCGCGGCTGTGGTTCGACGCAGGGAAGCTCCACCTCTTCGACGCCGCCGACGGCGCGAACCTCCGGCGCGGGCGCGAGGATCACGCCGCCGCTGCGGAGGCCACCCGGGAGGCCGTCGAGGCCGAGGCCGAGTCGGAGCCGCCGGAGCGGGCCGAGGCCGAGGCCGACGCCCCGCAGGCGGAGCCGTCGGCGCCGGAGTAGCTGGTCGCACGCGGTCACCAATCGGACGCCACGCAACTCGGCCCAGCGGATAGGTTGCCTCAATGCGCATCGGCGTCCTCGGCACCGGAGTCGTCGGGCGAACGCTCGGCAGCGCGCTGCTCGAGGGCGGCCACGATGTCCGCATGGGCTCGCGCTCGGCCGCTAACGAGCATGCGGTCGCCTGGGTCGCGGAGGCGGGAGACCGCGCCAGCGAGGGCACGTTCGCCGACGCCGCCGGCTTCGGTGAGCTCGTCGTCAACGCCACGGCGGGCGGGGCATCGCTCGACGCGGTGGAGGCCGCCGGTGCCGAGCAGCTCGCCGGCAAGGTCCTCGTCGACGTCTCCAACCCGCTCGACTTCTCGGCCGGGATGCCGCCGACGCTCACCGTCTGCAACGACGACAGCGTCGGCGAGCGCATCCAGCGCGCGTTCGCCGACGTGCACGTCGTCAAGGCGCTGAACACGGTGACGGCGGCGGTCATGGTGCAGCCCGGCCTCGTGCCCGGGCGGCACACGATCTTCGTCTGCGGCAACGACGCCGGCGCCAAGGCGCAGGTCGGCGAGCTCCTGCAGGGCTTCGGCTGGCCCGCCGACGCGATCCTCGACCTCGGCGACATCACCGCCGCGCGGGGGATGGAGATGTACCTGCCGCTCTGGCTGCGCCTCTTCGGCGCGGCCGGGACGGCGATCCTCAACGTGGAGGTCCGCAGCGGCGCCTAGCGCCCGCGCCGCACGCGCTCGATCGCCTCGTCGCTCCACTCCTGCGTGCGCATGATCCGGTAGCGCTCGCCCGACAGCCGCATGTAGGCGTCGGTCTCGGTCTCGCGGCGGCCGACGAGCTCGGCTTCGCGGAGGATCGCGACGACCGGCACGTACTCCTCCTCGAACCAGCGCAGCGCGACCTCGTCGCGGGTGAGGAAGCGCCCGTCGTGCTGGATGAGCCGGAAGCCCCAGGCCTCGACGCCCTCCGCCAGTCCGCCGTACTGCACGGGGTCGGTGAGGCTGATCCGCTCGCGGGCGTGCGGCGGCAGGGGCACGCGCTCGTGGAAGAGCCGCTCGTGACTCTTCAGCGGCAGGTCCTCGAGGCTGATCGACTTGTCGGCGGGCACCCGTGTGACGACCTCCACCACGCGGGCGTCGATCGTGTCGCGCCCCTGTGCGCGGGCGACGGCCACGCGGTGGTGGCCATCGCGGACGAAGTGCAGCTCGCCGACGCGGTAGACGTCGATCGGCGGCATCGACACGCCCCGCCGCTGCGCCTCGGCGATCCGCTCGAAGCGCAGGCGCGCCCGCGACGAGGTCGGCCGGAACTCGCGATCGAAGTCCTTGCCGCGGTCGACCGTGCCGACGATCGAGTCGATCGCGATCGTCTTGTTGCCGAGGTCGCGCTCACCGACGCGGCCGAGCGCCTCGACGACCTCGTCGAAGGAGAGCATGACGTCGACGTCGCCGGGCTCGAGGCGCAGGATCGCCGACAGGCGTGCGAACACCCGCCGCCGTCGCGCGCGCAGGAAGTCGTCCTGCGCATCCTGCGTCGGAAAGCCGGTGTCGCGTGGCATCGGCCCTACATGATGATCAGCGGCGCGCGCGGGCCCGCAGGGCGATGGCGTCCGCCGCCGCCAGCAGCATCGTCAGCCCGCTGCGCGGGTCGCGCGGGGAGGCCCGGCGCTCGCGCAGGACGATCGCCGACCACGGGCGCCCCGCGTCCAGGTCGCCGGCGAGCTCGGCGGCGACCTCACGCGGCACCCAGCCCAGCTGTTCCCCACCGGGCACCAGCACCGCGACGGCGTGCGGATCGTGCTCGTTGCCGGGGTCGCGGCGCAGCGTCAGCGCCGAGCCCGGCGACGCCTCGGGGGACTGCAGCACGTCGTCGTGAAAGCGCGCCGCGCCCGCGACGCCGGCGACCACCAGGCCCTGCGCGGCGAGGTCGGGCGCGTCGCGCGAGAGGTAGCGC
>DASWQM010000253.1:0-3841 GCA_036403675.1 Solirubrobacteraceae bacterium | reverse complement strand
AGCCAGTCGTCGCCGTGCAGGTTGAGAACGTCCAGATCGCCGGCATCGATGCGGTTCAGCACGGCCGGGCACATCACCCACCGGTTCAGCTGGGACCGGATCAGCCCATCCCTGCCGACGCGGCGGAGGACGTACCGCGCGCCGGGCGGCGCGGCTGACGCGAAGCTGTACACGAAGATGTCGTGCCCGCGACCGGCGAGCGCGTTGGCGAGGCGGTGGGCGAACAACTCGACCCCGCCGATCTTGCGACCCGGACTAGGGAGCGTGCTGTGAAAGATCCCGATCCGCACTACCAGTGTGCACGCCGCAAGGACGCGACCTTGACGTACAGTCGCTGCAGGTCAGCGGCCACGACCGTCGGCTCATACCGGCGGACCTCGTGCCGGGCCGCGGCGCTCAGGCGCTCTCGCAGCGACGGGTCCAGCAGGCTGCGCATGCAGCCCGCGAGCGCGGCGCCGTCGTTCGGCTCGTACAGCATGCCCGTCCGGCCGTGCTCGAGGATCTCCGCCGGGCCGCCCGCGCCCGCGGCGATCACCGGCACACCTGCCGCCATGCCCTCGAGGATGACCTGGCCGAACGGCTCCGGGGTGGTGGACGCGTGCACGAGCACGTCGAGTCGCGCGAGCTCGTCCCAGACGTCCCTACGGAAGCCGCGGAACTCGACTCGAGCCGCGATCCCGAGCTTCTCGGCAACGCGGGTGAGCTCGCGGGCGTAGGCGTCCTCGCCGAACAGCGCTCCCCCGACGACGACCGCGCGCTCCTGGCCGTCGGGGAACGCCTGCGCGAACGCGCGCAGGAACAGGTCTTGCCCCTTCCACGGCGCCAGCCGGCCGACGATCCCGTACGTCATCGGGCCGCCGTTGACGCGGCGGTCCACGGGCGCCACGCGGTTCATCACCTCGGGGACGACGGAGTAGACGACGGTTGGATCGGCGGCGGCCTCGAGCGTCGCCATCGTCGCTTTGGAGTTCGCCACCACGGCGGTTGCCAGGTGGCGGCTCATGCCGCGCACGAGCGTGATCGCGCTGCCCGGCAGGTAGTCGCCGGCGATCCGGTCGCGGACGTGCCAGACGACCGGGATGCCCGCGAGCCTCGCGGCGAGGCTCCCGTAGACGCCCGCCTTGAGCGAGTTGGTGTGCACGAGGTCCGGCCGCAGGTGACGGAGGCGGCGCGCGAGGCGCAGCACGTAGACCGCGGTCGCAGCCGCGGCACCGGCGTCGAGGCGGTCGAGCCGGACGTCGGCCTTGCGCATGTCGCGCGCCCGCGGCGCGAGCGGGAGCACTTCTACGGAGATCCCGGCCAGGTGCAGCTGCTCGACGAGCGGGCCGTCCTCGGCGAGCACGACGTGCGGGTTGACGCGGTCCAGGTGCGGCAGCAGCCGCAGCAGCGCGATCTCCCCGCCCGACATCTGCGCGACGTGGTCGACGTACACGACCTTCAGCCGGTCGTCGCGCGGTGCGGTGCCGGCGGCGCGTCGCACGATCTCCCGGTGGCGCTCGGCGACCGCCGCCCACGCGTGGCGCTCGGCGTAGGAGCGGCACGCCGCGCGGCCGGGCCGGTCGTGGACCGCACGCAGCAGTCGCGAGCGCAGGGCCTCCGCGTCCCCCGGCGGGACCGCCAGCGACGGGTCGAGCCCGGCGACGGCCTCCGGCAGGCCGCCCGTGGCGGTGACGATGCTCGGGGTCCCGCAGGCCGCCGCCTCGACGACGACGAGCCCGAAGCCCTCGTGCTCGAGCGTCGGCACGACGCCGACGTCGGCGGCGCGGTAGAGCTCGGCGAGCTCGTCGTCTGCGATGCGTCCGAGCAGGCGGACCGATGCGCCGAGCCCGCCTGCCGCGATGCGCTCCGCGAGCTCGCCGCGCAGCGGTCCGTCGCCGACGATGAGCAGCGTGCTTCCCGGCGGCAGGTCCGCCACGCCGCGCGCCCACGCCTGGAGCAGGACCTCGAGGCCCATGCGCGGCACGAGCCGGCGGACCGCGACTGCGACGAAACCATGCTCGTCGAGATCGAGGCATCGCCGCGCCGCGGCCGCCGATCCCGGCGTGAACCGCGCGAGGTCGACCCCCGGCGGCTGCACGTGGACGTTCCACGGGCGCACGCCGTAGCGCTCCACGAGCACCTGCCGGAACGCCGACGTCAGCACGACCGCCTCGCCGGCGCGCCGGTAGGCGGCGCGCTCGAGCAGCCGGCGGGCGCGACGCCGCAGCCGCGATCGATCGCCCGCCGCGACGTTCTCGTCGGCCCACGGGCCCTGGAAGTGCACGATCGCCGGCGTGCGGCGCAAACGGCCGACCCACAGTGGGGCCAGGGCGTAGAGCCCGAAATGGGCGTCGACGACGTCGACGGTCGCACGCTGGCTCGCCCGCCAGAAGCCGGCCAGCCGCTCGACCAGCGGCCGCCCGTGGTCGGACACGCCTGCCACGCGCGCGTGCGGCGCCGGCCCCGCTCCGATGACGATCCCGCTGGCCTCGGGCAGGTGCTCCAGGAGGTCGCGGTAGTAGCGGTCCAGCCCGCCGAGCTCGTGCGGGAACCAGCCCTTGCCGAGCATCAGCACCCGGAGAGCGTCCGGTCGAGCGACCGTCATGCCGCCGTTCGCCCCGCGCGCTCGCGGTGCGCCCGCAGCCCGCGTTCCAGCACGCCCAGGAGCCCGCTCCGGAACGCCGCGCGCGAGAAACGCTGCGCATTCGCGGCGATCACCGCCGCCGGCGTGTCGATCGCATCGCAGCGGCGGATCGCGTCGAGCACGTCGTCGGGATCGTGTCGCGTGAAGAACGAGCCGGTCGTGCCGTCCTCGAGCGTCTCCAGCGCGCCGCCCGCGGCGAACGCGACCACCGGCTTGCCGGCGGCGTTGGCCTCGACAGGACTGATCCCGAAGTCCTCGTTCGCAGCGAGGCACAACGCGCGGCAGTTCTCCATGAGCTCCGTGACGTCCGCGTCCGCGACCCGGCCATGGAACGTCACGGTGCCGCCGGCGCGCCGGCGCAGATCGTCGAGCGCCGGGCCCGTGCCGACGACGTCGAGGCCGATGCCCGCACGCGTCGCCGCGTCGACGATCGCATCGACGCGTTTGTAGGGCAGCAGCCGCGAGACGACGAGCAGCCGCTCGCCGCGCGGCCGCGGGTGGAAGCGCTCCACGTCGACGGGCGGGTACACGACCGGGGCCTCGACGCCATACCGCCGTCTGATCCGCCGGCGCACCTCAGTGCTGATCGCGATGTAGAGGTCCGGCCGCCGCGCGGCCATGCGATCCCAGCGGCGCAGGGCGCCGATCACCGGCTTGAGCGCCTGCTCACGGCGCGAGTCACGCAGGTGCTCGGCGCCGTAGAGCCAGCGCGCCGGCGTGTAGCAGTACACCGCGTGAAACGTCTCCGGCAAGGTCCGCACGCTGTGCGCCCAGCCACTCGAGCTCGAGATGACGACGTCGTGGGCGAGCGTGCCGAAGGCGGCGAAGGCGGCGGGATAGAACGGCAGCAATCCGCGGAACCCGCGGTCCACCGGGAGCCGGTTCAGCGGCGAGGTGACGACCTCGTACTCACCGAACCCCGCGAGCGTCGACCCTGGCCGGTACAGCGAGGTGTAGATCGGCGCCTGCGGCCACATCGCCGCCATTTCGAGCACGACCCGCTCGGCGCCGCCGTTCTGGTTGAGGTAGTCGTGCACGAGCGCGACGAACCCGAGATCGACGCCCTCGGATCTGCCTTCACGCCGCATCGCGACGCCACGCTACGCGAGCACCGACCAGTCACCTGTCAATCGACGGAAACGGTGGTGTTACCGATCAGGGACCGAACGGGCCGGCGCCGGCGGCGCCCAGCGCGCCGAGCAGGAGCAGCACCGTGCC
>DASWQM010000252.1:0-5394 GCA_036403675.1 Solirubrobacteraceae bacterium | reverse complement strand
GCGGCGTCGGCCGCCGGCATGAGGTCGGCCTTGGACAGCGCGAGGATCCGCGGCAGGCGCGCGAGGGGCGCGTCGTGGCGCTCGAGCTCGCGCTCGATCGTCTCCCAGTTGGTCAGCGGGTCCGAGCCGTCGATCGGCGCGAGGTCGAGCACGTGGACGAGCAGCCGCGTGCGCTCGACGTGGGCGAGGAAGTCGTGGCCGAGGCCGGCGCCCTCGCTCGCGCCCTCGATGAGGCCGGGGATGTCGGCGAGCACGAGCTGGCGGTCGTCGGACTCGAGCGTCCCGAGGACCGGCTCGAGCGTGGTGAACGGGTAGTCGGCGACCTTCGGCGCCGCGCGCGTCAGCACGGAGATCAGCGACGACTTGCCGGCGTTGGGCACCCCGACGAGGCCGACGTCGGCGAGCAGCTTCAGCCGCAGGTCGAGCCAGCCCTCCTCGCCGGGAAGACCGCGCTCCCGCAGCCGCGGTGCCTGCACGGTCGACGTGGCGAAGCGCTTGTTGCCGCGCCCGCCCGCGCCCCCGCGCGCCACGACGACGCGCTGGCCGGGCGCGACGAGGTCGTGCGTGCTGCCGTCCCACGACGCCACCTGGGTGCCCGGCGGCAGCGGCACCCCGAGCGGCGGACCGTCCGCGCCGTGGCGCAGCGAGCCCTCGCCGTGCGCCGCGCGCTTGGCCTTGTAGTGCGCCCGCCGCTTGTAGGACTGCAGGTCGCGCAGCGAGTCGTCGCAGACGAGCACGACGTCGCCGCCGTGCCCGCCGTCGCCGCCGTCCGGCCCGCCGTGCGGCACGTGCGCCTCGCGGCGGAAGCTCATGCAGCCGTCGCCGCCGCCGCCGGCCTGAACGTAGATGCGGGCCTTGTCGTAGAGCATGTACGCACCAACTTAGCTATCAGGAGCTTCAATGGCCGACGACCCCGTCTTCCTCATCACCGGCGCCTCCAGCGGCATCGGCGCCGCGACCGCCCGCCACGCGGCCGACGCCGGCTACCGCGTCGTCCTCGCCGCGCGCTCGACCGACAAGCTCGAGCGGCTCGCCGAGGAGCTCGGCGGCTCCGAGCGCGCGATCGCGGTCACCTGCGACGTCAGCGACTTCGCGCAGCAGGAGGCGATGGTGCGGGCGGCGCTCGACGCCTTCGGGCGGGTCGACGTCGCGTTTTCGAACGCCGGCTTCGGCGGCCCCCGCGGCTTCCTGGAGGGGACGCCGGAGCTGTGGCGTGACATGGTGCTCACGAACGTGCTCGGCTGCGCCTACACGATCCGCGCGACGATCCCGCCGCTGAAGGAGTCCGTCGGGCACCTGCTCCTGACGAGCTCCGTCGCGGGCCGCCGCGCGCTCCCCGGCTCGCTCTACAGCGTGACGAAGCACGCCGTCACGGCGATGGCGGAGGCCGCGCGCCAGGACCTCAACGACACCGGCATCCGCGTCACCTCGATCGAGCCCGGCATGACCGATACGCCGTTCTTCGACAACCGCCCGTCGAACGCGCTCGAGGCCGACGACATCGCCAGGGCGGTCATGTTCGCCGTGCAGCAGCCGCCGCACGTCGACGTCAACGAGATCCTCATCCGGCCGGTGAGCCAGGCGACGTGACCGGCCCGAAGTTCGGCGGGGTTCCCGACAAGCTGCGCCACGGCGACTGGCTCCTCGTCCGCTGGGTCGCCGAGGCCAAGCCCGGAGATCCGTTCCCGGACCCGTGGCGCAACGCCCACTCGCCGCTGCAGGCGATGATCGCCCAGCTCGTCGAGCTCGACGTCATCGAGCGCCCGGCGGCCGACGCCGACGTCCCGACGATCGCACGCGAGGCGACGGCGGCGGCGCAGCGCTGGCTCGAGACGCATCCGGAGCCCGAGCGGGCTCCCGAGCCGCCGCATCGCGGCATGCGCTGGGGCGACGATCGCCTGCCCTGGGACCGCTGAGCGCAGCGCCTCGTCAGCCAGGCGATCGCGGGTCCCCCACGACGCGGATGCTCGGCCGTGCCATCGCGACCGCGAGGCTGCCGAGGATCTCCCGCAGCCGGCGGCGGTAGAAGAAGTGGCCTTCGTCGGGATGCAGCGCCGCCTGCACGTTCGGCAGCGCCGCGACGAGGTGCATCGCCTGGTCGACCGGCACGAGCGCGTCCTGCATCCCGTGCCACAGCTGGACGAGACCGCGGACGTCCTCGAGCCGGAAGCCCCACGGCCCGGCGCAGACGAGGTAGTCGTCGATCATCCCGCCCACGCCGCCGCGCGCGGCCGCGAGGAACCGCACCGCCGCCGCGTCGCGCGCCTCGGCCGTGGCGAGCAGCGAGCGGTCGGCCGGCGCCGCGCCTGCGCGGATGACGCGCCCGACGACGCGCGGGTGCCGGCGCGGGATGCCCAGCAGCGCGTCGCCGGCCCGCGCGCAGGTGCGCGGGCGCGCGCGCAGGACGCGCAGCCCGAGGCGGGCCGGCGGCGGCAGCCCGGCGGTCGCGCAGCCGCCGGGCGCGATCGAGCTCACGACCGCCGCGGCGGCCAGGCGCGACGGCAGCTCGTGCGCGCAGGCGAGCGCGTACGGCCCGCCGGCGGAGACGCCGACGACCGCGAAGCGACCGTGGCCGAGATGGTCGGCGAGCGCGGCGGCGTCCTGCGCGAACCCCAGCAGCGTGCGACCCGGCGCCGGATCGGAGTCGCCGAAGCCGGGGCGGTTGACCATGACGTACCGGATCCGCAGGTCGTGCGTCGTGTCGCGCAGGTCGTCGGAGACGCTCTGCGGCGACCCGATCGCGCCGTGGAGGTAGAGCACGAGCGCGCCGTCCTCCGGACCGATCGCCAGATAGGAGAGCCGCCTGCCGTCGTGCAGCTGGGCGACGCGAGCAGTGCCCCGGTGATCGCTCATGCAATCTCCTGCTGACCGACAGAGTAGCCTGCCGGCCGGCGCGGGAGCGGGCGTTCACAAGATGGCGACGAGCACGCGCTCGAGTGCGTCCACGAAGGCGTCGGGCTGCTCGACCATCGAGATGTGCCCGGCGCCGTCGATGACCTCGCAGACGGAGTCCGGGCGCAGCCGGCGCATGGTCTTCACCCCGCCCGGCGGGATGACGCGATCGCGCCGCCCCCACACGGCGCCCACCGGCATCGGCAGCTCGGCGAGCGCGCTGCGCAGATCCGCGCTTGCGACCGCGCTGAGGGCCGGCCCGATCCGCCGCGCGCCGTCCGACGCGCCCACGAGCTGGCGCACGACGGCCGGCTGCAGCGCGCCCGCGTCGACGACGCCGCCCGCCATGAGCAGCCGCCGGCCCCACGACCAGCCGGCCAGCGCGGCCGCGCGCCGCCGCAGCGGGATGTACACCTCGGCCGCCATGCCGAGCGCGGCCGCTCCCACGTACGGGATCGGCCGCAGCCCGGCAGGCGAGACGAGCACGAGGCTGCGGACGGCGTCCGGCTCGCGCGCGGCGAGCGTGAGGGCCACCGCCGCGCCCATCGAGTGCCCGACGAGGTCGTAGGGCTCGCGGACGGCGCTCGCGCGCAGGCCGTCGGCGATGTCGGCCGCGACGGCCTCGAGGTCGAAGCCGCGCCCGACCGGCCGCGCGGCGCCGAAGCCGGGCACGTCGAGCGTGACGACCTCCCGCGACGCGGCCAGCCGCGGCGCCACGTGGCGCCAGATCGAGCGCGTGGTCGCGAGGCCGTGGATCAGCACGAGCGGCTCTCCGCTCCCGGTGACGTCGACGCGCGTCATGCGTCGCGCATCATCGCGTCCCGGCGGCCGCTCGGGCTGAAATCAGTCGGCGCTCGGCTGCCCGGCGGCGAGCTCGGCCGCCACCCACAGCTGGCCCACGAGGCCGGCGGCCGCCAGCAGCCCCACGAGGGCGCCCGTGGGCGGCAGCGAGCGGCGCGCAGCGACGGTCGCGCCGAGGTCGACCGCGTCGCAGAGCCCCGCCAGGCGCTGGCAGCGCGGGCCGTACAGCGGGTCGTCGATCGTCTGCAGCGCGATGACGCCGAGGACGGCGTCGCGAACCCCGTGCGCCCGCGCCACAGTGGCCGTGCCCGGGCGCGCGGCGTCGGCGCCGATCCAGGCACGGGCACTGAGCCGCGGCGCGAGCAGCAGGCTCAGGCCGAGCGCGATGCGGCCGACGTTGAGGACGCGGGCGTACTCCCGCGGCGACATCCCCTACTCGGTCTCGTGCGGCGCGATCGAGACGACGCGCTTACCGCGCTGCTGGCCGAAGACGACCCTGCCGGCGGCACGGGCGTACAGCGTGTCGTCCTTGCCGATGCCGACGCCGTCGCCGGGCCGGAAGCGCGTGCCGCGCTGGCGGACGATGATCTCGCCGCCGGTCACGGTCTGGCCGGCGAACGTCTTGACGCCGAGGCGCTGCGCGTTGGAGTCGCGCCCGTTGCGCGAGGAGCCGAGCCCCTTCTTGTGTGCCATTACTCAGGTACCTCCGCGGGGCGTCCGGCCCCGCGTTCTGATTTCGCCTGGCTGCGTCCGGCCGCCAGAGACTTTATCTCTGTGATCTCCAACCGCGTGAGCTCCTGCCGGTGGCCGGCGGTGCGCTTGTACCCGCGCTTGGGCTTGAACTTGAAGACGCGCAGCTTCTCGCCGCGCTCGTGACCGACGACCTTCGCCTTGACGGACACCTTCTTCAGGCCGTCGGCGTCGAAGACGGTGTCGGTCGAGCGAAACAGCAGCGGCTCGAGCGCGACGGTCGCGCCCTCGTCGTCGGGCAGCCGCTCGACGAGGAGGGTCTGCCCCTCCTCGACGCGGTACTGCTTGCCGCCGGTCTTGACGATTGCGTAGGCCATGGGTGTCGAGGTCTGCTCAGCTCGCTGTGTCGGAAGGTGTGGCGCCCGCGTCTGCCGTGGCGCGCGAACGGCGCCGTCCGCCCCTGCGGCCGCGGCGCCGAGCCGACGATTCTACGCCATCGTCGTCGGCCGGCTCCTCCGCCGGCGGTTCGGGCTCGTCCGGCCCGTCGCTGTCCAGGAGCGTCGCGGTCGCCGACGTCCGGCCGGCGTGCTCGATGCGCACGAGGCGCCTGTCGCCGACGTAGCGCCCGCCGCCGCTCACGCTGATGATGTAGCCGTCGATCTTCGCGACCGCGTCGTCGACGTCGTACATGTGCGGCTCGACGATGTGGACGAGCACCTCGTCGCCCTCGCGGAACGGCACCGCGCGCTCCTGCACCTCATCGCGCGTGCCCTCCATGATGATGTCGAAGTGGTCGAGCGGCAGGCCCTCGCTGCCGGTGAAGTGGTAGCGCCGGCCGGTCTCCTCCTCGAGCGCGCGCAGCACGCGCTTGCCGTTGCCGGTGAAGACCTGGCTCACGCGCGGGTTCATCTGCACGAGGAACGCCTCGTGCTTCTTCGGCGCCTTCTTGGCGAGCGTGCGCAGGCGGCGCTCGAACTCGATCGCGATCGTCTCCTCGGACTTGATGACGCC
>DASWQM010000251.1:0-9036 GCA_036403675.1 Solirubrobacteraceae bacterium | reverse complement strand
GTTCGAGGACCTCGAGCTCGACGAGGACACGCACGAGGTCAGCCGTGCCGGCGCGCCCGTCGAGCTGACGGCGACCGAGTACCGCCTCCTGCGCTACTTCCTGCTCAACCCGCGCCGGGTGCTGACGCGCGCGCAGCTGCTCGACCAGGTGTGGGAGTACGACTTCGACGGCGACTCGCGGATCCTCGAGACGTACGTCAGCTACCTGCGCAAGAAGCTCGACCCCCATGGGCCGTCGCTCATCCAGACCGTGCGCGGCGTCGGCTACGCGCTGCGCCTGCCGCGAGGCTGACGGTGTCGCTGCGCGCGCGGCTGATCGTGACGCTGGTCGTCCTGGCGGGCGCTGGCCTGCTCGTCCTCGGGGCGGCGACGTACGCGGCGCTGCGCGCCTACGAGGTCGGTCGCATCGACCAGCAGGCCACCACGGCGATCGAGCAGGCCCACCGCCAGTTCGAGCGCGAGGGCATCGGCGGCGGCCCGCTGCGCGGCGACCACGACCACGGCGGCAGGGGTCTCGGGCCCGGTCCGCCGGGCCCGGCCGGCCTCGCGCCCGCCGGCACATACGCCCAGCAACGCGACGCGACCGGCAAGCTCGTCGCTGAGCGCGTCCTCGCGCTTCCGCAGGGCGAGGCCCAGCCGGCCGCGCCCGAGTGGCCCGCGCGGCTGTATCCCGGCTATCGCGCCACCGTCGGCTCGCACGGCGCATCGGAGCTTCGCTACCGCATCTACGCGGCGCCGACGCCCGGCGGCGTGGGCGGGGTGACGGTCGTCGCGGTCCCGTACACGGACATCGAGGCGACGCTCGAGCGGCTGCTCGTCGTCGAGGGGCTCGTCATCGCCGGCGTCCTGCTCGCGCTCGCGGTCGCCGCCTGGTGGCTCGTGCGCCTCGGGCTGCGCCCGCTGGACCGGATCGGCGCGACGGCCGGCGCGATCGCGGCCGGCGACCTGTCGCGGCGCGTCGAGCCCGCCGAGCCGCGGACGGAGGTCGGCCGCCTCGGGCTCGCGCTCAACGCGATGCTCGCGCGCCTCGAGCAGGCGTTCGCCGAGCGCCACGCCAGCGAGGAACGCCTGCGCCGCTTCCTCGCCGACGCGTCGCACGAGCTGCGCACGCCGCTTGCCTCGATCCGCGGCTACGCCGAGCTCTTCCGGATCGGGGCCGTCCGCGAGCGGTCCGACACCGAGAAGGCGATGACGCGGATCGAGGACGAATCGGCGCGCATGGGGGTGCTCGTCGAGGACCTGCTCGCGCTGGCGCGGCTGGACGAGATCCGCGACCTGCACCGCGAGCCCGTCGACCTGACGGCGCTCGCAGGTGACGCCGTCGACGACGCGCGCGCGGTCGCGCCCGACCGCGAGATCGAGCTGCGCGGCGCCGGCAACGGCGCCGTCGTGGTCGACGGCGATCCGGGTCAGCTGCGCCAGGTGCTCGCGAACCTCATGCGCAACGCGCTCGTCCACACCCCGGCCGGGTCGCCGGTCGAGGTCGCCCTGCGGACCCGCGACGGCGAGGCGGTGCTCGAGGTCCGCGACCACGGGCGCGGCCTGCCGACGAGCGACCCGAGCGAGCTGTTCGACCGCTTCTGGCGCGCCGACCCCGGTCGCGGCCGCGGGCGCGCGGGCGCGGGGCTGGGGCTGGCGATCGTCGCCGGAGTCGTCACCGCCCACGGCGGGCGTGCGGAGGCGGCCGACGCCGAGGGCGGCGGGGCGCGCTTCACGGTCGTGCTGCCCCTGCGCGGCGAACCGCCGGCCTGAGCTCGTCAGCCGACGCACGGACCGGTCCGTCCCCATTAGGCTCCGTGGGGCAGGCGGATCATGGGGCGGCGGGCAATCGTGAGGAGAGCGGGCAAGCGCGTGGCGCAGGGCGCCGGCCTGCTGCTGCTCGCGGGCGGCGTGCTGCTGGCGGGCAACGAGCTCGTGCTGTCGGACGACGCGCTGGGACCGCCGCCCGTGCGCGTGCGGGTGCTCACTCCGGGGACGTTCGAGGGCGCGCATGCGTACGCGCCGTACTACGTCGTGCCGGTCAAGCGGATCGCGGACCCGTCGAAGCTCTCGCGCGCGGCGACGAACCAGTTCGTCACGAGCCCCGAGGCCGCGCTCGCCAAGGGCGCGCTGGCGGGCAGCCCCCAGATCGTGCGCGTCGAGCTGCGCGCCACGACGGCCCAGCGCGTCACCGTCGGCGGCGTGCGCGTCCACGTCGTCAGTGCCGCACGACCGCTGAAGGGCTGGTTCACGGCGCAGCCCGCGTGCGCGTTCGAGCGGGTGCGGCTTGCGCGCGTCGACGTCGACAGGCGGCCGCCGATGGTCCGCTACGTCGACGCCGGCGGCGCCACGACGCGCGGGCTCGGCCTCCAGCTCGACCGCCACGCTCCGGCCGTGCTCGAGCTGCAGGTGGCGACGAACCGTCGCCGCATCGCGTGGACCGCGACGCTCTCGGTGACGCGCGCCGGGGTGCCTCCGCAGACCGTCGCCGTCGACAACGGCGGGAAGCCGTTTCGCGTCACGGCCGTGCGCAGGAGCCAGGGCTACACCGCGCGCTTCGGGGCGACGGGGATCACCGGCTTCGCCCGCGAGCCCTCGTGGGCCCGCGGCGTCAAGGGCTGCTGACGCCCGGCCCCGGTTGAGCTCTGCCCTACGATCGTCGCCATGCGAACGCTGGCGCTCGACGTCCACGAGCTCAGAGGCGTGCCGCCCCACGCGCTCAACGTCTACCTCGTCGGCGACGTCCTCGTCGACGCGGGAACCACGGGCGCGCACCGGCGCATCATGCGCGAGCTCGCGGTTCGCCAGGTGGTCGCGCACGTGGTGACGCACGCCCACCCCGACCACTACGGCTCCAGCCACGCCGTCTGCGAGCAGCTCGGCCTGCCGCTGTGGGCGGGCGAGCGTGACGCCGACGCCGTCGAGGCCGGCAGGGTCGTGCCGTCACCGACGCGCGTCGGTGCGCTGCTCAGGCGTGCGCCGATGCCGCCCGGGCATCCGGTCGCCCGGCGCCTGCGGGAGGGCGACGCCGTCGGCGCCGGCTTCAGCGTGCTCGACGTCCCCGGCCATTCCCCCGGGCACATCGCCCTCTGGCGCGAGGCCGACCGCACGCTCATCGCGGGCGACGTCTTCTTCAACCTCCCCCGCCTCGGCGCGCCGCCGCGCTTCATGTCGTTCGATCCGGATGCCAACCGCACATCGATGCGCCGCCTCGCCGAGCTGCGCCCGGCCCTCGTCCTCTTCGGCCACGGCCCGCCGCTGCGCGACCCCGAGCGCCTGGCGAGGGCGGCGGCGGGCTAGCCGCTCATAGCGGCTGTCGCCGCGGCGGCGCCCGCACCTGCCGCCGCCCCGGCGTCCTCGGCGAGGCTGCGGACGACGAAGGCCGCGAACAGCAGCAATCCCGGCTCGAGCTCGGCGGGATCCTCGACGGTGACCCTGACCGGCCGCTTGCCCCAGCCCTTGCCGTCGAGGATGGCGACCTCACGATCGCCGCTCGCAAGCGCGTAGCGCTCGCGCCACATGCTCGCCGGACGCAGCGCGTACTCGCGATCGTCCCACCGCACGGTGCCGCCGCGATGCAGCGTGCGCGGCTCGTACGAGCCGACCGCCGTGCCCGCCGCATCGTCGGCCTCGATCACCCGCTGCCAGAACCCGCGGCGAGCGATCCGCCAGCGGTCGCTGCCGGCCTGGGCGGTCGCCCTGCGTGAGGCCCAGCCCTCGAGGCGCAGCGTCCCGATGTCATCCAGGACGTAGAGGCGGCGATCGTCGGGTGAACGTGTGAGTTCAAGATCGATCATGACCTCAGGATGCCAGCTTCGGGAGCGCGCCCGAGTGACGGGCGTCACTCAGCGCCGACGCTCGCCAGCGCCTCGACGGCGAGCTCGAGGTGGCGCGGCTCGAGCCGGATGTGGCTTTGCTGGCTCATCGAGCGCGGCGCGACGCCGATCACCTCGACCGGCGGCGCGTTGGCGAGCACCGGGACGACGACGAGCAGCTCGACGCCGACCGACCACGGCCAGCGCGCCGACCGCGCCGGGTCGCAGGCCGGGTCACTGCAGACCTCCGCGATGCCGAAGATCCGCCGCCAGCCCGAGGCGTAGAGCACCAGCCGGTCGCCCGGGGAGATGCGGGGGCGGCGCGGGAAGCCGGTGCGGCCGGGCGCGACGAGCGCGCTGCCGGCCTGCAGCCAGTGGTCGGGCAGCGGCCGGTCGCCTGTGCCGTGCGCCTTGAGGAACGCCGTCACCGCCGGCGCCGGCGCCGGCGCCGGCGCCGCGTCGCGCCGTCGATCGAGCGCTGCAGCAACTGCATCGGATGCAGGATCGGCAGCGGCCGGCCCTTGCGCTCGAGGTGCGCCGCGATCTGCAGCGTGCAGCCCGGGTTCGCGGCGGCGATCGCGTCCGCGCCGGTGGCGAGGAGGTTGTCCGCCTTGCGCACGCCGAGGTCGCCGGCCGCGTCCGGGCGGATGAGGTTGTAGATCCCGGCCGACCCGCAGCACAGCTCCCATTCGGCCGGCTCCACGAGCTCGAGGCCGGGGATCGAGCGCAGCAGCTCGCGCGGCTGGGCGCGCACGCCCTGCGCATGCGCGAGGTGGCAGGCGTCGTGGTAGGCGACCTTCAAGTGCACCGGCGACCGCGGCGCGTGCGGCTCGACGGCCGCGAGCAGCTCGTGCACGTCGCGGGCGCGCGCGGCGACGGCCTCGGCGCGCTCGCGCCAGTCGGGGTCGTCGCGCAGCAGGTGGCCGTAGTCCTTGATCGCCGAGCCGCAGCCGGCGGCGTTGACGACGACATGGTCGAAGCGCTCGAATGCCTCGATCGTCGCCTTCGCCAGCGGCAGCGAGTCCTCCTCCTGGCCGGCGTGCAGCCCGAGTGCGCCGCAGCAGCGCGGCGCGCGCGGCGCGTGGACCTCGAAGCCCTCGGCGGCGAGCACGGCGACGGTCGCGGCGTTGACGTCGCCGAAGTAGGCGCGCTGGACACAGCCCTGCAGGAAGCCGACCGTGCCGCGCCGCTCGCCGCGCGCCTTCGTGACCGCCGGCAGCCGGTGGACGGCGTCGCGCAACGTCACCGGCGGCGCGAGCTCCGACAGCGTGCGCGCGACCGGCAAGCGGTCCAGCAGCCGCGAGCGCTGCAGCCGGGCGGCGAGCCCGGAGCGGCGGAAGGCGACGATGAGCGGGACCGTCGCGCGCAGGCGCCCGGGGTGCGGGAACGTCGCGAACAGTCCTCGGCGCAGCAGCCGCTCGCCGACGCTGCGCGGGTGGCGGCGCTCGACCTGCTGGCGCGTGTCCTCGATGAGCAGGTCGTAGCGCACGCCCGACGGGCAGGCCGTGACGCACGCCATGCAGCCCAGGCAGTTGTCGAAGTGGCCGACCATCGTCGGGCTCAGCTCGCTGCCCTCCTGCAGGCCCTCGTCCATGAGCACGATCCGCCCGCGCGGGGAGTCCATCTCCTCGTTCCAGAGGACGTACGTCGGGCAGGTCGGCAGGCAGAAGCCGCAGTGCACGCAGTCCTCGATGAGCTCGCGCTCGGGCGGCTTGTGGTCGTCGAAGGCGCGGTCGATCGGGGTCTGCATCAGTGGTCCGTCCTGTGGGTCCGTGCGTGTGTGGGCGGTTGCCGGCGCCGACTGGCAAGGGCGCAGGCAGGAAGGTGTGCCTCTGGCACATCGACGACGGAGGACGCCGCCAGGCGGTGATCGGCGGCCGATCCGAACACGTGCGGACCTGCGGGACCGACCACTACTAGATCCCTCCGACGAAGATGCCGGGGTTGCAGGTCGCGGTCGGGTCGAAGCGTGCCTTCACGCGGCGCATGAGGACGAGCGCGGAGTCCTCCGGGTGGTCCCACGGATCGAGCTGCGCGCGGACGGCGGCGGGCGCGTCGAGCACGACGCCCGGCGATGGGCGCAGCGTGTCGCGCAGGCCCGCGATCGCCTGCACGAGCTCGGCGGGCGCGGCGGCGGGCAGCGCGATCCACGACAGCCCGAGCGCGGCGCGGCCGACGAGCGTCGCGCCCGCCGCCTTCGCCGCCTCGCAGGACTCCGCCAGCTGCGTCGGCCGGCCTGACACGCGCACGACCGCGCCCTTGGCGCTGCGCTGGCCCGTGCGCTGCGCCGTCCACAGCGCCGCGTCCTCCTCGACCGTCCGCGCCTGCACGCCGGACGCGCCGAGCAGCCGCTCGGCCGCCGCCGCCTGCTCGGTCGCGGCGATGCCGGCGAAGCGCGCGAGCACGAGCCCCTCGCCGGCCTCCCAGCGCACGTCCAGCGCCTGCGCCTCCAGCGAGTTGGCCGCGAGCGCGAGCGCCGCGTCCTGCAGGACCGCCGGGTCGTCGGTCGCGCCGACCGCGGTCGCGTGGTCGGGCGGGCGCGGGTGCAATCGCACGATGACCTCGGTGATGAGCCCGAGCGTGCCGAACGAGCCGCTGAAGAGCTTCGCGAGGTCGTAGCCGGCGACGTTCTTGATGACCTTGCTGCCGGCACGGGCGAGCGACCCGTCCGACAGCGCGACGGTCATGCCCAGGACGAGGTCGCGGGCGGCGCCGTAGCGATGGCGGAGCGGGCCGCTGTCGCCGGCGGCGACGGCGCCGCCGACGGTCGCGGCGTCGCCGGCGCCGAGCGGCGGGTCGAGCGCGAGCATCTGCCCGGCGTCGGCGAGCAGCTCGTCGAGCGCGCGCAGCGGGACGCCGGCCTGCAGCACGGCGGTGAGGTCACCGCGGTTGTGCTCGACGATCGTGTCCAGCGCGCTCGTGCACAGGCGCAGGCCGTCGTCGCCGCCCGCGTGCCCCCAGGCCTTCGTGGCACCGCCCGCGAAGCGCACCGCGATCCCGTCGGCGGCGCACGCGCGCAACAGCTCGGCCGCGTCCTCGGCGTCCTGCGGCGTCTCGCTGCGCAGCGTCTCGGTCGCCATGGCTAGAAGCGCTCCGCGATGCCCTCGCGCTCGAGCGGGTGCTGGCGATACGGGCCGGGGACCTCGCCGCACAGCCGCGGCGTCGGCATGACCTTGCCCGGGTTGGCGAGCCCGCGCGGGTCGAACGCGCAGCGCAGGTGCTGGAAGGCGGCGAGATCGGGCTCGGCGAACATCGTCGGCATGTGGCGCTTCTTGTCGACGCCGATCCCGTGCTCGCCGGTGATCGAGCCGCCGGCCTCGACGCAGACCTCCAGGATCCGGCCCGACAGCTCCTCGGCGCGCTCGGCCTCCTCCTCGCCCTCGTAGCAGACGAGCGGGTGCAGGTTGCCGTCGCCGGCGTGGAAGACGTTGCCGACGCGCATGCCGTACTCCTCGGCGAGCGCCGTGATCCGCGCGAGCACCTCGGGCAGCTTCGTGCGCGGGATGACGCCGTCCTGGACGTAGTAGTGCGGCGCGACGCGGCCCATCGCCGCGAACGCGGCCTTGCGCGTCTTCCAGATCGCCATGCGCTCGGCGTCGTCGCGCGCGATCCGGATCTCGCTCGCGCCGCTGCGCTCGCAGATGCGCACGACGTCGTCGAAGCGCGCGTCGCACTCGGCACGCGATCCGTCGAGCTCGACGATCAGCGCCGCGCCGACGTCCGTCGGGAAGCCTGCGTGGACGGCCTCCTCGGCGGCCTGGATCGTGAGCGTGTCCATCATCTCGATCGCGCCCGGCACGACGCCCTCGGAGACGATCTCCGACACCGCCTCGCCGGCGTGGCTCGTCGAGTCGAAGAAGGCGACCATCGTCTCCGTCGCCTCGGCCACCGGGATGAGGCGCAGCGTGATCGCGGTGCAGATGCCGAGCGTGCCCTCCGAGCCGACGAACGCGCCGAGCAGGTCGTAGCCGGGACGGTCGACCTCCTTGCCGCCGAGCGTCACGACCTCGCCGTCGGCGAGCACGATCTCGAGGCCGGTGACGTAGTTCGTCGTGAAGCCGTACTTGAAGCAGTGCGCGCCGCCGGAGTTCTCGGCGACGTTGCCGCCGATCGAGCAGACGATCTGCGACGAGGGGTCGGGCGGGTAGAAGTGCGTCGGGCCGACGGCCAGCGAGACCTCGGTGTTCGTCACGCCGGGCTGGACGACGATGCGCCCGTTCGGCAGGTCGACCTCGAGCACACGGCGCATCCGCGTGACGGCGATGAGCACCCCCTCGGCGACCGGCAGCGCGCCGCCTGACAGGCCCGAGCCGGCACCGCGCGCGACCCACGGCACGCCTGCCGTCGCGCACGCCCGTACGACGTCGCGGACCTCGGTCGCGCTGCCCGGCAGCACGACCGCGCCAGGCGTCGCGCGGTACTGCAGCAGGCCGTCGGACTCGTACGTGCGCAGCTGGATCGGCTCGGTGAGGACGTGCGCGGGACCGCAGATGGCGCGCAGGCGCGCCAGCAGCTCAGGAGTGAGCGGCGCGGGATCGGTGGTGATGGTCTGAGCCGGGACGGTCACGAGGCGGGTCGGCCCCGGCACGGGCCGGGGCTTACTGAGAGTATGTACATCGTCTCCTACCCGCCGCGGCCCGGTTAGGCCACGCGATCGCTCTTGACGGCCGCGAGCGCGCGGCGGACGACGCTCATGCAACCGGCTCCGGTTCTCGCAGACGTTCGTCGTGCGAGAGCGACCACCGAATGCGTAGGTCAGCGTGTACTAGTCGTTGTCCGTGTAGCGGTCGCGGCCGGGTGGGTTGACGTAGCCGGAGCGCCGCCGAGACGCGCACCACGCTGCTCTCGAGCCTGTCGTACGTGCGTGGCAGCTCGTACAGCGAGTACCGACCCGCACGATCGCAGTCCGGCGCATCGTGCCCTACCGGGCGCGGCGGGTCAGGCCGCGCGATCGCTGCGCTCGACGTCCGCGAGTGCCGCCTCGAACGCGGCGACGACGGCGGGGTCGAACTGCTCGCCGGCGCAGCGCCGCAGCTCGGCGAGCGCCTCGTGCGGTGTGCGCGCCGCGCGGTACGGCCGGTCGGACACGATCGCCTCGTACGCGTCGCAGACGGCGATGACGCGCGCGCCGATCGGGATCTGCTCGCCGGCGAGGCCGTCGGGATAGCCGGCGCCGTCGAAGCGCTCGTGGCTGGAGCGGATCAGCTCGCCCACGCGGACGAGCGCCGGCGCGACGCTGACG
>DASWQM010000250.1:0-2382 GCA_036403675.1 Solirubrobacteraceae bacterium | reverse complement strand
CGGCTGGCGATCATCCATGCCGCCAGCGGCAGGAAGAGGGCGACGAGCTCCGGCAGCGCGTGGGGCGCCAGCCCTACGAGCAGCAGCGCCGGCGAGAGGTCGAGCTGCGCGCCCAGCGCCGCCGCGCCCTGCCCGAGGACGAAGGCCTGGCTGACGAGCGAGAACGTCGTCGCGGCGACGACGAAGGCGATCGCGAACGGCCCGGCCTGCTCGTGGATCCAGCGCCAGGCGCCGGTGTGGCGGCGGGCCTCCTGCGGCAGCGAGCTGCCGGCGATGAAGCCGGCCACGCAGGCCAGCGCGTGGAGCGCGAGGACGAGCCCGTTGCGCCAGAGGACGTGCGCGACGAGGACGACCTCCGGATCGCCGTTGCGCGCCAGGAACGTCCGCGGGGTGGGCGGGCCGGCATCGGGGACGGACAGCTCCGCGATGAGCCACACCGCCGCCAGCAGCAGCATCGCGATCGCCAGCGCGCCGGCCAGCCAGCGGCCGATGACCGGCCAGGGCCGCTCGTTCCAGGCGGCCAGCGTCGCCCGCGTGTCCGCGAGCCCGCGGACGAGCGCGAGATCCGAGGTCTGCACGAGCGTTCGTATCGGCGCCCGCGGGGCTGCGGCGGCTCAGCCGACGCGGGCGTAGCCGGATGTGCGAGCACGGCGCCCGAAGCGCAGCCGCGGGATGAGCAGCGCCGCCTCGCCGGCGATCCGCCACGACATCTTCGATCGCCCCGCCTGCCGATCGCGGAAGACGATCGGCAGCTCGACGACCCGGAAGCCCGCGCGCACGGCTCGATGGGTGAGCTCGACCTGGAAGGCGTAGCCGCGCGAGCGCACCGTCGGCAGGTCGATCGCCTCGAGCACCTCGCGCCGGAAGCACTTGAAGCCGCCGGTGAGGTCGCGCACGTGCAGCCCCAGGACGCGCCGGGCGTACCACGACCCGCCGCGGCTGACGAGGCGCCGCGACCAGCCCCAGTCCGCGACCGCGCCGCCGGTGACGTAGCGTGAGCCGAGCACGACGTCGGCGTCGGCCGCCGCGGCCAGCAGGCGCGCGAGGTCGGCTGGGTCGTGGGAGAAGTCGGCGTCCATCTCTATGATGTAGTCGGCACCGGCGTCGAGCGCGTACGTGAAGCCCGCGATGTAGGCCGGACCGAGCCCCTCGCGGACGGTGCGGTGCAGGACCTCGACCTCCGCGTGCTCGGCGGCGAGCCGGTCGGCGATCGCGCCGGTCCCGTCGGGCGAGCCGTCGTCGACGACGAGGACCCGGTAGCCGCCCGGCGCTGCCTCGGCGAGCACCGCGCGCGCGGCGGTCACGATCGCCTCGATGTTCTCGGCCTCGTCGTAGGTCGGCAGGATCAGCCAGGCGGTAGGCGGCATCGGCGCGACTACCCTAGATGCCCACTTCAACTCATGGCCTCTGACCCCTCCAACCTCGAGATCGCCGCCGCCTTCGACGAGCTCGCCGACCTCTACGAGCTCGACGGTGCGGTCGTGCACCGCGTCCTCGCCTACCGCGGCGCCGCCAAGAGCGTCCGCGACGCGATGGTCTCCGTCGCGGGAATGACGCGCCAGCGCCGGGTCACGGAGCTGCCGGGGATCGGCAAGACGCTCGAGGAGAAGCTCGTCGCGCTGCTCGACACCGGCACGATCCCGGCGCTCGAGAAGCTTCGCGCGAAGTACCCGCCGGGCCTGCTCGACATGACGCGCCTGCCTGGCCTCGGGCCCAAGCGCGCGCGGCGCCTCTTCGACGAGCTCGGAATCGATTCGCCGGAGATGCTGCGTGCGGCCGCCGAGGAGCAGCGCCTGCGCGGGCTGAAGGGCTTCGGGCCGAAGTTCGAGGCCTCGGTGCTGTCGTCGCTGGACGCCGGCATCGCGGAGCGGCCGGCGCAGCGGGTGCTGCTGAACCGCGCCCTGACGGTCGGCGAGCAGATCGTCGCCGCGCTGCGAGAGCACCCGGCCGCCGAGCGCGTCGAGCTCGCGGGATCGGCGCGCCGCCTGACCGACTCCGTGAAGGACCTCGACATCATCGCCACCGCCAGCGACCCCGGTGCGCTCGCCCGCGCCCTCGGCGAGCTCGACCTCATCGAGTCGGCGTCGGCGCCGAACGACAACGCCGCGCGCGGGCGGACGCACACCGGGCTACCGGTCGACCTGCGCGTCGTCGAGCCGGCGAACTTCGGCAACCTCCTGCAGCACTTCACCGGCTCGCAGGCGCACAACGTCGCGCTGCGCGAGGCCGCCGTGCGCCGCGGCCTGCACGTCTCCGAGTACGGGATCCTCGACGACGCCACCGGCGAGACGCTGCGCTGCGCGACCGAGGAGGAGGTCTACGAGCGCCTCGGCCTGCCCTACCCGGAGCCCGAGCTGCGCGAGAACCGCGGCGAGCTCGACC
>DASWQM010000249.1:0-5323 GCA_036403675.1 Solirubrobacteraceae bacterium | reverse complement strand
ATGAAGCGCACCTCGTAGGGGTGCGTCCGCGCGAACTCCGCCATCGGGAGGATCTCCGTCTCGGTGAAGCCGCGCAGGCCGACGGCGTTGATCTTGATCGGGTGCGCCTCCGGGAAGCTCGCGAGCACCTCCAGGCCGCGCAGCACCCGCGGCAGCGCGTCGCGGCGCGTCATCTCGAAGAAGCGGTCGCGCTGCAGCGAGTCCAGCGAGACGTTGAAGCGGTTGATGCCCGCCTCGACGAGCGCCGCGGCGTCGCGCTCGAGCAGGAAGCCGTTCGTCGTGACGCTGAGGTCTCGAACGCCCTCGACGGCCGCGAGCATCGACGCCAGCCGCGGGAACTCTCGCCGCACGAGCGGCTCGCCGCCGGTGAGGCGGATGTCGTGCACGCCCATCGACGCGAGCAGCCCGACGGTGCGCTCCAGCTCCTCGAAGCTCAGCACCTCGCTGCGCTCGAGCCACGGCAGCCCCTCCGCGGGCATGCAGTACTGGCAGCGGAAGTTGCAGCGATCGGTGACCGACACGCGCACGTCGCGGATCAGCCGGCCGTGTCCGTCGCGCAGTGGCTCAATCGTCGTCATCGCGTCTCCATGTCCCTGAGCGACCGCCGCTCTTCTCCAGGAGCTCGACGCGCTCGATCACGACGCCGCGCTCGATACCCTTGACCATGTCGTAGACGCACAGCGCGCCCGCAGCAGCCGCCACCATCGCCTCCATCTCGACGCCCGTACGGGCTGTTACGCGGGCGGTCGTCGTGAGGATCACCGCTCCCGCGTCGGGATCGACGTCGATGTCGACGTCGACGGAGTCCAGCGGCAGGGTGTGGGCGAGCGGGACCCATTCGTCGGTGCGCTTGGCCGCCTGGATCGCGGCCAGCCGAGCGGTGGAGACGACGTCGCCCTTCGGCGCGTCCCCCGCGGCAACCGCCGCCGCCGTCCGAGGGCTCATGCGCACGACGCCCCGTGCGACGGCGACGCGCGCCGTCGCCGGCTTGGCGCCGACGTTGACCATCCGCGCCCGGCCATCCTCATCGAGGTGTGTCAGGACATCGCTGCTCATCGCTCCTCTTTCCTGCCGCTGCCCAGTTCCCAACCGTAGCGAAACCGCGAGCGCGGCTGAGACGAAACCGCGATCGCGTCTTCAGCGTCCAGTCTCGCGCGCGCATAACCAAAGCCCCGCCGTGCACGATCCACTCGCCGGGCTTGCGTCAAGCAGATATGATCGCCGCAGCCGGGTCGCTTATCGGGCGAGCCGACGTGCCGGCGGGGTTGTTAAGCGATCGCTTCATGCAGATTGACTGGACGGCCGCTCCGTGCATACATGATCGGTGGTACCCCTGGGGAGAGGAGCGTCACAACTTGACCATCAGCAGCCATGCGCCCGCTGATCACAGCCGGGCGGACAGCGTCAACGTCTCGTCACTCCGGAAGGTGGTGTGTCGCTCGTGAGCACCATGTTGGCAGCGTTTGACACCCACGCGCTCTGGCAGATCGCGCTCGGGATGGGCGCGGTCGTGCTCATCGTCGTGATCATCCTGATGATGCTCCTGCTGAGCCTCGTCAAGGACATCCAGGCAAGCGTCGAAAGCCTGCTCGCCACGACGCCGGTCGTGGCCTCCTACACGGAGAACATCCCCAAGCTCGCCGCCACCCCACCCGTGCTCAACCTCGTCATCGAGGAGGCGATCATCCAGGACGGGTACATGAACGCGCTCACGGACGGCTACATCGGGGCCGGTGAGACGCTATGAGCACCGGCCTCATGATCATCCTGAGCATCGTCGAGCCCGCGCTGCTCGTCGTGATCCTCGCCATCGCGCTGACCCAGGTCCGGCGGCGGCTCACGACGATCTCCAACGGTCTCAGCGACCTCGGCGGCATGCTGGCGACGGTGGAGGCGGCGCACCTGCGTCCGCTGGCCCAGCTCGTCGCGGACATCAACGGGCCGCTGAACACGATCAACGCCACGCTCCCGGGGATCGCCGCCAAGGCGGCGCTCGTCGTGCGCAAGGCGAAGGAGGCTGGATAGGCCATGGCTGACGCTGCCCTGTGGATCATGGTCATCGTCCTGATCGCCGTGATCCCCGTCCTCGTCGGGCTCCTCAAGGGCGTCCTCACGGCGGCCTCGAGCATCCCGCCGCGGATCGACGCGATCGCAGGTGTCGCGACCGCCGCGTCCAAGGACCTCGACGCCGTCGTCGTCCTGCTGACGACGCAGAACTACATCAGCCAGATCGTCAGCACGGTCGCCAACTACGGGGGCTCGCTCGAAGTAGCCCTCCCGGACTACTAGGGAGAAAGGAGGAGCACATGCAGATCCAGGTAGCACTCATCATCCTCCTGGTCGCGCTGATCATCGCAGCGCTCGCGGTCTATCTCATCGCGACGATCCTGCAGCTGTTCAAGATCAACGCGGGCCTCGACGTCGTCCTCGCCAGGGTCGGTGAGATCGTCGCCAAGAGCGCGCCCGTCAACGGCGTCGTGGACGCGATCAACGCCAACCTCGTGACCGGCCGCGACCTGCTCGAGAACCTCCTGCTCAAGAAGGCGGGCCCGGACTCGGCCGGCCTCGTCGAGTCGCTGTTCCCGGGCGAGGGCGAGAGGTTCCTGCGGCGCGTCGGCAGGACCGGCAAGGTCGTCAACACCGGCACCGTGTACACGCGCGGGGTCGGGATCCTCGCCTCGCTCGGACGTGGGGCGCCGATCGGCGCCGCACACGTCAAGGGCCCGGCGGTCCGCGACCCGCAGTACTCGACCACTGCCGCGAGCATGCTCTACCCGCGGCCGGGTGGCGCCCGCGCCCGCCCGAAGTCGCCGGTCGTCGGCTCCAACGCGCCGCGGCAGTACGAGGAGGCCCTGACGCCCGGCTCACGCCCGCGCGATGCGCAGGGCCGCGCGGTCGAGGAGAGCGAGCCGGCGGCGGAGCCGGCGCCGCCGCCGCCCGCGCCCGAGCCGCAGTCGTCGTCGGACGGCGGCGGGCAGGCCGAGCAGGCGCCTCCTCCGCCGCCGGCGGAGGAACCCTCGCCGCCGGCGGAGGAACCCCCGCCGTCACCGGGCCGGTTGTCGGCGAAGGGCTCTCGTCCCTGGGAACGCTGAACGGCTGCGGAGGGCCCGGCCGCCGGCCGGGCCCTCCGCGTTCGAAGCGGGCGCGTTCACCGCGAGCGTGATTGCTACGTTCGTCGAGCGGCCATAACCCAAGTAGGAGAGCTACGCAGAAGGAGGAACGCTGCATGAGTACCGAGACCGAGAGTGACGCGCAGGACCGCGTCACCTGCCTGTATCCAGGCTGTGAGCGCGAGGCGGTGCCCCCGCCCGAGGCGGCCGTCAACGGACGCACCGGTCCCCCGCCGCGCTACTGCGACATCGAGGAGCACAACGCGAGCTCGACCTTCCAGGAGCTCAAGCGCCTCGAGCAGGTAGGCGACGTCGGCGGCGTGGAGCAAGCTCGCCAGGGCGGCGACGCCGTCGAGGAGGCTCGCCAGGGCGGCGACGCGTAACCGCGTCAGCTCCAGCGACCCATCTGGACGTAGCGCTCCGCCGGCACCCCGCCGGCGCGCGAGAGCATGGCCTTCGCCGCCTCCGGCATGGTGACGAAGTGCCGCAGCGCCTCGACGGTCTGCGTGCGGTGCGCCGGCGGCAACGCGCTCACGTACCACAGCCCGGTGATGGGGGTGCCGCGCACGTCGAGCTCGACGAGCGCGTGGCGGTCGAGCTCGTCGCGGATCGTGTGGGCGATCGCGAGCGTGACGCCGCGCCCCGCGGTCGTCTGCGCCAGCGCGGCGGCGAAGTTCGGATACGCGCGCGTCCGCGCGCCCGCGATCGACTGGCGCGACAGGAACGCTCCGGTGTCGGTGTCGGGATCGGACTCGTACGGGCCCAAGAGCCACGGCGTCCCGACGAGGGCGGCGGGCGCGACGCTGCGCGAGCCGGCCAGCTGATGGCGCGGCGCCGCGACGACGACGAGGCCGTAGCGCAGGAACGGCTCGGCCTGGATCTGCGGGCCGGTCGGCGTCGACGCGACGGGTGGACCGAGCGCGATGTCCGCGCGACGCTCGGCGAGCAGGTCGGAGAGCTCGCGGCGCCGGGCGACCTGCAGCGAGACCTCGATCTGCGGATGGTGGCGCTTGAAGGCATGCAGCAACGGGCCGCCGGCGAACTCGGCGAAGGGCGGCGTCGCGGCGACGCGGAGCGTCTGCTTGTCCTCGCGCACGCTGCGCTGCGTCTCAGCGGCGAGGCCGAGGATCTCGCCGGCGGCGCGAGCGAGCTGACGCCCGCCGGGCGTCAATTCGATGATGCCTCCGGCGCGCACGTAGAGCTCGTCGCCGAACTCCCTGCGCAGCGCCCCGACCGCCCCGGAGACGGCCGGCTCGCTGACGTTCAGCTCCTTCGCGGCCGCCTTGACGGAGCCCAGCCGAGCGACCGTCACGAACGACCGGAGCTGCGAGAGGGTCAATTAAGCAATCGCTTCATCTGGATTGACCGGGCTAGTGTAGCGTGCATACTCAGCGATCAGAACCCCCTTTTGGAGGAGAGGAGCGTCACACCTTGGCAATGCAGACCCCCGCGCCCTGTGAGTACTCACGGGCGACCAGCGTCGACGATGCCATCGGGCAGCTTCAGGCGCTCAACGGCAACGCGCGCATCCTGGCGGGCGGCCACAGCCTGATCCCGATGATGAAGCTGCGACTCGCCAACCCAGGGCACCTGATCGACATCAACCCGCTTGAGCCGGAGCTCAGCTACATCCGCAAGGAGGGCGACGAGATCCGCATCGGAGCGATGACGCGCCACCGCGACCTGCTGGAGTCGGATCTGCTGGAGGAGACGTTCCCGCACATCTTTGCCGAGGCGGAGGCGGTGCTCGCGGACCCGGTCGTCCGCAACCGCGGCACGATCGGCGGCTCACTCTGCCAGGCTGACCCGGCCGAGGACCTCTCGGGCGTGATCACCGCGCTGAAGGGCATCGCCGTCCTGCGCGGCCCGGACGGCGAGCGGCTCGTCGAGATGGAGGAGTTCCACGTCGGGCCCTACATGACCGCCGTCGGCGACACGGAGATGCTGACCGAGGTGCGCTTCCCGATCAAGCCCGGTCACGGCAGCGCCCATGAGAAGGTCGAGCGCCGCGCCGGCGACTTCGCGATCGTCGCCGCGTCGGCGGTGCTCAGCATCCAGGGCGGCGTCATCAAGGAGGCGGGCGTGGCCTGCAGCGCGGTCGGACCCACCACGATCCAGGTCGAGCGCGCGGAGAAGGCGCTCGTGGGTCAGTCGCCATCGGAGCAGCTCTTCGCCGAGGCGGGCAAGATGGCCTCCGCCGACTGCTCGCCGAG
>DASWQM010000248.1:0-1886 GCA_036403675.1 Solirubrobacteraceae bacterium | reverse complement strand
GTCGACATCGGGCGTCCTGATGACGTTGCCGCTGCACGCGCGTCGAAGGACGCCGCGGTCCCGCAGGATCTAACCGGGAGGCATACTGACCACCCACTTGTTCAGATCGAGATCAAGAACGTCAGGCAGATCGTCGCCGAGGCCCAGCAGCAGGCGGAAGCGATCACCCCCGAGGCCCCGGCGAGGAGATGTCGCGCGGCGGCTTTGCGACGGCGAGGATGCACCGCTTCCGATCGAGCCTGACGAGGCATCCCCGGAAGCTCCTGCGCGTTGACGGCGGTGAGGCTGCTGCATCCGTATCTCCCGCGAATGCGCCGCACCCGCGCCGCGCGCGACCTGCAGTGTGGGCCTGGCCCGTGAGGCTGCGTCCGACAAGCGGACCGCTTCGGCGCGAGCTCGCGGCGGCGCTGCCGCAGCGACCGTTCACCGTGCGCTTCTGGGACGGCAGCGAGCTTCGCGCGACGGGCGGCGAGGGCGCCGGCCTCGTGGTCGACGTGCGCTCGCCGCGTGCGCTCGCGCACGCCCTGCGCGCGCCGGGGCAGCTCGGGCTCAGCCGCGCGTACGTTTCGGGCGAGCTTGAGATCTCCGATCTCAATGCGCTCATCGCGCTCATCGGCGACTGGCGCCCGCCGGCGATCGACGCGGCGACGAAGCGCCGGCTCATCGTCGCCGCCGTGCGCGCGACCGGGCTCGTGCGCCTGCCACAACCGCCCGCGGTCGAGCTGCGCCCGCGCGGCCGGCGCCACAGCGTCGCGCGCGACGCGCGCGCCGTGCGCCACTTCAACATCCCGAATGACTTCTTTGCCCTCTTCCTCGACCCGTCGATGACGTACTCGTGCGCGATCTTCGAGGACCCGGCGGACGAGCACGAGTCGCTCGAGGCCGCGCAGGAGCGCAAGCTCGAGCTCGTCTGCACGAAGCTCGCGCTGAAGCCGGGCGAGCGCGTGCTCGACGTCGGCTGCGGCTGGGGCAGCTTCGCGATCCACGCTGCGGCGCGCCACGACGTCGACGTCGTCGGCATCAACCCGTCGGCGCCGCAGGCGGCGCTCGCGCGCGAGCGCGCGCACGCGGCGGGGATCGGCGACCGCGTCGAGATCCGCGTCGCCGACTACCGCGAGCTGTCGGGCGAGCGCTATGACGCGATCGCCTCGATCGGAATGGTCCACTACGCCAGCAACGCGCCCGACCGCTACGCGGCTGTCCTGGCGTCGCTGCTCAAGCCCGGCGGGCGGCTGCTGATCCACGGCATCGCGCGGCTGCGCCACGGCGAGCCGCAGGCCGGCCGCTTCTGCGAGCGCTACGCCTTCCCCGCCGCGGCCCCGCTGCACCTCTCGCGCCTGCTGCTCGCGCTCGAGCGCGCGGGCTTTGTGTGCGAGCACGTCGAAGGCTTCGCCGAGCACTACGTCCGCACGCTGGCGATCTGGGCCGAGCGGCTGGACCGCAACGCCGCGGCGGCAGAGCCGCTCGTCGGCCCGGAGCGGATGCGCGTCTGGCGGCTGTACCTGCGCGCGACGCGCAGCGTCTTTGAGACCGGCTTGACGTCGGTCTACCACGTGCGCGCCCTGCGCGCGTGAGCCCGCGCATGGGTCGCCCCGTGCTACGGCTGCCCCTGGCTCTGGATTTCGAGGGGCCCCGGCAGTCTGAGGCTCCACGTTCCCGACTGAGTTGGTCGGTAGCTCCGAAACATCGTCAGGCGACGTCTACGGCTTCCGGCATGTAGTCCAGCTGGATGAGGAAGAACTTGATCCCGCGGTCGTCGAGTTCCTTGCGGTAGAACGAGATCAAGCCGGCAGACTCGTGATCGTCGAGTGAGTCTGGATCGAGGGCGTCCTGGCGATCTGGCGTGAGTCGCAGCTTGGCCGCGGCCTGAAAGACGAGCGGGACCA
>DASWQM010000247.1:0-25260 GCA_036403675.1 Solirubrobacteraceae bacterium | reverse complement strand
AAGCTCGCCGGCGGGGCGACGTTCCTCACCGCGATCGGCAACGACCGCGCCGCGCGCCGCACCGGCGAGCGGCTGCGCGACCACTACCGCGTCACGCTGCACGCCGCGGCACGCGAGGCGCCGCAGCGGCGCACCTTCACGTTCCTCGACGACGCCGGCGAGCGGACGATCACGGTCCTCGGCGAGCGGATCGTGCCGGTGCGCGCTGATCCGCTGCCGTGGGACGCGCTGGGCGAGCTGGACGCGATCTACTTCACCGGCGGCGACGCCGGCGCCGCGCGCGCCGCGCGGGCCGCGCGCGTGCTCGTCGCGACGCCGCGCGCGCTGGAGGCGCTGGCGGGCGCGGGCGTCACGCTCGACGTGCTCGTCGGCAGCGCGCACGATCCCGGCGAGGTCTACGCCCCCGGCATGCTCGACCCCGAGCCGCGGGTCGTCGTGCGCACGCGCAGTGGCGCGGGCGGCGAGTGGAGCGCCCGCGACGACGACGAGCCGCCGCCGCCCTGGCTGACGCGTCGCAGCGGATCATGGGAGCCGACGCCGCTGCCGGGCGAGCCGGTCGACGCCTACGGCTGCGGCGACTCGTTCGCGGCGGGGCTGACGCACGGGCTCGGCGCGGGGATGGGCCTGGACGAGGCGATCGAGCTGGGCGCTCGCTGCGGCGCGGCGTGCCTCTGCGGGCGCGGGCCGTACGCCGGGCAGCTCGAAATGGCGTGATGGCGTTGCTGCTAGACTCGGCCTATCAGGTTGGGCGACATCGCCCGACGCCGTAGTGCCAGCGCTCGTCGTCTTGCTCATAGCAATCTCCGCGTTCGCAGCACACACAACGCAGGAGGAAGCACAGTGGCTACTGGAACCGTCAAATGGTTCAGCGACGACAAGGGCTTCGGGTTCATCTCGCCCGACGACCAGACGAAGGACCTGTTCGTCCATCACACCGGGATCGCTGGCGACGGCTATCGCTCGCTCAGCGAGGGCGCCAAGGTGTCCTACAACGCCGAGGCCGGCGACAAGGGACCCAAGGCCGTCAACGTCCAGCTCGTCTAGCGAGTGCGCGCCTGCCGACCGTGCGGTTGGCAGGCGCCCGGCTGGCCGGCCAGAGCTATGCGCGGCGGGAGTGCCCGCGCCGATTGCTGCGGTTGAACGCGTCTGGGCGGGCCGCGGATCCGCTGTCGAGGCGCACCTGGCCTAGCCTCTGCTCGCAATGTCCACACTCAAGCAACTCGGCTCCTTGCCGCCGGTAACGACCGAGCTCGACCTGTTCGACTACGTTCCCCTGGACAGCCCGCGCGAGCCGCCACCGGTGGAGCTTCGCGCACGCCTGGCTCGCAGCTACGACGCCGACGACGAAGACGGTGGGGGGCTGCGGCTCGCGTTCGTCGCCGGCCATCCGGTTGACAGCCACGACCTTCTGGTGCTCGCCTATCTATGGCGTGCGGCCCCCGAAGACGTCGTGTGGGGAGTCGAGCGTTGGTCATCGCCGGAGCGGCGCCTCCGGCCGTACCGGCACGACCCAACGTTCGAACCGCAGGCCGCCGCCGATGTTCACGCTGAGCTCCAGAGCCTCGGCCCCGCCTCCGTTGCAAGCTGCGCACGTGTCTTGCTCGCAGCTGATACCAAGGCGCGCCGGTAAGACGCGCACGCGGGCGACGTGCGGCAAGAACACGCACGTTGCGTGACCGACTCGCCTCAGGACGCCTGAGTGTTCGCCGGTGGTGGTGTCAGGCGCGGGCTGCGGGCAGGACCCAGCCGATCATCGCGACGTAGTGTGTGACGGCGGCTGCGATGACGAGCGTGTGGAATACCTCGTGGAACCCGAAGGTGTTGGGCCAGGGATCGGGGCGCCGCAACGCGTAGACGACGGCGCCGGCGGAGTACAGGACCCCGCCGGCCACGAACAGTGCCAGCGGGGCGGGGCCGAGGGCGCGCACGAGCTGCGGCGCGGCGATCGCGGCGATCCATCCAAGCGCGACGTAGCTGCCGGCAACGACGGGGCGCGGGGCGTCGATCCATCCCAGCGAGAACGCCACGCCGACCACGGCCCCCGTCCACGCTCCTGAGAGCAACAGCCACGCGATCGTGCCGTCCATGACGATCAGGGCCACGGGCGTGTAGCTGGCGGCGATGAACACGAAGATCGTGCTGTGATCGATACGGCGCAGCAGCGGCTTGAACCGTGTCGGTCCCGGCCAGCGGTGATACAGCGCCGAGCCGCCAAACAGCGCGACGAGGCCGACGCCATACACGGCGAGGGCGACGGCTGCGCTGCCGCCGGGCGCCAGCGCAACGATCACGCCTGCCGCGCCCAGCGCGGCGACAAACGCGATCACATGCGAAACACCGCGCAGTCGCGGCACGACTTCCTGGCCGACGTTTGCGCTCACCTGGCACGAGGATAGGCGCATCACGCTGGTAACGGCCAGGCCGGCTGCGGGCCGATCCGCGCGTGGCACGGACGCTCCTCGGCGCCGGCGACGTGGCGTTCACCGCCCACGGGCGAGCGGCGGTCGTCGTCGAACCGATCGACGCCGCCGAGAACGTCGCGGCGGTCGCTCTCGACGTCGAGCGCGTCGACGACCGCGGCCGCGGCGAGTTCGAGATTCTCGCAGCGCTCAGCGCGGCCGGCGGGCGGTCATCATGTGGCGCGGATGCACACCACGGCGTTGTGTCCACCAAAGCCGAAGGCGTTGGAGATCGCGACCGGTCCGTCGCCGTTCTTTGCCTCGAGCGGTCGTGCCTGCGGCACGTAGTCGAGATCCATCCCCTCCTCTCGCTCCTCCCAGCCGACCGTCGGTGGCGTGACGCGCTCGCGGAGGGCGAGCAGGGTGAGGATCGCTTCGACCGCGCCGGCCGCGCCAAGGAGATGGCCGATCACCGACTTCGTCGAGGACACCGGCGTCCGCTTGGCCGCCTCTCCGAGCGCCTCCTTGAGCGCCAGTGTCTCCGCACGATCGTTGAGCGGCGTCGATGTGCCGTGGGCGTTGACGTAGTCGACGTCTGCGGCCTCGATGCCGGCGTTCTGCAGCGCCCTCTGTATCGCCCGGGCCGCACCGGTCCCCTCCGGCTGGGGCGCCGTGATGTGGTGTGCGTCGGAGCTGGCACCGAAGCCGAGGATCTCGCCAAGCTCGGGCTGGCCACGCCGTGCAGCGACCTCCGCGTCCTCGAGGACCAGTACGCCGGCCCCTTCGCCCATGACGAAACCGTCGCGCCGCGCGTCGAACGGGCGAGAGATGCCCGACGGCGACAGGGCGCCCATATTTCCGAACGCCGCCCGCGCAAGCGGGGTGAGGCCCGCTTCGGCCCCGGCGGTCACGACCGCGTCGGCCTCACCCGCGCGGATGAGGCGCGCGGCCGCGCCGATCGCGTCCGTGCCGGCCGCGCACGCCGATGCCACACAGTGCGACGGGCCCTTCAACCCGTAGCGCAGCGCCAGCGTACCGGCGCTCGCGTTGGGCATCATCATCGGCACGGTCTGCGGCGAGACGCTCTCCGCCCCCTTCTCACGCAGGGCGTCTTGACCGGCTTCGATCGTGCTGATCCCGCCGACTCCGGTAGCCGCGATGCAGCCGACGCGCTCTGGATCGATCGGCGTGCCGTCCTCGAAGCCGGCCTGCGAGAGCGCCTCCTGCGCGGCCACGATCGACAGCTGGGTGAACCGATCGGCTCGCCGAGCCTCCTTCTTTGAGAGGAAGTCGGCCGCCGAGAACTCGTCGCAGCGACCCACACCATCCTCGATGCCGGACTCGCCGGCCACCCAGCGCTTGAAGCTGCTCTCCGCGCCGACGCCGAGGGGCGTGACCGCCCCGACGCCGGTGATGACCACCCGACGGCGGCTCATCGCGCCAGGCCTGTGGTTTGGACGGTCGCGCTGCGGGCCTCATGCTGCACTTCTGCTCACCTCCGCTGCTCATACATATTGCTCGTCCAGCCCCCAGTCGATGACCATCGCACCCCACGTGAAGCCGGCCCCGAACGCCGCCAGGAGCAGACGCTGACCCGGGGTGAGCGTGCCCTCGGCCTGCACCTTCGCGAGAGCGATCGGGATCGTGGCCGCCGACGTGTTGGCGTACTCCGCGATGACGTCGACCACGCGCTCGGGGGGCAGCTCGAGCCGCTCGCCAACGGCGCGCAGGATGCGCCGGTTCGCCTGGTGGTAGACGAAGAGGTCGATGTCGCCGGTCCCGATGCCCGCGCTCGCGAGCGCCTCCTCGGTGACCTCGGCGAGACGCTCGACGGCGTGGCGGAAGGTCTCGCCGCCCTCCATCTGGAGCTTGGCCTCGTCGCGGGTCGCGAAGATCAGGTTCGCTCGGCCGCCGTCGGCACGTAGCACGGGCGCGCCCACCCGCCCAGGCGGATCGGTCGCCGTCATCACCACCGCGCCGGCGCCGTCGCCGAAGAGCGCCGCGGTGCGCTTGTCGTCGGAGTCGAGGTACTGGAAGAGCGCATCGGCGCCGATCACGAGCACCCGTTCCGCCATGCCGGTCTCGATCTGCCCACGGGCGACGGCGACTGCAGCGACGAAGCCCGTGCAGGCCGCCCCGACGTCGAAGGCCCCCGCACGCCGCGCACCGAGCTCGGCGGCCACCAGTGGGGCCGCGTCCGGAGTGATGTGGTCGTTGCTCGTGGTCGCCACGAGGACCAGGTCGACGTCACCCGGATCGAGCTCTGCTCCGGCCAAGGCGGCATCGCCGGCCTGCGCGGCGATGTCGATCAGCCGCTCCCCCGGCGCCAGCACATGACGCCGGCTGATTCCCGTGCGTCTGACGATCCACTCCGGTTCCACCCCGAGCCGCTCGGCGATCGGCGCGTTCTCGACGATCTTCTCCGGCACGGCGAACCCCGCCGAGCCGATCGCCGCGCCGGCCACGGCGCGCTCGGAGCCGAGCGCCGGCCGCTGCCCGACCGCATCAGGCACGCGTGACCTCTACGTCCTCGCGGATCGCCGGGAGCGCCCGCTGAAGGGGCTCCAGGTCGTCGCGCTTGGCGGGCTCGCGCATGTCGCCGGTCTGGCTGTCCTGCCCGGGGAACCGGACGTGCATGGGCTTTCATCTACCCGCGCGCGGCATTCGTTATCGACCGGACGTCGATACAGCGGGGCAAACGTGGCCCGGCGCTGGCTCACGACCGGACGACCGCAGCCCCAGACGCCGAGCGCGCCATCTTCGGACGGGCGCTGCCGGGCCGTCAGCCCCCCAGCAGCGCCGCGAGCGTCGCACTGGCGCGGCCGTCGGCGATCGCGGCGGCGGCGAGGTCGGCGCCCGCGGCCGGGCTTTCGCAGCGACCGCCCGCGTAGAGCCGTACGCCCGCGCTGAGCGTCGCCGCATCGGCGGCCGCGCCGTGCTCGTCACCGCTGACGATCGCGCGCGTCAGCGCCGCTCCGACCTCGGGATCGGGATCGCCCCGCAGGACCGCTCCCGGCGCCGTCGGCAGCTCCAGGGGACCGTGCGCGTCGGCCGCCGACGGGCGCCCGGGGCGCAGCACGTCGGATCCCTCGATGCCGCGCACGGCCACCGCGTGCTGCGCGCCGAGCAGCATGAGCGAGTCGACGATCCGCTCGCGATAGCAGGAGTGCGTGTGACCGACGACGAAGCGCGTCGCGCCGAGGTGGTCGACGAGCTTCTCGGCGGTGTGCAGCGGCCCGCGCAGGCCGATCTCGTCACGGATGTCGGCCAGGGCGTCCCAGCCGGGGATCGCCGCGCCGGCGTGGACGAGCGCGACGTCGGCGCGCTCGAGCATCGCCAGCGACTCGGCCGGCTCCGGCCGCGCCGGGCCGCCGAGCGCGGCCAGCACGTCGGCCGGCGTGGTGCCGCGCTTGGGGCCCAGGCGCGCGCCGCAGTGCACGACGACGCGGGCGCCCGCCGCGGCCGCCAGCACCGCGGCGGCGAGCGACAGGTGCGGCGCCTCCGCCATGCCGTCGAACGCGCCCGCGCAGGCGACGACGGGGCGCGCGCTCGGCTGCGCCTCGGGAGCCACCGAGCGCGCGGCGTCACGCAGCGCCTGCGTCATCCCGGCCAGCTCGGGCGGCGTCTCGCCCTTGATCCGCATCGCGATGAGGAACGCGCCCGCCTGCACCGGGCTCACCTCGCCGGCGAGCAGCGCGGACGCCGCCGCGTGGGCCTCGTCGAACGTCAGCGCGCGGCTCCCACGGTGTCCGGTCCCAACCGCCTTGATGACCGCGCGGAACCCCGCGTAGGGAGTGCGTCCCGCCCGCTGCGGGAGCGTCGCCAGCCGGTCCTCCGAGCGTTCCTGCAGGGTCATCCGCCCTCCCAGCGATAGCCGACGCTGCGTACCGTCTTGATCCGCGCGGCATGCTCGGAGCCGAGCTTCGCGCGCACGCGCCGGATGTGGACATCGACCGTCCGGGCCCCGCCGTAGTAGTCGTAGCCCCACACGCGGTTGAGGAGCGCCTCGCGCGAGAAGACCCGGCTCGGGTGGGTCACGAGGAACTTCAGCAGCTCGTACTCCATGTACGTGAAGTCCACCGGCCGGTCGCCGATCGCGACCTGATACGTCGCGAGGTTCAGCTCCAGGCTGCCGACGCGGATGACGTCGTCGTGGTCGATCCCGCTGGCAGCACGCCGCGCCCGGGCGATGCGGGTCCGCAGCTCCTCGGCGCTGAACGGCTCGACGAGCAGCTCGTGGCCCTCCGCGACGCCGAGCCCCTCGGCCAGCCTGTCGCGGTCCATCGCGACGATCACCGGCACCTCGCCGAGGTCCTCGTCGGCCGCCAGCCGGGCGCACAGCTCCTCGCACGAGGGCTGCTCGAGGCCCGTCGCGAGCACGACCGCGAGCGCCGGCGCGCGGTTGTCGCCGGCCGGCGGCCGCAGCGTGCCGTTGGCGGCGACGCGGTGCGGGCTGTAGCCGAGCTCGGCAAGCAGCTGCGACGTCGCATCGCTGCCGTGCTCGCCGTAGATCCAGGCGTCGCTCACGACGGCGCGCCGTAGCTCGACGGGAGGTGGATGGCGAAGATCAACGCATGCCCTCGCTATAACAGGCGCAGGTAGTGGGAGCGGTCGAACTCCGTCACCGTGCGGCGCTCCTCGTCGAGCTCGCGGCGCTTGTTGGCGACGAACGCGTCGCAGAGCCGGTCGCCGAGCGTCTCCCGCGCGAGCTCGGACTCGTCGAAGAGGTCGGTCGCCTCGCGCAGGTCGAGCGGGAGCAGCGTGTCCCCGGCCGCATCGTCGAGGCTCTCGGCCTGCAGCTCGTAGCCGCGCTCGATCCCGCGCAGGCCGGCGGCGAGGATGAGCGCGAGCGCGAGGTATGCGTTGCAGGACGGGTCGGGCGAGCGCAGCTCCAGGCGCGCGCCGCTCGCGCGGCCGGGCCGGCGCGAGGGCACGCGCACGAGCGCCGCCCCGCCGCGCCGCGTCCAGGTCACCGTGCGCGGGGCCTCGAAGCCCGTCGCGAGCCGCCGGTAGGAGTTGATCCATTGGTTCGTCACCGCCGTCAGCTCCCGCGCGTGCGCGAGGACGCCGGCGAGGAACGCGCGGCCGGCCGGCGACAGGGGCGTGTGGCCGTCGCCGTCGTAGAAGGCGTTGCGCTCGCCCTGAAACAGCGAGAGGTGCAGGTGCATGCCGGATCCCGGGTGCTCCTCCAGCGGCTTGGGCATGAACGTCGCGTACGCGCCCAGCTCGTGCGCTGCCTCCTTGACGGCGATCCGGAACGTCGTCACGGCGTCGGCCATCGACAGGGCGTCGGTGTGCGCAAGCTGGATCTCGTGCTGGGACGGAGCCACCTCGTGGTGGGAGGCCTTGACCGGGATCCCCATCTGCTCGAGGTAGTCGATCGTGCGGCGGCGAAAGTCGCTGCCGACGTCGAGCGGCGTGAGGTCGAAGTACGCGCCGTCGTCGAGCACCAGCGGCTTGGCGCCGTTGGAGCCCAGCGGGGCGAAGACGAAGAACTCGACCTCGCATCCGACCTGCATCGAGTAGCCCAGCGCCGCCGCCTGCTCGAGCGTCCGCCGCAGCACCGCGCGCGAGTCGCCGCCGAACGGCTCGCCGTCGGGCTGGCGGACCTCGCAGAACATCCGGCCGACGATCGAGTCCGGCCGCCACGGCAGCACCTGGAACGTCCGCGGATCGGGATGCGCGATGACGTCGTGCTCGCGCATCCGCGACGCGCCCTCCAGCGACGAGCCGTCCAGGCCGACCCCCTCCTCGAGGGCCGACTCGAGCTCCGACACCGGGATCGAGAAGCTCTTGAGCAGGCCCAGCACGTCGACGAACCACAGGCGGATGAACTTCACGCCCCGCTCCTCGACCGTGCGCAGGACGAACTCCTGGTGACCGGACACTGCTCTGGACCGTATGGCGGCCCGGATTGCATGTCTTTGGCCCGGCGGTCCCGCCTGGCGGCGCGCGCGACACCAATCGGTCGAGCCGTTCACGCGCCGTTCATCGAGCCGATACGTGCGCGAAACCATCGCGGGGCAGGCCGTTGCGCCCGCGTTCATGCAGCGTTCACCGAGCCGAAGCGGCGGGGAAATCGCGGGTGCGCAGTCTTGACGAAGTGCAGACGGTCCGCACCCAATGCCCGTACTGCGGCGTCGGATGTGGTCTGCTCGCGGACGTGGAGGACGGCCGGCTGAAGGCGGTTCGCGGAGATCCGATCCATCCCGCGAACCGCGGCCGCACCTGCCGCAAGCCGATCGAGCTCGCCCATGCCGTGCATGCGCCCGACCGCGCGACCGTTCCGTTGTGGCGTGAGCAGCGCGACGCGCGCTTTGAGCCGGTCGGCTGGGAGCAGGCGCTCGGAACGCTCGCAGGCCGCCTGCAGGCGATCATCGCCGAGCACGGCCCGGACGCGGTCGCGTTCTACATCTCCGGCCAGCTGTTGACCGAGGACTACTACGCGGTCAACAAGCTCGCGAAGGGCTTTCTCGGGACCAACAACGTCGACTCCAACTCGCGGCTGTGCATGTCGTCGGCGGTGGCCGGCTACGCCGGCGCCTTCGGCTTCGACGGGCCGCCGCCGGGCTACGCCGACCTGGCCCTCGCGGACTGCTTCTTGCTGCTCGGGACGAACACGGCGGCATGTCACCCGATCGTCTGGTCACGGATCCGCGACCGCCAGGCCGAGGGCGCGTTCGTCATCTGCGCCGACCCGCGCCCGACGCGGACGGCGCGCGGCTCGGACCTGCATCTGCCGGTGCGGCCCGGCACCGACCTGGCGCTGCTCAGCGCGCTGCTGCACGTGATCGAGCGCCACGGCCTGACCGACGACGACTTCATCGCCCGCCACACGACCGGCTGGGAACAGGCGCGCGCCGTCGCGGAGCAGTGGCCGCCCGAGCGCGCCGCCGAGGTCTGCGGCGTCGGCGCCGAGCTGATCGAGCGCGCCGCGCATCGCTTCGCGAGCGCCGGGACCGCGCTGGCGATGTGGTCGATGGGGGCCAACCAGTCGACCGTCGGGACGCTGAAGAACCGCGCGCTCATCAACCTCTGCCTCGCGACGGGCCACATCGGGCGGCCCGGCTCGGGCCCGTTCTCGCTGACGGGCCAGCCCAACGCGATGGGCGGCCGCGAGTCCGGCGGCCTGGCGCACCTGCTGCCGGGCTACCGCACGCTCGCCGACGCGGGCGACCGCGCCGCGGTCGCGGCGCACTGGGGCGTCGCGGCGGACCAGATCTCCGCGCGGCCCGGCCTGCCGGCGGTGGCGCTCTTCGACGCGCTCGAGGAGGGGCGCGTCAAGGCCGTCTGGATCATGGCGACGAACCCGCTCGTGTCGCTGCCCGACGGCGCGAAGGCGCGGGCGGCGCTCGAGCGAGCCGAGCTCGTCGTCGTGCAGGACCCCCACCACCCCACGGAGACGTCGTCGCTGGCGCACGCGGTGCTGCCGGCCGCCGCCTGGCCCGAGAAGGAGGGGACGATGACGAGCTCCGAGCGGCGCATCGGGCTCGTGCGCCGGGCGCTCGACCCGCCGGGCGACGCGCGGCCGGACTGGGAGATCGTCGCCGGGCTCGCGCGCCACCTCGGCTTCGGCGACGCGTTCGCATGGCCCGATGCCGCGGCCGTCTTCGACGAGTTCGCGGCCTGCACGGCGGGACGGCCGTGCGACCAGAGCGGCGTGTCGCACGAGCGCCTGCGCCGCGAGGGTGGACTGCAGTGGCCGTGCCCGCGGCTGCCGGTCGGCAAGCATCCGGGCACCGAGCGCCTCTACGCCGACCGCCGCTTTCCGACGGCCGACGGCCGCGCGCGCTTCGCGGCGACGCCACATGAGTCCCCCGCCGAGATGCCGGATCCGGACTTCCCCCTGCTGCTGACGACCGGCCGCGTCGCCGACCAATGGCACACGATGACGCGCACCGGCCATTCGCCGGCGCTGCGCGCCGCCGCGGGCGCGCCGACGCTGTCCTGCCATCCGCTCGACGCGGCGGCGGCCGGGGTCGACGACGGCGCCGAGGCGCGCATCGTCTCGCGCCGCGGCGAGCTGCGCCTCGCCGTCCAGGTGGACGAGGGCCTGCCGCGCGGTGTCGCCTTCGCCCCGTTTCACTGGGGCGCCCTGCGTGCCGCGGCCGGCGCGGGCGCGCTCAACGCCCTCACGCTTCCGGCGGTCGACCCGACGTCGTTTCAGCCCGAGCTCAAGGCGCTCGCCGTCCGGCTGGAGCCGATGCGGCGCCGCGACGAGCCCGTCAGGCAGCGCGCGCCGGCGCGCCCGCGGCGCCTCGTCGTCGTCGGCACCGGGATGGCCGGCCTCGCCGTCGTCGAGGAGGCGCTGCGCCGGCGGCCCGCCGAGCACTGGCAGATCGTGATGCTCGGCGAGGAGCCGAGCCCGCCCTACAACCGCGTCCTGCTCTCAAAGCTGCTGGCGCGGACCTGCGGCCCGGGCGAGCTCGAGCTGCGCCCGCTGTCGTGGTACGTGGCTCACGACGTCGACCTGCGCGGCGGGTGCCGGGCGCAGCGGCTCGATCTCGACGCCCGCTGCGTCGTCGACGAGTCCGGCTGCCCCCACCCCTACGACGCGCTCGTGCTGGCGACCGGCTCGCGCCCGTTCGTCCCGCCCGTGCCGGGCGTCGACCTCCCGCACGTCGACAGCTTCCGGACGTGGCGCGACGCCGACGCACTCGCCGCGACGCCGCCCGGCGTGCGGGCGGTCGTCGTCGGCGGCGGGCTGCTCGGCCTCGAGGCCGCCGCCGGGCTGCACGCGCGCGGCGTGCGCGTGACCGTCGTCGAGCTCGCGGGACATCTCATGAGCCAGCAGCTCGATCCCGGCGCCGGGGCGATCCTGCACCGCCGGCTCGAGGCGCAGGGGATCGCGTGCCTCGTCGGCCGCAGCGCCGCGCGGATCGAGCGCGACCACGTCCTGCTCGACGACGGCACCGAGCTCGCGGCGGAGCGCGTCGTCGTGGCGGCCGGCGTGCGCGCCGAGACCTCGCTCGCCCGCGCGGCCGGCCTGGAGTGCGCCCGCGGTGTGGTCGTCGACGACGAGCTGCGCACGAGCGCGCCCGCGGTCTGGGCGGTCGGCGAGTGCGCCGAGCACCGCGGCACCGTCTATGGCCTATGGGCGCCGCTCGCCGACCAGGCGCGGGTCGCGGGCGCCGGCATCGCCGGCGACCCGGCGGCGTTCCACGGCACGACGACGGCGACGACGCTGAAGGTCAGCGGCGTCGACGTCTACGCCGGCGGCGCGTCCGCGGCGCCCGCGCAGGACGGCTGCGACGAGATCGTCGTCAGCGACACCCGCCGTGGCCTCTACAGCCGGCTCGTCCTCGACGGCGACCGCCTGACGGCCGCCGCGCTCGTCGGCGACGCGAGCGCCGCGCGGCGCCTGAGCGAGCTGCTGCGAAGCGGCGAGGAGCTGCCGTCGGACCTGCTCACGCCGGGCTCCGCGGGAGCGGCGGCGGCGACCTCGGACCCCGCGGCGACGCTGTGCTCGTGCAACGCCGTCACCGTCGGCGAGGTGCAGGCGGCGATCCGCCGTGACGGCCTGCGCACGGTCGCCCAGGTCGGCCTGCGCACGCGCGCCACGACCGGCTGTGGAGGGTGCGCGGCCGATGTCCAGCAGCTGCTCGACGCCGCCGCCGCCGGCTGACGCCGTCGGCTTCATCGATTGGACACATAGTGCTCATGGGCTCGAAACGGCGCCGTGGAAAGGTCGGGACATCGCAGGACGTCGACGCCTTGGAGGAGGCCGCATGAGGTCGCCAGCACATGCCCTGAGCGCCCGCTCGGCCAGAGGGCGCTCGATATGAGCGCCGGCATCGTCATCGTCGGCGGCGGCATCGCCGGCCAGGCCGTCTGCGAGGAGGTCCGTCGACGCGACGCGCAGATCCCGATCACGCTGGTCTGCGCCGAGCCGACCGCGCCGTACGACCGCGTGCGGCTGTCGGAGATCCTCGTCTCCGGCGAGGACCCGCAGACGCTGCGCCTGCGGCCGTCGGAGTGGTACGACGACCACGACGTCGAGCTGCTCGTCGGGCGGACGGTCACGTGGGTGGACATGGAGCGCCGGGTGCTGGGACTCGACGACGCCGAGGAGCTGGCCTACGGCCAGCTCGTGCTCGCGACCGGGTCGCAGCCGCTCATGCCGCCGATCCCCGGGATCGACCTCGAGGGCGTGCATCCGTTCCGCGGGCCCGGCGACTGCGAGGCGATCCGCAGCGCGGCCGCCGGCGGCGCCGAGCACGCGGCCGTCATCGGCGGCGGCCTGCTCGGACTCGAGGCGGCCCGCGGCATCGCCGCGCAGGGCTGCGCCGTGACGGTCGTGCACCTCGTCGACCGGCTCATGGAGCGCCAGCTCGACGCGGGAGCGTCGGCGCTGCTGCAGCCGGCCCTCGCCGGACTGGACATCGACGTCGAGCTCGAGCGCTCGACGCAGCAGATCATCGGGCCCCAGCGCGCGCACGGGCTGCGCTTCACCACCGGCGAGGAGCTCGCCGCCGACCTCGTCGTCGTCTCGATCGGAATCCGCCCGGAGGTGTCGCTCGCGCGCGCGATGGGGATCGTCTGCGACCGCGGCGTCATCGTCGACGACGCCATGCGCACGAGCGTGCCCGGTGTGCTCGCGGTCGGCGAATGCGCGCAGCACCGCGGAATCGTCTACGGCCTCGTGACGCCGATCTACGACCAAGCGCGCGTCGCCGCGGCCACGCTGCTCGAACAGGACGCCGCGTACGTCGGGTCGGTCATGAGCGCGAAGCTCAAGGTCGCCGGGATCGATCTCGTGTGCGCCGGGGAGGCGGTCGGCGATCACGAGGCCGTCGTGACCGACGCGTCCAGTGGCGTCTACCGCAAGCTCGCCGTGCGCGACGGCCGCGTCATCGGGACCGTCCTGCTCGGCGACACCCGCGGCGCCGAGTCACTCGTCGCCGCCGTGCGCGCCGGCGAACCCGTCAGCGATCCGCTCAAGACGCTGTCGGAGGCCTCGCTCGCCGGGCCCGCCGACCTGCCGGACACGGCGCAGATCTGCGACTGCAACGGCGTCTGCAAGGGCGCCCTGGTCGAGGCCGTGACGGACGGCGGCTGCGCGACGCCGCGCGAGGTCATGGCGGTCACGCGCGCGGGCACCGGCTGCGGGTCGTGCAAGCCGGCCGTGGTGGAGATCGTCGCCGCGGCGGCCGGCGGCCTGAGCGACGAGCCGGCCTACCTGTGCCCGTGCCGCAAGCAGACACGCGAGCAGCTCGCGGCGCGCATCCGCGAGGACGGGCTGGAGTCGGTCAGCGACGTTGCCGCCGCCTGCGGCACCGGACGCGATTGCGGCGCCTGCAAGCCGGCACTGGCCTATCTCGTCTCCGAGATCTGGGCCAACAGCCACCGTGAGGAACGCGACGCACGCTTCATCAACGATCGCGTGCACGCGAACATCCAGCGCGACGGCACGTTCTCCGTGGTCCCGCGGATGTACGGCGGAGTGACGACGCCCGACGAGCTGCGGCGGATCGCCGACGTCGCCGACAAGTACCACGTCCCGCTCGTGAAGGTGACCGGCGGGCAGCGCCTCGACCTGCTCGGGGTTCGCAAGCAGGATCTGCCCGAGATCTGGCGCGACCTCGGCATGCGCTCCGGGCATGCGTACTCCAAGGCCGTGCGTACGGTGAAGACGTGCGTCGGGACCGACTTCTGCCGCTACGGCATCGGCGACTCGATCCGCCTCGGGGTCGAGATGGAGAAGCTCTGGGAGGGGCTGCACACGCCACACAAGGTGAAGTCCGGCGTCTCGGGCTGCCCGCGCAACTGCGCCGAGGCGACGGTGAAGGACATCGGCTGCGTCGCCGTCGAGGGCGGCTGGCAGGTGCGCGCAGGCGGAGCGGCCGGCGGCAACGTGCGCGAGGGCGACATCATCGCGACCGTCAAGACGCGCGCCGAGGCGCTGCGCGTGGCGACGACGTTCCTGCAGTACTACCGCGAGAACGCGGAGTACAAGGAGCGCACGTACGACTTCATCCCGCGGATCGGGCTGGAGAAGGTGCGCGAGGTCGTCCTGGGAGCGGAGACCGGGGCGGCGCTGCGCGAGCGGCTGCGGATCGCGAAGGCGGCGACGCGAGATCCGTGGCTGGAGCGCGACGATCCCTACCACCCACGCCAGTTCTCCGACCTCGACGACCCGCCGCCGGGCGCCGGGGGACCCGAGCTCGTCGGCCCGCCGGCGGGCGGGCAGCGATGAACTACGCCTGCCGCGTCGGCGACGTGCCGCTGGGCGAGGGCCGCGCCGTGACGCTCTGCGACCGCCGCATCGCCCTGTTCCGGACGCCGAACGGGTGGTACGCGCTGGACGCCGCGTGTCCCCACCGCGGCGGCCCGCTGGCCGACGGGATCGTCAGCGACCGCACCGTCATCTGCCCGCTGCACGAGCGCCGCTTCGACCTCGCGACGGGTGCGGCGCTGACGTCGAATGACGACGACGTGGCCTCGCACGACGTGGAGGTCCGGGGCGACCGGGTCTACGTCGCGATCGCCGGGCGGGCGCGCGGGGCGGCGTGAGCCGGTCCGGTCACGCCTCCAGCACCCGCCGCAGCGCGTCGAACGGCGACTCGCCGGGCTCCTGCGCCACGAGCTCGCGCCGCACCCGCCCGCGGTAGGTCTCGATCGAGCCGTCGCCGCGGACGTCGGCGCCGGCGTGCACGCGCGGCATGAGGCGCCTCGGTCCAGAGAGCTCGCCACGCGCGGACACCTGCTGGACGGGCTCGTACTCGCGCCTCAGCGCGCGCTGCGCCGTGCGACGGGCTGCCGGCCCGAGCGTCGTCAGGCGGACCTCGAGCACGTCGATCGCGTCGGCCAGCGTCGGGACGCGCACGCGCGTCACCTGCGAGCCGACGCGGATCGTGACGGTGTAGGGCATGCGGCCGCGTCGGCTCAGAGCTTGAAGAGCCGGCGCGCGTTGCCGTCGAGATAGAGGTCGCGCGTCTCAGTCCACCGGCGCAGCGAGGCCGGCATGTCGTGGGCCAGGAAGCGCTGCGTCGGATGCTGCATCCACACGTCGGTGGGCATTCGAACATCCTTCCAGCGGGGGTGGACGAAGATCTCCTCGTCCTCTTCGAACCACGCGTCGAGCGCGGCCCACTCGAACCGCACCGTGCCCGCCAAGCCCTCGAGCGCGTCGTCGCCGTAGACGTGCGCGCCTCCCGGGCGCGTCGTACGGCCCCTCCCACACGTAGAGCGCGCTGGTCTGTCGAACACGGAATGTGGTCGACTCGCTGAGACGTTAGGGCGCCCACCCCGCCCACGAGCCCGAGGTGTGCCTCGGGCCGCGGGCGGTGCGGCTCAGTGGACGGCCTTGCCGGCCGGCGTGACGACGAGCCACTTCGCGCCGAACTGCGACACGTTCTGACACGTGATCTCTCCGGCCTTCGTGTCATTGACGAAGCGGTAGAGCGGATGGCCCGCGTAGGTCACCTGCTGCGTGCCGTCCTTGCGCCGGACCGTGCCGAGCAGATTCGCGCGAACGCCCGTACCGGCGGCCGGCTTGCCCTTCGTCAGCACGGGGGGCCACGCTTTCGCGCACGCGCCGTAGCACGCCGACTTCCCGTGGTCGCGCGCGAACAGGTAGATCGCGCGGCCCTGACCGGTGAAGATGACCGTGCCATAGCGCGAGTGATGCGCGGTGATGCGTGCGCCGGCCGCCGCGTACGCCGAGCGGCTGGCGGCCCCCGCGGACGAGACGACCGCGGCTCCCGCCGCGCCCAGCACGAGGGCAGCCACCGTCACTGCCGTGAGCCTGCGTGTCATGAGATCCCTCCTGGTGTTGGTTTGCGTGCAAGCGGACAGACGTCGTCCAGCCAGTCCGCGAGCGGCGGCCGGCGTTGCACCAAACGAGGGCCGTTCATCGACTCGTCATCTCCGGCGGGCGCCGGCGGTCAGGCGTGTTACGCGCGGGGTGGTCGCCGCCGGCTCGGCCGGGCGGCGGTGAGGGCCGTCTGAGCGGGGCGCCGACTCGCACGGGCGCTGAGCCCGTCGCGTCGTGACCGGCGACGAGCGGCGGGTGGTCCACCGGGCTCCCGCCGCTCTGCGCGCACGATGTGGCGCCGGTCGATCGCGAGCTCGGAGAGGTTCAGAGCGATCTTCCGGCGCACGGCCGGGATGCGGTTGAGGACCCTGAGCGCGGCGTTGCGAATCGTCCGGACGGCTGAGCGGTCGACGGTGGCCACCCGGGTCATGCGATCGGTGAAGGCGATGACGTCGGCGGCGACCGGGCGTCGCTCCGCCTCGTAGCCGTCGAGGATGCGCTCGTCGGCGCCGTCGCGGAGCACGCCGGCGAGCGGGACGGCGAGCGCGACCGCGTCCTGGATGCCGGTGTTCATACCCTGACCGCCCGCCGGACTGTGCACGTGTGCGGCGTCGCCGGCGAGGAACATCCGGCCCTCCCGGTAGCGGTCGGCGAGCCGGTGGTGGACGCGAAACCGCGAACTCCAGACGACGTCCGTCACTCGCGCGGGCCGCTTCTGCGGCCCGCGGGCGTCCAGCAGCGCCTGGATGTCGTCGCGGCCGGGATGCTCGGGCGCCGCGTCGGCCGTGGCGACGATCCGGTGATGGCCGCCCGGCAGCGGCGCCACGACGACCAGGCCGGCGGGTGCGAAGTACAGCATCACCTCGCTGTCGTCGAACTCCCAATCGAGGTGCACGTCCGCCAGAACGAACGACTGGCCGTAGGTGTCGCCCGCGAAGCCGATGCCAGCCTGGTCGCGGACCGCGCTGTGCATGCCGTCCGCGCCGACGACATACGACGCCCGGACCGTCTCGCCGCCGACCATCGTCGCGGTCACGCCGTCGTCGTCCTGCTCCAAGCGCGCCAGCTCGTACGGCCGGTGCACTCCCCCGCCGAGCTCGGCGAGGCGGTTGGTCAGCACGTCCTCGGTGATGTCCTGGGGGAGCATCAGCGTGTACGGGTGGCGCGTGGGCAGCCCGTCGAAGTCGACCGACAGCAGCGCTCGGTCCCGGTCGCGCACGGTGAAGCGGGGGACGATCACGCCGCGGCGCACGAGCTCGTCGCTGACGCCGATGCCGTGCAGCACCTCCAGCGTGCGGGCGTGGATGACCGCCGCGCGGGACGTGTTCGCGCCCTCGGCGGCCTTGTCCAGAACCACCACGTCGGCTCCTCGGGCCTGCAGCGAGGCGGCGAGGGTGAGACCGACGGGCCCGGCGCCTACGACGAGGACATCTGTGGTGCGGGGTAGCTCGGGCATCTCCGCCAACCTCCTGCCAACGTGTGTTTGCCAACGCTTGTTGCCGTAACGGTACGACGCTGGGAGCTACCTGTCAACAGTTGTTGGCCTACACTTGTTGGCATGGCATTCACGAGCCGGTCAGAGCAGACGAGAGCGGCGATCCTCGCGGCGGCCAGGCACCGCTTCGCGGCGGATGGCTTCGAGCGCACCACGATCCGCGCCGTCGCGGCGGACGCCGGAATCGACCCCTCGATGGTGATGCGCTACTACGGCAGCAAGGACGGGCTCTTTGGAGCGGCGGTCGACCTCGACCTGCACCTTCCCGACCTCGCGACGGTGCCCCGCGACAAGCTCGGCGAGACAGCCGTCCGGCACTGGGTGGAGCGCTGGGAAGGCGCGCTTTCCGACGAGCTGCTGATCGTGCTCTTGAGGTCGGCGGTGACGAACGAGGCCGCCGCCGCGCACCTGCGGAGCGTCTTCGGCGCGCAGGTCGCCAGGGGCCTGGCCGCCGTCGTGGACGATCCCGCCGAGGCACCGATCCGGGCCGGACTGGTCGCGACGCAGATGCTCGGGCTCGCCCTGTGCCGCTACATCCTGCGGCTCCCGCCGGTCGTCGCCCTCGACGTCGAGACGCTGGTGGCCAGCGTCTCGGCCACGGTTCAGCGCTACCTCACCGGCCCGCTCACGAGCTGAACGCGGTCGCGGGTCAGGCATCGCCGTCGCCGCGGCCGCAGCGGCGAAGCCAGCAGCACTGCAAGATCGCTTCTGGCAGATGCACGCGCTGCTCTTCCACGGCGACGGCGCGCGTGACGGCGAGGGCCTGCGCCGTCACGCCGATCGAGCTCCACAGCACGCAGGGCGTCCCCACGCGTCCGCGAGCTTCCGGCATGACCGCGCGCTCAGCGCACGACCGGCGAGGGCGCTTGCAGCAGTGCCAGGTACTGATGCAGCAGCAGCACGGCCATCGCGCCCTCGCCCACCGCCGAGGCGACGCGCTTGATCGAGCCCGAACGCACGTCGCCCACGGCGAAGACGCCCGGGCGGCTGGTCTCGAGCGCAAACGGGGAGCGCTCGCGACCATCGGCCGCGGGGTCGAGAAGCGTCAGCTGCAGCTCGGCGCCGGTGACGACGAAGCCGTCGTCGTCGGTCACGATCGCATCGCCCAGCCAGCCGGTGCAGGGGTCGGCGCCGATGAACACGAACGCGGCCACGACGGGAAGGGTTGCGGTGGTCCCGGCGCTCGTGTCCTGCACCGTGACCGCCTCGAGCGCGCCGTCGCCGAGCAGCTCGCGGAGCTGAGCGTGGAGGTGCAGCTCGATGCGCGGCGACTCCTGCACCTGGTCGACGAGGTAGCGCGACATCCCGGCGGCGAGGTCTCCGCCGCGCACGACGAGATCGACCCGGCTGACGTGCTGTGCGAGGAACACCGCGGCCTGTCCGGCGGCGTTGCCGCCGCCGACGACGACGACGGGATTGCCGCTGCACATCTGCGCCTCCACCTGCGTGGCCGCGTAGTAGACGCCGGCGCCTTCGAACTCGGCGAGGTTCGCGACGCCGAGGCGGCGGTAGCTCGCGCCGGTGGCGATCACGACGGCGCGAGCGCGCACGTGCTCGCTGCGGTCGAGCTCGACGACGTGATGGCCGTCTTCGAACGACAGCGCGGTCGCCGTTTCGGGCACGGCGCTGCGCGCACCGAAGCGCGAGGCCTGCACGGCCGCGCGCTCGGCGAGGTCTGCGCCCGAGATCCCGGCCGGAAAGCCCAGGTAGTTCTCGATCCGCGATGACGTGCTCGCCTGCCCGCCGATCGCGGCCGAGTCGACGAGCACCGTGCTCAGGCCCTCCGACGCCGCGTACACCGCCGTTCCGAGGCCGGCCGGCCCGGCGCCCACCACCACGACGTCGCACAGCTCCTCGGACGCGGTCGCGGCTCTGAGGTTCAGCGCCTTCGCGACCTCGGTGTTGCTCGGGTTCCTCAGCGCAATCGACCCGCCGATCAGGAGCGGCGTCTCGCGCGGAGAGATCGAAAGCCAATGCAGCAACTGGTCGGCTTGCGGGTCGGTCTCGAGGTCCAGGAACCTGTGCGGGATCCGGTTGCGTGTCAAGAACTCGCGCAGGCGGCGGCTGTCCGGCGCAAGGTGCGACCCGATCAGCCGCAGGCCCGTGCCCAGCCCGATCAACAGGCCGCGCCGCGCGATGAACGCGTTGACGATCACGTCCCCGAGCTGCTGGTTGGCGGAGACCACGGCTCGGAGCTCGTCGCGGGTGAGCACGATCGCCTCCCCAGGCTCACGCACGACCGCCGTGAGATAGGCCGGCTGGCCGGTGACGAGGTTCAGCTCGCCGACGAATCGCAGGTCGCCGTGCACGCCGATGAGGCGCTCCGCCGGGGACCCGAAGCCGTCGATGATCGCGACGCGTCCGCGCAGGACCACGAAGAAGCTCGACGAGGGGTCGCCGGCACGGAAGAGGACCTCGCCGGTCACAAGAGGCCGCCGCTCGCCGGCAGCCTCGAGCACTGCCAGGACGTCCTCGCCGAGCCGCGGGAACGCCGCATCGCTGTCGAACGGGTCCTCCGCCATGGTGTTCGGGAGCCTACGCCCGCCACCATCCTCGGCGGCACGAAGGCCTACATCCGCGACCAGACCACTCGCTCGCCGAAAGCCACTCGGCGCAGGAGCCGGTCGACCGGATGATGGTCCTCCACGGCGATCTCGGACGAGCGAGCTGGCGGTTCGGCGCGCCCGTGTCGGAGGCTGCTGGCGGCCGCCTCTCGTTCGTCGACGGGCGGCTGGTCGGATCCGCCGGCGGCCTGTTCGCCGCGGGCATGGCCACGTCGTTCCCAGGGCAGCCGATGTCACAGCAAAGTGAGCAGCCTCACAGATGGTGACGTTGCCGGGCTGTGCTTGACCGGTTACTCTCGCCAGACTCCTCCGACCGGAACGCCCACGCCGCGGCGGGCCGCTTGGGAGGTGGCGACCTATGAGTGCCACGACAGAAGACATCACGCCGCGCCGCCAGGGCTGAGCCCCGCGGCGACGCATTTCTGTCGGTTCCAGAACGCTCACGGGAGGTCCCTCTTGTCGCGCGATCAGCGCAACCGTGCCCGGCCCCGCAGTCCGGACACGTTCCGATGCCGTAACTGCAGGCTTGACGTACCCGTCGATACGCCGGGCACCCGGCACCGCAACCACTGCCCACATTGCTTGTGGAGCCAGCACCTCGACGACGACGTGCCGGGTGACCGCGGCGCGCACTGCTCCGCCTCGATGGCGCCGCTCGCCATCTGCGTTCGCGACGACGGCGAATGGTCGCTCGTCCATCGCTGCGGCGCGTGCGCCACCGTGCACCTCAATCGCATCGCCGGCGATGACAACCCGCTCCTGCTCATGCGCCTGGCGGTCCGACCGCTCGCGCAACCGCCCTTCCCACTGGAGTGGCTGACACAGTTGTAGGTCCTGGCGTCCCGGGAATATTTCGGTGACGAAACGATGACGAAGGAGCAAGGTGATGAGTGAAGACGACGCTCCCGAAGCGTCTGACGTGTCAGCAGCTCGCCCCGTGCAGATCGGGCTGTACCTGACCAACCAGCACCCTGTGGGATCGGACATGGTCCAAGCGCTCCGGGGCCAGATCCGATTGCTGCACCATGCTCGTGACCACGGCTGGGACTCCTTCTGGACCGGGCAGCACTTCCTCCCGACCATGCCCATGACACAGCCGGTCCCGTTCCTCGCCCGCCTCGCTGCCGAGGCCGGCGAGATGCGGGTAGGCCTCGGGATCCTCCTGCTCGCCCTCGCCAATCCACTGGACGTGGCGGAGACGTTCGCCTCCCTGGACGTGGTGTCGGGCGGCCGCTTCACGCTCGGCGTCGGACTGGGGTACCGGGACGTGGAATACGCCGCGTTCGGCATCCTCGGTCGTGAACGGGTCCGCCGGTTCGAGGAGAACCTCAAGCTGGTGGAGGCGCTCTGGGCGGGCGAGGCGGTGAGCGCCGACCTGCCGTGGTGCCGGCTGAGCGCCGCAACACTCACGATGGTTCCGGTCCAGCGACCCCGGCCTCCCCTCTGGATGGCCGCGAACAGCGACCACGCCGTCAAGCGGGCCGCGCGGATGGCCGACACGTGGATCATCAACCCCCACGCCACCACGTCCACGATCGCCCGGCAGCTCGAGCTGTTCGACCGGGTTCGGCGAGATCTGGGCCGGCCGCCGCTTCCCGAGCTCCCGGCCATCCGGGAGGTCGTGTGCGGTCGCACCCGGGAGCGGGCCGTGGAGATCGCGAAGCCCTACCTCACGGTGAAGTACGACGCCTACCGAGCTTGGGGCCAGGACACCGTCCTCCCGGCGGGCGAGACGTTCGACCTCTCGTTCGAACGTCTACTCGAGGAGCGCTTCGTCATCGGCACGCCGGACGACTGTATTCGTGAGCTGCTGGAATGGCGGGACGGCCTCGGTGTGGACCACTTCATCTTTCGTCCGTTCTGGAGCGGGATGCCCGTGGAGACCGCGCTCGAGTCGATGGATCTTCTGTCACGCGAGGTCATCCCGGCCCTTCGGGAACGATGAGGTAGCTCGCCGCCGACCGGTCCTACGCCGCCAGCCACCGCGGGAGGATCGGGTGCTCGCGCGTCTCGAGCTCGGCGACGAGGTCGCCGATGCCCGCCTCGTAGTCGGCGCTGACCCGCCGCGCGATCGAGTCGAACAGCCGCTGCGCCGCGACGTTCGTCCCCAGCAGCGAGGCGGTGAAGCGGCGCACGCCGTGCCCCCGCGCGACGTCGGCCAGCGCGACGCCGAGTGCGTGGCCGATGCCCCGCCCCTGCAGGTGGTCGGCGACGACGAACGCCACGTCCGCGTCGGGCGGCCGCTGGGGATTGCGGACGTAGCGCGCGACGCCGGCGAGTGTCGCCGGGTCGTCCTCCAGCACGGCGACGATCGCGACGTGGTCGAGCCCGTCGACCTCGGTGAGATAGCGCAGCTCCGCCCGGCTCAGGGCCGATTTCGGCGCGAGGAAGCGCTCGCGGCGCGAACGCGGCGAGAGCTGCCGCAGGCCTTCGGCGAGCAGCGCCTTGTCGCCGGGCTCGATGAAGCGCAGGCGAAGCCGGGTTCCGTCGTCCAGAGCATGGAGCATCGCCGTCCACGATGGCACGCCGCAGCGCTTCCGGCTGTGCCCGATCTCACACGACCGCGCGTTACGAGCGCTGGTCGATCGGCACGTAGTCGCGCTGGCGCTCGCCGGTGTAGATCTGGCGCGGTCGCGCGATCTTCTGCTCGGGATCCTCGACCATCTCGCGCCACTGGGCGATCCAGCCGCTCGTGCGCCCGATCGCGAACATCACCGGGAACATCGCGACCGGCAGGCCCATCGCCTCGTAGATGAGGCCGGAGTAGAAGTCGACGTTGGGATAGAGCTTGCGCGAGACGAAGTAGTCGTCCTCGAGGGCGATCTGCTCGAGCTCGAGCGCGATGTCCAGCAGCGGGTTGCGGCCGACGACGTCGAAGACGTCCTCGGCGGCGCTCTTGATGATCCGGGCCCGGGGGTCGTAGTTCTTGTAGACGCGGTGCCCGAAGCCCATGAGGCGCTCCTTGCCCTCCTTGACCCCCTTGACGAAGTCCGGGATGTTCTCGCGGCGCTCGATGCGGTGCAGCATCCGCAGCACGGCCTCGTTGGCGCCGCCGTGCAGCGGGCCGTAGAGCGCTGCGATCCCGGCGGCGACCGCCGAGTAGGGGTCGGGCTTGGCGGAGCCGACCGAGCGGACGGCGCTCGTCGAGCAGTTCTGCTCGTGGTCGGCGTGGAGGATGAAGAGCACGTCGAGCGCCCGCGCGAGCCGCGGATCGGGCTCGTACTTCAACTCCGTCATCTTGTACATCATGTTCAGGAAGTTGCCCGAGTACGCGAGGTCGTTGTCCGGATAGACGTACGGCTGGCCCTGCGCGTGGCGGTAGGCGAAGGCCGCCAGCGTCGGCATCTTCGAGATCATCCGGATCGTCTGGATGTCGCGGTTCTCGAGGTCGTCGATGTCGATCGCGTCGGGATAGAACGTCGACAGCGCGCCGGTCGCGCCGAGCAGCATGCCCATCGGGTGCGCGTCGTGGCGGAAGCCCCCGAGGAACTCCTTGATGTTCTCGTGGACGAACGTGTGGATCGTGATCAGGTGCTGCCACTCCTCGAGCTGGGCGGCGGTCGGCAGCTCGCCGTACACGAGCAGGTAGGCGACCTCGAGGTAGCTCGACTCCGCGGCCAGCTGCTCGATCGGATAGCCGCGATACTCGAGGATCCCGTTGGTCCCGTCGAGATACGTGATCGACGACCGGCAGGCGGCCGTGTTCATGAACGCGGGGTCATACGTCATGAGGCCGAAGTCGTCCTCGGAGACGCGAATCGCACGGAAGTCGAGCGCCCGCACCGTCCCGTCGGTGATCGGGATCTCGTAGCTCCGCCCCGTGCGGTTGTCGGTGACGCTCAGCGTGTCCTCCCCGGGGCGGCCGTCCACTCCATTGCTCTCGGGGGCGCTGGTGGGGGTGATGTCCTGGGTGTCCTTTTGCGTGCTCACGTCCGTCGATTATGCACCCCAGCACCCCGCTCCAACCCTCCAGCCGGAGAAGATCGTGTGAACGCGGCCTAGTCGCGCTTCCAGCCGCGCCCGAAGTAGCGGCTCAGGCGCCCACCCCGGGTGTTCGCGCGGAAGGTCGGCCCGCCGGCGGAGTCGCGCTCGGGGAGGGCCTCCACGCCCGCGGCGTCGAGCGTCAGCGTGACCCGCCGCTCGGCGATCCGACCGACCTCCGGCGCGTCGACGAAGCGCTCGCCGGCCGGTGTGTCGATGACGAGGCCGTCGAAGATGTGCTCGGCCTCGTTCTCGAGGACCTGGCGGACCGTGCCGACGTGGGCGCCGTCGCGGTCCGAGACCGGCGTGCCGCGCTCCAGCACCTTGTAGGAGGTCGCGTAGCCGTCGTCCTCGTCGTCAGGTGTTGACATAGATGATCATCGCCATCGCCGAGGCGACGAGCAGGGTGCCGACGGCCATGACGCCCCGTGCCGCACCCTCGCTGGCCGGGAAATCGGGCTTCTTGAAGCCGAAGACGCTGATGAGCAACGCGAAGGACGCCAGCAGTCCGCCGGCGACGAAGAACGGCACGTCCGACTTGTGGTGCTGCTCGGCGGCGGCGAGGATGAAGCTGACATCCATGACCGCGCGACCTTATCGCACGGGACGGGGCGCCGGCCCACCCTCGTAGCGGCTCTCCGTCGCCTCGATCTGACCGTGGTAGTGGCTGCCGAGGTCGGGGTGGCCGTACGGGCGCAGAGCGGGCGCGTCGAGCGTCATGAACGAGAGCTGCGCGATCGGCTTGCCGGCCCAGAGCTTGATCGGCACGCGCGTGAGGTTGGTGATCTCGAGCGTCAGCGTGCCCTTCCAGCCGGGGTCGACGAAGCCCGCCGTCGCGTGGACGATGAGCCCCAGGCGCCCGAGCGAGGACTTGCCCTCGATGCGCGCCACGATGTCGTCGGGCAGGGTGACGTGCTCCTCGGTGGCGCCGAGGACGAACTCGCCGGGGTGGATCACGAACGACTCGCCCGCGGGGACCGCCACCCGCTCGGTGAGGTTCTCGGGGATGTTCGCGAGGTCGATCGCCCCGATCCGGTGGTTGTGGAACACGCGGAACGAGTCGCC
>DASWQM010000246.1:0-6502 GCA_036403675.1 Solirubrobacteraceae bacterium | reverse complement strand
CGGCGTCGTGGGACCGCCCGCCCCGGCACCGGGCGTCGGCGTGACCGCGGCGCCCGCCGCCGGCGTGACCGGCGGCGCAACCGCGTAGGCCGGGCTCAGCGGCGTACCGGTCGCCGTCGGCGAGCCGCTGGCCGGCGTCCGGAAGACCGCCATCCGCGCGGCCAGCATGAGCGCCGGCTTCCCAAGCGGATCGAGCTCGAGCAGGCGCCGCGTCGCGGCCTGCGCGCCGAGCCGGTCGGCGGTCTGGAGCGCGAGCCGCAACAGCCGCTCCCACGCCGCCGAGCTGTAGGGCTGGCGGCTGACGGCCTGCAGGAGGTAGCGCTGGGCGTCGACCAGGCGCCCGCGGCCCTGCTCGATCGCGGCGGCCGCCAGCAGCGCGCGCACCGCCGTCGGGTCCAGCCGTGCGGCGAGGTCGGCCTGCGCCGCCGCGCGCTTGAGCTCGCCCTCGCCAGCGTCGTTGGTGACGGCCAGCGCGGCGCTCGCCTTCGCGTCGGCCAGCATCGGCAGCCCCGCCGAGACGATCGCCAGCCCCAGCACGACGCACGCGAGGCCGAGCGCGGCGGCACGCGCGCCGGCCCCGTCCGCGCGCGCGGCGCCGACCGGCGCCGGTGCCCGAAGGCCGACGACGACGCCGAGGAACAGGAGGACGGGCAGCGTGACCCCCGGGATGTCCCAGTCCCAGTCGACGAGGCCATGCACGAGCCACCCGACGGCCGCCGCGACGAGCGCCACCGCCATCTCGCGCTCGCGCCCCGGCCGCATCGCGTGGACGCGCCGCAGCGCCGCGTAGAACAGCAGGGCGATCGCGCCCATGACCATGAGCGCACCGATCAACCCGGTCTCGGCGAGGAACTGCAACGGGACGTTGTGCGGCTGCGCGACGCCGAGCTCGATCTGGCGGTAGAGCTTGTGCGTCACCGGGAAGGAGCCCGCGCCCCAGCCGCCCAGTGGCTTCGCCCACCACGCCCCGGCGGCCTCCTCCCACCACACCCAGCGGTTGCCGGAGTTCGACGACACGATGCGGGCGGGGTCGGAGACGTTGTCCTTGCTCGTCTTCGTGAACTGGTGCCAGGCTCGATGGGCGAAGCCGCTCGGACCGCCGTGGGCGGTCGCGACGCCGCCGAGCGCGAAGACGGCGGCGACGGCCGCCGTGGCCGCGAGACCGCGCCAGACCAGCCGCGTGCGGTCGTCGCTCCAGCGCGTGCGCTCCTCGAGGCGCAGCAGCCCCCACGCCGCGATCAGCAGCCCGACGAGCGTCCCGGCCATCACGAGGCCCAGCACGATCCCGTCGGGCGTGCGCACGGCGAGCGGCATGTTGATCGCCTTGAGCGCCGGCCGGCTGAAGGCGAGACCGAGCACGGGGATCGTCGCGACGATCGTCACCGCCATGACCGCGAGCCCCCGCAGGCGCGCGCGGCCGAGGACCGTGAGCACGCAGACGGCGACCGCGAGCGCGACGAGTCCGCCGCGCGAGTACGTCATCCCGAGGCCGACGAGCAGGACGAAGAGCGCGCTGATCCCGACGAGGCGCGCCGCGTCGCGGCGCGTGTCGTCCGTCGCCAGCCGCAGCGCCACCGGCACCGCCAGCACCATGACGAGCCCGAGCGCATTCCAGTACTCGAGCGGCGCGCGCAGGCGCGAGGCGACCGCCGTGTGGTTGAAGCCGACGCCGAGGATCGTCGCGCCCGGCATGACCTTCCCCGCGAGCGCGTACAGCGCGCAGGCGAGGGCGACGGCCAGCCAGCCGAACGCGACGCGCTCGATCGTCCGCGGCGCGCTCGACGCGGCGGCGATCGCGAGCACGACGACGAGCGTGTACACGACGCCGCGGTTGATGTAGGCCCACGTGCGGTCCGGCGTCACCGACCACAGCAGCGTCACGCCGCACCAGGCCGCGAAGGCGCCGAGCAGCCCGACGGCCAGCCAGACGGATGCCGGCGCGCGCAGCCGCAGCGTGCCGAAGAACAGCCAGCCGGCGGCCGCGAAGATCGCCACGACCGCCATGCCGATCTGCAGGCGCGGCTCCTCGGGCAGCCCCACCGCGCCGTGCGCGAAGACGGCGTAGGCACAGGCTGCCACCAGGGCGACGACGAGCGCGGCGCCCGAGCGCGCCGGACGGGTCCGGGTGCGGACGGGACGCACGCCCACTGGCGTGGCGGCGACCCGCGGACGAGCGGGGGTCGTGACGGCGGCCATGGGTAGCGGCCGACGATGCTAGCGTGACGACCCGTCATGCGTCGCACGCCGCCCTTCCTCGTCGCGCTGGTCATGAGCCTCGTCCTCGCGGCCCCGGCATCGGCCGATCTCTTCACGCAGGTCGTAAACGACTACATCAAGGACCAACGGCTCAACGTCTGCCAGTACACGCAGGACCAGCTCAAGAAGATCAAGGACGCGGTGCCGGTCGACCAGAACGCGTACACGCCGGAGTTCATCGCCGCCGTCGACGACGCGATCGCACGCCGCGCCGAGGGCGCCTGCAACAAGAAGAAGGTCGCGCAGGCGATCACGCAGGCACCTGCGCCGACGCCGGGCGGCGGCGCCAACCCACCGCCGGCCGGGCCGGCCCCGGCGCCGCCGGCCCCGGGCCAGCCCGCCGTCGCGCAGCCGCCGCCGACCCCGAGCGCGGAGCCGACGCCCGCGCCCGAGATCGCGACCGACGCGATTCCCGTCGCGGCGCGCACCGCCACCCACGCCAGCGGCGGCGACGCACCGTTCCCGGTGCTCGCGCTCGCGGTCCTCGCGGGACTGCTCGCACTCGGCGGCGCGGCGTTCGGCCTCGTGCGCTGGCGCGCGTGGGAGCCGGAGTGGGCACACCGCATGCGCCACGCCACCGGTGAGGCGGGCTGGCGCGCCGCCTCGACCTGGGCCGAGTTCACGGACTTCGTCCGTTTCGGCCGTTGACGATCGGGCAGTGACCTAGACCAGATGGCACTGCTCGAAGGCCGCCGACTGCTGATCACGGGAGTCCTCACCGAGGGCTCGATCGCCTACGCCGTCGCGCGGCGCGCGCAGGAGGAGGGCGCGGAGGTCGTGCTGACGGGCTTCGGCCGCGGGCTGCGGATCACGCAGCGGATCGCCAAGCGCCTCGGAGACCCCCCGCCCGACGTGCTCGAGCTCGACGTCAACGACGCCGAGCAGCTCGCCGCCGTCGCATCCGATCTCGAAGAGCGCTGGGGCGCGCTCGACGGCATCCTGCACGCGATCGCCTTCGCGCCCGGCGACGCGCTCGGCGGCGACTTCCTCGCGACGCCGACCGAGTCGGCGCAGATCGCGTTCACGACGAGCGCGTACTCGATGAAGGCGCTCGCGGCGGCGCTGCTGCCGCTGCTGGAGAAGGGCGAGCACTCGTCGATCGTCGGCTTGGACTTCGACGCCACCGTGGCCTGGCCGGCGTATGACTGGATGGGCGTCGCGAAGGCGGCGCTGGAGTCGGTCAATCGCTACCTCGCGCGCGACCTCGGCGGCCGCGGCGTGCGCTCGAACCTCGTCTCGGCCGGCCCCATCAAGTCGGTCGCCGCGGGGTCGATCCCCGGTTTCGAGCTGCTCGCCGACGCGTGGGACAGCCGCGCACCGCTGCGCTGGGACACGAAGGACGCGGGGCCGGTCGCCGATGCCTGCATCTTCCTGATGTCAGGACTCGCGCGCGGCGTGACCGGAGAGATCCTCCACGTCGACGGCGGCTATCACGCTCTCGGCGCCCCGCTCGCGCCGCCGGCCGAGGCCGAGGCCGAGGAGCCCGCCGAGCCCGAGGCCGACGAGGCCGAGGAGCCCGCCGAACCCGAGGCCGCGGAGCCCGCCGAAGCGCCGCCCGCGTAGACGGCGCGAAACCACAGCTCGGTCAGCTGCCGGACCGCCTCTCGCATGTCCCGCCCGTTGCGGATGACCTCGATCGTGAGGTGGCGCTCGACCATCGCGCAGAGGGCCTGCGCCGCGACCCGCGCGGGGATGTCGTTCGGTGCCAGACCGCGCAGCTGGTCACGCGCGATACGCGCCTCGGCGCCGGCGATGAAGCGGTTGACGTAGGGCTCCCACTGCGACGGCATGTGCTCGTCCTCGCCGTAGAGGTGGGCGGCGAGCATGAGGATCGGGCCGTTGCGGTTGACGACGGCGACGAAGCGCGCGAGGCCGAGCGCGAGCTCCATGCGCGGGTCGCCGCCGCCCTCGAAGTACGGCGACGCCGCGTCGTCCATGTCGGCGAACGCCTGCTGGATGAGGCGGTCCATGACCGCGCGCTTGTTCTCGAAGTAGAAGTACACGGTCGTGCGGCTGACGAACGCACGGCGCGCGATGGTGTCGATCGTGACCTGCTCGTGCGAGCCCTCGGTCAGCAGCTCGCGCGCCGCTTCGAGGATCGCGTCCTCGGTCGCGTTGCGCGGAGCAAGCGTTCCGGAGGAGGCGTCGGAGGACGCCTGGCTATCTGCGTGCTTGGAAGTGGGCAGCGATCCGCTCGCGAGTCTTCGCCGGGGCGACGATCTCGTCGATGAACCCAGCCTTCGCGGCGACCGCGACCGGGAGGTGCTCTTCCTCGTAGGCGGCGGCGAGCTCGTCGGGATCGGCCCCCGCCTCGAGCTCGCGGCGCTTCACGATCTCGATGGCCTGCGGCGCGCCCATGACCCCGATCCTGGCGTTGGGCCAGGCGAGCGTGAGGTCGTGTCCGAGATCGCGGCAGTTCATGACGATGTAGGCACCACCGTACGCCTGTCGGAGCGTCACCGTCACGCTGGGCACTTCGGCGACCGAGAAGGCGCGCAGCAGCCCGGCCCCGCGACGCAGCACCGCCTCCTTCTCCTGACGCACGCCGGGCCGGTAGCCGGGCGTGTCGGAGAGCACGACGAGCGGGATCCCGTAGCGGTCGCACATGTTCACGAACCAGGCGCCCTTGTCCGACGCCGCGGCGTCCAGCACCCCGCCGAGGTAGCGCGGCTGGTTGGCGATGACGCCGACCGGGTGGCCCTCGATGCGACCGAAGCCGACCACCATGTTCTTCGCGTAGCGCTTGCTGAGCTCGAGGAACTCGCCGCCGTCGAGCAGGTGCCTGGCGACGTCGCGCACGTCGTAGACCTTGCGCTGGTTGGTCGGGACGTCGCGCGCCGGATCGCCCGCCGGCGGATCGACCGGATCGACCGCCGGCAGCGGGTCGCCGATGCGGCCGGGGAAGTACGACAGCGCCTGGCGGATCATGTCCGCGGCGCTCGCGGTGTCGTCGGCCTCCAGGTGCGAGACGCCGGTCTTGCGATGCACGCGCGGCCCGCCGAGCTCGACGGCCGTGACCTGCTCGCGCGTGACCTTCGCGATGACGCGCGGGCCGGTGAGGAACATCTGCGAGTCGTCGCCGACCATCATCACGAGCGTCCCGAGCGACGGCGAGTACGCCGCGCCGCCCGCGCACGCCCCGCAGATGACGCTGATCTGCGGCACCTGCGCGCGCGAGTTCGCGCGGAAGATCGACGCGTACGCGCCGAGCGCCGCGACGCCCTCCTGGAGGCGCGCGCCGCCGGAGTGCAGGAAGCCGACGACCGGCGCACCGGCCTTGTCGGCCATGCGGATCGTGTCGACGATCGACCGGCCGCCGCCCTGGCCGAGCGAGCCGCCCTTGTGCTTGATGTCCTGCGACCAGATGTAGACGGGCCTCCCACCGACGCGACCGGAGCCGGAGATGACGCCGTCGCCGGCCTCACTGCGGACGGGATGAAACGAGCCGGCGTCGCAGAGCAGCTCGATCCGCGCGAGCGCGGGCTTCGGCGGCTCGGCGCTGCCGCCGGCGACCTCGGGTGCCGCTCCGTCGTCCTGGGTCTGGCCCTTCGCGGGTGACGATGCCTCGGTTCTCATCTTGGGTGTCTGCCCTTCATGACGCCCTCCGGAACGCGAGGCACGCGTTCTGGCCGCCGAATCCGAACGAGTTGCTGAGCGCGAACTCGAGGCCCGGCGCCTCGCGCGGCCCGTCGGGGACGTAGTCGAGGTCGCAGTCGGGGTCGGGCTCCTCGAAGTTCAGCGTCGGTGGCAGCAGGCCGCGCTGCAGCGCGCCGAGGACGGCGATCGCCTCGACCGCGCCCGCCGCGCCGAGGAGATGCCCGATCGCGGACTTCGTGCTGGAGACCGGCGGCGAGCCGCCGTTGAAGACCGAGTGGATCGCGTGCGTCTCGATCTTGTCGTTGAACGGCGTCGAGGTGCCGTGGGCGTTGATGTAGCCGACGTCCTGCGGCTGCGCCCCGGCGTCGGCGAGCGCGGCACGCATCGCCTTCTCGGCGCCCTTGCCGTCCTTGTCGGGCTGGGTCATGTGGAACGCGTCGTTGGAGGCTCCGTAGCCGGCGACGTAGCCGAGGATCTCGGCTCCGCGCGCCCGCGCGTGTTCGGCGCGCTCCATGATGACGACCGCCGCGCCCTCGCCCATGACGAAGCCGTCGCGGCGCGCGTCGAACGGGCGCGAGACGCCCTCGCGCGACAGCGCGCCCATGCGCTTGAAGGCCGCGACGCACAGCGGCGTGATCGCCGCCTCGGT
>DASWQM010000245.1:0-3214 GCA_036403675.1 Solirubrobacteraceae bacterium | reverse complement strand
TCGCGCGCGGGATTGTGGCGAGGCACTCATGAAAGGACCCTGAGGACGCCGCCGGCGCCCGGGGGCGGGCCGGACGCCGGCGGTCCGGGGCGATAGCTACGGCAACTCGCCGGCTGCGCAGTCCGGCGGGCATTGGTGGTCGACCTGCGCGCCTGTGGCTCCTCGTGCCAACACGTCTGCGGCCATCCCCTCGCCGCGCAGCGCGCGCCACAGCTGGCCGGCCATCTTGACCTTGTCCTCGACGATCAGGATGCGCACCCGGCTCAGTCTTCGCGCCGCCGTTGAGTGCCGGACGGTGCTCGCGTTGGGGCTGTGTTGCGCTCGCTCGCCGGCACTAACGCGATGCCAACGCGCCCCGCCATCGACAGCAACGGCGCTCCTCCTAGGTTGCGCTCGTGACCACCGACAGCGACCTCTCGCAAGCGCCGCCGCTTGCGGCCAATGCCCTCACCGGCCTGACCGTCGTGCTCGCGTGCCTCGATGAGGCCGAGAACCTGCCCGATGCGGTCCGCCACGCCACCGCGGCGGCCGAGCGCTGTGCGGTCGCCCACGAGATCGTCGTCGTCGACGACGGCAGCGCCGACGAGACCGTCGCGGTCGCCGGCGCCATCGCCGCGCGCGATCCGCGCGTACGCCTCGTCGTCCACGCCGAGAATCGCGGGTACGGCGAGGCGCTGCGCTCGGGCATCGCCGCCGCCCGGATGCCGTGGGTGCTGCTCACCGACGCCGACCTGCAGTTCGACTTCGGCGACCTCGAGGACTTCCTCGCGCTGGCGGCGTCGGCTGACCTCGTCGTCGGGTGGCGCGTGCTGTCGCAGGGCCCGGTCGGCGCGCGCGCCGAGGCGGCGCTGTGGAACCGCTTCCTGCGTGCGGCGTTCGACCTGGCCGTGCGCGACGTCGATTGCGCGTTCCGGCTCGCCCGGCGCGAGCTTCTCGCCAGCCTGGACCTTCGCGCCAGCGGCGCCCTCGTCGGCACCGAGCTGCTCGTCAAGAGCCGCGCCGCGGGCGCGCGGACGGCGGAGGCGCCGGTCCACCACAGGGCGCGGGTCGCAGGCCGCCAGACGGGGTCCGGGCGTCGGCTGACCACCCGAACGCTGCGCGAGCTCGTCGACCTGCGGCGAGCGTTGCAGGACCGTGCAGCGCGTGCCTGACGGCCGGCGCGGCGCTACCGTTGCGTCCGCGATGGCCGCCCAGACGCTCGAGATGCTCGTGTGCGATGACGAGTCGTCCCTGCGCGAGGCCCTGCGCCAGTCCTTCGAGCGCGAAGGGCACCGCGTCATGGCCGTCGCCGACGGCCGCTCGGCGATCGATCGGGCCAGCACCCAGCACTTCGACGTCGTCCTGCTCGACGTGGCGCTCGGACCCGGCAGCCCCGACGGCTACGAGGTCTGCCGCGAGCTGCGGGCCAGGCGCAACGCGGTGGCCGTGATCATGCTCACGGCCCTCGACAGCGAAGCCGATGCGGTCCTGGGCCTCGAAGCCGGCGCCGACGACTACGTCGTCAAGCCGTTTCGTCCGGCCGAGCTGCGCAGCCGCATCCGCGCGGTGCTGCGGCGCGTCGGGTCCGGCGCGGACCGCGCGGGCTCGCCGCTGCAGATCGGCCCGCTCGTGCTCGACCCCGGCCTGCGCGAGGTCACGCGCGACGGGCAGCGGGTCGACATCACGTTCTCGGAGTTCGAGATCCTCCATGCGCTGATGGCCCAGCGCCACCGCGTGCACTCGCGGCACGAGCTGTTGCGGGCGGTGTGGGGGGACAGCGCCTACCGCGACCCGCGATCGGTCGACGTGCACATCCGGCACCTGCGCGAGAAGCTGGAGACCACGCCCGAGGAGCCGCAGCTCATCCTCACCGTGCGCGGGGCCGGGTACCGCATCGGCGAGCCCTGACCGTGCGCCTCGGGCTTCGCGAGCGCTTCGTCGCCGTGCTCGCGGCCGTGAGCGCGCTGACGCTCGTGGTGGCCGCCGTCGCGCTGTTCTCGCCGCTGGACCGCCTGCTGCGCAACGACGCGCGCGACCGGCTGGCGCAGACCGTGCACGGCGAGCTCGGCGACTACACCAAGCTTGACGCCGAGGCCGTACGTCCCGGCAGCAGGCGGCTGATGGCGGCCATGCAGCCGCTGCGCAGGACCGGGGCGGACGTCGCGGTGCTCGACGGGAAGGGGCGCGTGCTCGCGACGACCGATCCCGAGCCTCCGGCCTCGCTGACCGCGGCGCGCGAGGCGCTCAAGACCGGCCGTGAGCAGCGGATCATCACCGGCAGCGGCTCGGAGGCCGAGGTGCAGATCGCGGTCCCGGTGCGGATCGACGACGTGCCCGCCGTCGTCACTGCGCGCCGCTCGCTCGACGACGTCCGCGACGTGACCAGCGTGGTCCGCCGCGCGTTCCTCGTCGCGGCCGCGGCCGGGCTGGTCGGAGCGGTCCTCGTTGGTCTGGTCATCGCCGGGCGCCTGGCGCGACGGCTGCGGCGGTTGCGCGACACCGCCGAGCGCGTCGCGCAGGTCGGGCCCGTCGCCGAGTTCCGGCCCGAGGACGGCCGTGACGAGATCGGCGACCTGAGCCGGACCTTCGCGACGATGCAGTCGCGATTGCAGGAGCAGGAGCAGTCGCGGCGGGCGTTCGTGGCGACCGCCTCTCACGAGCTGCGCACGCCGGTGGCCTCGCTGCAGGTCATGCTCGATCTGCTGATCTCCGATCTCCAGGCCGAGCCGGTCGCCGTCGACGATGCGCGCCAGCAAGCCCACAAGGCCGACGAGCAGGCCGCGCGGCTCTCCCAGCTCGCCGCCGAGCTGCTCGACCTCAGCCGCCTCGATGCCGGACTGCCGCTTCGCTCCGAGCCGGTCGAGCTCGCCGAGGTGCTGCGGTCGGTCGTCGCCGAGATGGAGGCGCGAATCGCCGACGACGGGCGCAGCCTGGCCGTCGCGGACGGAGGGAACGGCTGGGCGCTGGGCGATCCGGGGAACGTCGCGCGGATCCTGCGGATCCTGCTCGACAACGCGCTGCGCCACACCCCCGCGACCGGTGGCGTGCGCGTGGAGTTCGTCGATCCGGGCGACCGGGTCGGGATCGCAGTGCAGGACGACGGCCCGGGCGTGCTCGCGGAGGACCGCGAGCGGATCTTCGAGCGCTTCACCCGCGGCGCGCAGGCCGAGGCCGGGGGGTTCGGCCTGGGTCTTGCCATCGGCCGTGAGCTGGCGCGCCGGATGGGCGGGGACCT
>DASWQM010000244.1:0-16076 GCA_036403675.1 Solirubrobacteraceae bacterium | reverse complement strand
GGTCTGGCGCGTGCTCGGGCGGCCGCTCGGCTCGCACACGCTCGTCGCGGGGCCGATCGACTGGCGCACGAACTCCGGAGGCTGAGCCGCCGGTGTTCGCGAGCGTCCTCGTCGCCAACCGCGGGGAGATCGCGGTGCGGGTCATCGAGACGCTGCGGCGCCTCGGCATCCACGCGATCGCCGTCTACTCCGACGCCGACGCGGACGCTCCGCACGTCCGCCTCGCCGACGAGGCCGTCGGGCTCGGCCCCGCGCCCGCGGCGCAGTCGTATCTCAGCATCGAGCGGATCCTGAGCGCCGTCGCCGACAGCGGCGCGGAGGCCGTCCACCCCGGCTACGGCTTCCTCTCCGAGCGCGCGGACTTCGCGCGCGCCTGCCCGGTGACCTGGATCGGTCCACCGCCAGCGGCGCTCGATCTGCTCGGCGACAAGGTCGCCGCCAAGCGGCTCGCCGCCGAGGCGGGCGTGCCGGTCGTGCCGGGGACCGAGCGTCCGGGCCTGGGCGACGAGGCGATCATCGCCTGGGCGGCCGAGGAACCGACGCGCCTGCCGCTGCTCGTCAAGGCCGCCGCGGGCGGCGGCGGGCGGGGCATGCGGATCGTCAGGACGCTCGACGAGCTGCCGGCCGCGCTGCGTGCCGCGAGGCGCGAGGCGCGGGTCGGGTTCGGCGACGATGCGCTGCTCGCCGAGCGCTACGTCGAGCCCGCGCGTCACGTCGAGATCCAGTTCCTCGCCGACGCGCACGGCGCCGCGGTCCACCTCGGCGAGCGTGAGTGCAGCCTCCAGCGCCGCCACCAGAAGCTCGTCGAGGAGTGTCCGTCGCCGGTCGTCTCGGAGGCGCTGCGGGCGCGCATGGGGGAGGCGGCCGTCGCGCTCGCGCGGGCGGCCGGCTACGTGGGCGCCGGGACGTGCGAGTTCCTGCTGCCCGCCGGCGCTCCGGAGCGCTTCTCCTTCCTCGAGGTCAACGCGCGACTGCAGGTCGAGCACCCGGTGACGGAGCTCGTCTACGGCCTCGACCTCGTCGAGGCGCAGCTGCGGATCGCCGCGGGCGAGGCGCTGTGGCTCGCGCAGGGCGATCTCGCGGCCGACGGCCACGCGATCGAGGCGCGCATCTGCGCCGAGGATGCCGAGCGCGGCTTCCTCCCGCGCGGCGGGCGGATCGTCGCCTACCGCGAGCCGGCCGGGACCGGCGTCCGCGTCGACAGCGGCGTCGCGGCCGGCAGCGACGTCACGACGCACTACGACTCGCTGCTGGCCAAGATCGTCGCGCACGCGCCGACCCGGGACGAGGCGCTCGACCGGCTCGACCGCGCGCTGGCGTCGCTCGCGATCCTCGGGCCGCCGGCGAACACGTCGTTCCTGCGGCGGCTGCTGGCCGATCCGGACGTCCGCGCGGGCGCGCTCGACACGGGGCTCGTCGAGCGCATGCCCGCTCGCGAGACGGAGGCGGCGCAGGACGAGGAGGCAGCGCTCGTGGCGGTGCTCGCGCGCACGGTGGAGCGCGCCCGCGGGGACGATCCCTGGACCGGCTGCAGGGCTGGCGGCTCGACAGTCGTGCGCCGCAGCGCTGGCGGATGGTGCCCGAGCGCGGCGGCGAGGCGGTGCGGCTCGTCCTCGACGGCGACCGCGCGCGCGTCGCCGGCGGCGATGAGCGGGTCGCGACCGCCGAGCCGCACCCGGACGGGCTTGCCGTGACGCTCGACGGGCACCGCCGAGTCTGGGCCTGCGCCCGCGACGGCGAGCTGACTCGCGTCGGGATCGACGGGCGTGCCTGGGCCTTCCGCGAGCAGCCGCTCGCGCCGCGCCGCGCCGCGAGCGACCGCGGCGCGGCGCTCGAGGCGCCGATGCCCGGCAGCGTGCTCGACGTGCGCGTGCGGGCGGGCGACAGCGTGCGGGCCGGCGACGTCCTCGTCGTGCTCGAGTCCATGAAGATGGAGCTCGAGGTCGTCGCCCCCGAGGCCGGGACCGTCGAGCGGCTCTCCGTCGTGGCCGGCGACCGCGTGAGCGGGGGGCAGGTGCTCGTGGCGATCGGGCGGGCGGCATGATGACGGCGCGCCGTTGCTCGACGGTCGTCAGCGCGGACTCGGCCGGCCGGTCCTCGCGATGACCGTGGTGCTGGAGAGCGCCGCGCGGCCGCGCGGCGACGCCTTCGCCGCCAACGAGGCCGCGCACCGCGCCCTCGTCGACGACCTGCGCGAGCAGCTCACGATCGCCCGCGCCGGGGGCGGGGCGCGCGCCGCCGAGCGCCACGTCGCGCGCGGCAAGCTCCTGCCGCGCGAGCGCGTCGAGCGGCTGCTGGACCGCGGGTCGCCGTTCCTGGAGCTCTCGCCGCTCGCCGCCCACGGGTTGTACGACGGCGCGGCCCCCGGCGCGGGGATCATCACGGGCATCGGCCGCGTGGCCGGGCGGGAGGTCGTCGTCGTCGCCAACGACGCGACCGTGAAGGGCGGCACGTACTTCCCGATGACCGTCAAGAAGCACCTGCGCGCGCAGGAGATCGCCCTGCGAAACCGGCTGCCGTGCATCTACCTCGTCGACTCCGGCGGCGCGTATCTGCCGCTCCAGGACGAGATCTTCCCCGACCGCGAGCACTTCGGCCGCATCTTCTTCAACCAGGCCCAGATGTCGGCGGCCGGCATCGCGCAGATCGCGGCCGTCATGGGCTCGTGCACCGCCGGCGGCGCCTACGTCCCCGCGATGAGCGACGAGCCCGTCATCGTCCGCGAGCAGGCCACGATCTTCCTCGGCGGGCCGCCGCTCGTGAAGGCCGCGACCGGCGAGGAGGTGACGGCCGAGGAGCTCGGCGGCGGCGATCTGCACGCCCGCCGCTCCGGCGTCGTCGACCACCTCGCCGCCGACGACCTCGAGGCGCTCGAGATCGTGCGCTCGATCGTCTCCACGCTCGGGCAGGCGGGCCCGGGTTCCGCGCCGTGGGAGCGCGCAGCGGTCGTGGAGCCGGCCGTCGACCCCGCGGGCCTGTACGGCGCGGTGCCCGTCGACCCGCGCGCCGCCTACGACCCGCGCGAGATCGTCGCCCGCGTCGTCGACGGCTCGCGCCTGCACGAGTTCAAGGCGCTGTACGCGACGACGATCGTCTGCGGCTTCGCCCACGTCCACGGCCATCCCGTCGGGATCCTCGCCAACAACGGCGTCCTGTTCTCGCAGAGCGCGCTGAAGGCGACGCATTTCATCGAGCTGTGCGACCAGCGCGGCATACCGCTGCTGTTCCTGCAGAACATCACGGGCTTCATGGTCGGCCGCGAGGCCGAGGCCGGCGGCATCGCGCGCGATGGCGCGAAGATGGTCGCCGCCGTCTCCTGCGCGCGGGTGCCGAAGCTCACGGTCATCGTCGGCGGCTCCTACGGGGCCGGCAACTACGGGAGGTGCGGCCGCGCCTACGACCCGCGCTTCCTCTGGACGTGGCCGAACGCGCGCATCTCGGTCATGGGAGGCGAGCAGGCCGCGACCGTCCTGAGCTCGGTCGCGTCCGATCGCGATCCGGCCGAGATCGAGGCGCTGCGCGAGCGCACGCGCGCGCAGTACGAGACCCAGGGCCACCCGTACCACGCGACCGCCCGCCTCTGGGACGACGGCGTCATCGACCCGCTCGCGACGCGCGACGTCGTCGGCCTCGCGCTGTCGGCGTGCGCGAACGCGCCGCTCGGGCCGCTGCAGCGGCCGGTCCTGCGGATGTGAACACGTTCGTCAAGAAGTCTTGACGTAGCGCAGCCGTCAAGCTATCTTGACGCCATGGACGACCTCACCACCACACTGAACCGGCTCGACGATCACCTCAGCGAGGCGATCGCGGCTGACCCGCTCGAGGCGCTGACCGTCATCAGCGCCGTGCAGCGCGACGTCGACGACCACCAGCGCAAGGCCGTGCGGGCCGCCGTGCCGCGTCACTCCTGGACGGAGATCGGCGAGGCGCTCGGCGTCTCCAAGCAGGCTGCGCACCAGAAGTTCGCCAAGCCATGGGCCGACGAGCTCAAGAGCGAGATCAAGGCGGAGGCCAGGACCTTCAAGACGGCGATGAGGAAGGGCGAGCTGCGGCTGGCCGCCGACGCGAAGGACAAGCTCGACGCGGTCATCGACGAGTTCAAGGACGCCGGCGGGCGTCGCCGCTCGTAACGGCGGCGAGCCGCTGCTCCGCGCGGTGAACCGCTAGGCCGGCTGCGCCAGGACGCCCGCCAGCCAGCTCGCGACCGCGTCGCCGAGCGCCGGCATGTCGGACTTCAGGCCGTGGTCACCGCGGATGACCGCGACCGAGCGTGTCTCCGACGCCTCGGGCATGCCGAAGCGGTCGCTTGCGCCCTGCACCACGAGCACCGGTACGCCGGCGTCGTCGAGCTCCTCCTGGCGGCTGGCGCCCGACGGCGCGACGAGCGGGAACGCGAGGCACAGCACCGCGATCGCTCCGGTCTGGAGCGCGGTGCGGCAGGCGACGCGGGCGCCCGACGAGCGGCCGCCGGTGATGAGCGGGAGGTCGCGCAGCGGCCCCGCCGCGAGCTGCTCCACGACGGCGGTCCACGCGCCGTCGAGCACCGGGGCGCGCGGCGGTGACCGCCGGCCGGCTACACGGTAGGGCTGCTCGACGAGCGCGACGCTGACGCCCGCGGCGTTCGCGGCGCGGGTCGCGGCGACGAGATCGCGCGCCGCCACGCCGCCGCCCGCGCCGTGGCCGAGCACGAGCGCGGCGCGCGGCTCGTCGACGGGATGCAGGTGGACGCGCGCCGGGCCGTGCGGGGTGTCGAGCTCGAGGCTCAGCCCCAGTCCCCGCGCGCCGCGTACGGGGCCATGTCGACGCTGGCCTGGGGGCACTCCTCGCAGCGCATCTCCAGCCACCGCACGGTCGTGATGGCCTCGTCGGGCGCGACGTGGCCGGCATGCAGCGCGACCTCGAGAAAGCGGTCGCAGACGGTCACCGAGGGCCGGCCCAGGCGGGCCGACAGCTCGCCGGGCTCGCGCTCGACGACGAGCTTCGCGTCAAGCGCGGCGAGCTCCTCGCGGCGCTCCTCGTAGGCGGCCGGGTCGTCGAGGCAGGCGACGACCACGGGGTGCTCGCCCCGCAGCGGTCGCAGCGCGGGGATGCCGCGCAGGTGCTTGATCGTGGTCACGCCCACGGATCTTCCCGAAAACCGGGCACCGTCGTCACCGCGAACTACTCTGGCTGCCTATGGCCTACTCAGCCGCCGACGGGCGCCAGCAGCTGCTCGACACGCTCGCGGACGCGACCGACGAGCTCGGGCTCGCCCTGGCCGCGCTCGGCGAGGCATACGAGCAGCTCGACGATCACACGGCCGACGTGCTCGAGGAGCAGCTCTTCCGGCCCGTCCAGCTCGCGTACGGCCGGGCGACCCGCGCGCACTCGGGGTTCGCGGCTCGCCACGGGCGCGAGGGCCGCACGTTCGAACCGCGCTCCGCCGGCCTGCCGTCGCTCGGCGCGAGGGGCTTCATCGAGAGCGCCGTGGACGCGGTGCGCGAGGCGGACGGGACCATCGCGACGCTGCAGGACTCGCTTCTGCCCGTCGAGGTCGGCGACGCGCAGCTGCGCGCGGAGCTCGCCGACCTGCGCGAGCTCATGGCACACGTGCCGCAGCAGGCGCGCGAGCTCATGCGCACGCTCGGCCGCTGACGCCTCGATGGACGCCGACCGCCGGGTGCTGTTCTTCGGCGACTCGTTCGTCGCCGGCGTGGGGGACCCCACGGGACGTGGCTGGGTCGGCCGCGTCGTCGCCGCGTCCTTCGACGCGGGGCTGCCGCTCGTCGCGTACAACCTCGGGATCCGCCGCGAGACCTCGATCGAGGTCGCGACGCGGTGGCTCGGCGAGGCGCGCCCGCGGATGCGCGCGCCGGCGAGCTACGGCGTCGTCTTCGGGTTCGGCGTCAACGACACGACGGCGGAGGACGGCCGCCTGCGCGTCGAGCCCGGCGGCGCGGCCGACGCCCTCGACCGGGTGCTCGACGGTGCGGGGCAGCTCGCGCTGCCCGCGCTCGTGGTGGGTCCGCCGCCCGCCGGCGAGCCCGTCCAGAACGCGCGCGTGCGGGAGCTTTCGGCAGCGCTGCAGCGTGTCGCGGCCGGGTGCGGCGTGCCGTTCGTCGACGCCTTCGGGGACCTGTGCGCGAACGCCGCCTGGACGGCGGAGGCGGCGGCGGGCGACGGCGCGCACCCCGGCGCCGGCGGCTACGCCGCGCTCGCGCGGCTCGTGCTCGCCGCTGGCTGGCTGCCGTGGCTCGGCGTGCTTCGTCCTATTCTCCCCCTAGAAAACCAACAAACCTGATCCGTTTTGTGTATTTTCTTTGGCCATGACTACGAAAGCACGGACGCTGCAGGTGCTCGTGCTCGCCCTCGCTGCCGGGCTCGCCGCATGTGGAAGCTCCGACAACGCGTCCGGCGGTGGCTCGTCGAAGCTGTCGCTCGTCGCGTACTCGACGCCGAAGGAGGCCTACGAGCAGGTCATCCCGGCGTTCGAGAAGACGCCCGCCGGCGCCGGCACCAGCTTCACCCAGTCCTACGGCAACTCCGGCGACCAGGCGCGGGCGATCATCTCCGGGCTTCCGGCGGACGTCGCGGCGCTCTCGCTCGAGCCCGACATCACGAAGCTCGTGAAGGACAAGCTCGTCGCACCCGGGTGGAAGTCGACGCCGACGAACGGGATCGTGACGCGGTCGGTGGTCGCGCTCTCGGTGCGTCCCGGCAACCCGAAGCACATCACGGGCTGGGCCGACCTCGTCAAGCCGGGCATCGAGGTCCTGACCCCGAACCCGTTCACCTCCGGCGGCGCGCGCTGGAACGTCATGGCCGCCTACGGCGCCCAGATCCAGCAGGGCAAGACCGACGCGCAGGCGAGCGACTACCTGCAGCGGCTCTTCAAGAACGTCGTCGTCCAGGACAAGTCGGCGCGCGAGGCACTGCAGAGCTTCACGAGCGGCAAGGGCGACGTCCTCATCTCCTATGAGAACGAGGCGATCACGGCGCGGCAGAAGGGCGAGAAGCTCGACTACGTCATCCCCGACGAGACGATCCTCATCGAGAACCCGATCGCGGCGACGACGAAGGCGGGATCGAAGGCGCAGGCGTTCGTGAAGTACGTCACCTCCGAGCCGGCACAAAAGATCTTCGCGGCCAAGGGCTATCGCTCGGTGATCCCGTCGCTCGTCGACAAGAAGAGCTATCCCGACCCGCCGAAGGAGTTCACCATCACGAAGTTCGGTGGCTGGGACGCCGTCATGAAGACGTTCTTCGACCCGCAGGACTCGGTGATGCAGCGCATCGAGAAGAGTCTCGGTGTCAGCACCGGCTGAGACGATCGCGCTGGCGCACCGCGCCGGGCGGGGGCGCCGCCGTCTCGCCACGCCGGCGGTCGGCGGCGCGCTCGCAACCGCGTACCTCAGCCTGATCGTCCTCGTCCCGCTGGCCGCCGTCGTCGCCGAGTCGACGACGGGCGGCCCGTCGGCGTTCTGGCGGGCGGTGACCGGCGACCAGGCGTTCGCGGCGATGCGCTTCACCGTGATCGTGTCGGTCGTCGTCGTCGTCGTGAACATCGTCACCGGCACGCTCATCGCGTGGGTGCTCGTGCGCGACGAGTTCCCCGGCAAGCGGCTCGTCAACGCGCTCATCGACCTGCCGTTCGCGCTGCCGACGATCGTCGCCGGGCTCGTGCTGCTCGCGCTCTACGGGCCGAAGGGCCCGGCGCCGTTCGACATCGGCTTCACGCGCATCGCCGTGGCCCTCGCGCTGCTGTTCGTGACGCTGCCGTTCGTCGTGCGCTCGGTGCAGCCGGTGCTCATGGAGCTCGACCGCGAGATGGAGGAGGCGGCGACCTCGCTCGGGGCGCGGCCGCGCACGGTGTTCGCGCGCATCGTGCTGCCGAACCTCGTGCCGGCGATCGCGGCCGGCGCGGGCCTCGCGTTCGCCCGCGCGCTCGGCGAGTTCGGCTCGGTCGTCCTCATCTCGGGGAACATCCCGTTCAAGACCGAGGTGGCGTCGGTCTTCCTCTTCGGGCAGATCGAATCCGACAACACCGCCGGGGCGGCGGCGGTGAGCGTCGTGCTGCTCGTGCTGTCGTTCGTGCTGCTGCTCTTCGTCAGCTGGGTCTCCACTCGGGGCCTGCGCCGTGAGCGGTAGCCCGTCACGCGCCTCGCGGCTGACGCTGCGCGCGATCGCGCTCGGGTACCTCGCAGCGCTGCTGGCGATCCCGGTCGCGATGGTCTTCTACCGGACGTTCGAGGGTGGGATCGGCCCGGCGCTGGACGCGGTGACGACGCCCGCGGCCCAGCACGCGTTCTGGCTGACGTGCCTCATGGTGGCGATCGCCGTGCCGCTGAACACGATCTTCGGCGTCGGCCTCGCACTCGGCCTCGTCCGCGGGCGCTGGCGCGGCAAGACGCTCGTCTCGGCGCTCGTCGACCTGCCGTTCGCGGTCTCGCCGGTCGTCGTCGGGCTCGCGCTGATCCTCGTCTACGGCAACAGCGGCTGGATCGGGACGTGGTTCGCCGAGAACGGCGTCCGCGTCATCTTCTCGACGCCGGGCATGGTGCTGGCGACGATCTTCGTCTCGCTGCCGTTCGTCGTGCGCGAGGTCGTGCCGGTGCTGCGCGAGATCGGCGTCGACCAGGAGGAGGCTGCCAGCACGCTCGGTGCGTCGCCGGCGCAGACGTTCTGGCGCGTCACGCTGCCGGCGATCCGCTGGGGCGTGGCCTACGGCGTCATCCTCACGACGGCGCGCGCGCTCGGCGAGTTCGGGGCGGTGGCGGTCGTGTCCGGGAAGATCGAGGGCCAGACCGAGACGATGACGCTGTTCGTCGAGCAGCGCTTCCAGGCCTTCGACCTCACCGGCGCGTACGCGGCGTCCGTCGTACTCGCCTTGCTCGCGCTCGCCGTCATCGGAACCATGACCCTGCTGGACCGGCGCAAGGAGATGTGACGCCATGGCCATCGACATCCGCAACGTCAGCAAGTCCTTCAACGGCTTCCAAGCGCTCGAGGACGTCTCGCTCAGCGTCCCGGACGGCTCGCTGACCGCCCTGCTCGGGCCGTCGGGCGGCGGCAAGTCGACGCTCCTGCGCGTCATCGCGGGCCTGGAGGCGCCCGACAGGGGCGAGGTCCTGTTCTCCGGCGAGTCGGTGACGCGGGTGCCCGCTCAGGAACGCGGCGTCGGCTTCGTCTTCCAGCACTACGCCGCGTTCAAGCACATGACGGTGCGCGACAACATCGCGTTCGGGCTGAAGATCCGCAAGCGCCCGAAGGCCGAGGTCCGCGTGCGCGTCGACGAGCTGCTGGCGCTCGTCCACCTCGGCGGCTGGGCCGATCGCTACCCGGCCCAGCTCTCGGGTGGCCAGCGCCAGCGCATGGCGCTCGCTCGCGCGCTGGCCGTGCAGCCGCGCGTGCTGCTCCTCGACGAGCCGTTCGGCGCGCTCGACGCCACGGTGCGCAAGGAGCTGCGCGACTGGCTGCGCAAGCTCCACGACGAGGTCCACGTCACGACGATCTTCGTGACGCACGACCAGGAGGAGGCGCTCGAGGTCGCGCAGCAGGTGGCGGTCATCAACGATGGGCGCATCGAGCAGACCGACACCCCGGACGCGCTCTACGAGCGGCCCGCCAACCCGTTCGTCATGGGCTTCGTGGGGCCGGTCAGCCGGCTCGGCGAGCGGTGGGTGCGCCCGCACGACATCGAGGTCCTCGAGGACCCGGCGGACGGCGCGATCGAGGCGATGATCGAGCGCGTCGCGCGCGTCGGGTTCGAGGTGCGGGTGGAGGCCGTCCTCGGCGACGGGACGCCGGTGCCGATCCTCGTCACGCGCGACGGCGCCGACGAGCTGGAGCTCCGCGCGGGCCAGCTGGTGTGGCTGCGGGTGCACCGCGCTCGCGAATTCGCGGCATGATCTCGGCGTGCGCATCTCCGCCAAGGTCGACTACGCCGTGCGCGCCAGCGTCGAGCTCGCCGCCGCCCAGAACGGCGACGAACCGGCGCGGCCGGTGAAGGCCGAGGCGCTCGCGCGCGCCCAGGACATCCCCGTGAAGTTCCTGGAGAACATCCTCCAGGGACTGCGCCAGGCCGGCATCGTCGAGAGCCGACGGGGTCCCGAGGGCGGGCACCTGCTCGCCCGCCCGGCCTCCGAGATCGCTTTGGCCGACGTCATCCGGGCGATCGACGGCCCGCTCGCCGGGGTGAGCGGCCGGCGCCCGGAGGACATCGAGTTCAAGGGCACGGCCGAGCCGCTGCGCGACGTCTGGATCGCGGTGCGCGCCAGCGTCCGGCGCGTGCTCGAGGAGGTCTCGCTGGCCGACGTCGCGGCGGGCACGGTGCCGCGCCGCGTGACGGAGCTGACGGCTGACCCGGGGGCGTGGGACCGGCGGTAACTCCGGCGCTGTGCTGGTGCCGGCGCGGGCGACGCGCACCCCCCGGGCCGCTCTCCGCCGGTGATGCAGTTCATCCCGCGACCGCGACCGCGACCGCGGCTACAGCCCCGCGAGCAGGCGCTCCAGGTCGGACTCGTCGTTCCACGCGCCAATGGACGCCCGCAGCAGCCCGGTCCCCGGCAGGTCGCGGATGATGACCCCCGCGTCCGCGAGCCGCTCGCGTGTGGCGACGGGGTCGGGGTCGTGCCAGGACACCAGCGTCGTGCGGTCGCGCGGCGCGACCTGCAGCCCGCGCCCGGCGAGGGCGTCGGCGAACGTCGCGGCGAGCGCCGCCGCGCGCTCGTGGACGGCGCCCCACCCGGCGCCGGCGAGCACGTCGAGCGCGGCTGCTGCGGCGCGGATCGTCTCCAGGCTCTGGGCCGAGGCGTCATGGCGCGCCGCCCCGGCGTGCGGCTCCGCGTCCAGGCCCGCGTTGGGCTCGGCGAGGTTGACGTACGTCGGCCCGGTCGCGGGCAGGCGCTCGCTCCAGGCGGGGGACACCCACAGCATCCCCGTGCCGACGGGCCCGCAGAGCCACTTCTGGCCCGAGCCGGCGTAGAAGGCGCAGCCGAGCGCTCCCACATCGACCGGCACGGCGCCGACGCCCTGCGCGCCGTCGAGCAGGACCGGGACGTCGAGGCCCGCGAGGTCGGGCGCGAGCCGGCCGTTGACCCAGCTGACGTGCGAGCAGGCGACGAGCCTGGTGGCCGGGGAGACCGCGTCGCCGAGCTGCGCGAACGGCACGGCGCGGATCTTCACTCCGCGCTGCTCGCGCGCCGCCGCGAGCGGCCCGAGCAGCCCCGGGTGCTCTTCGGTCGTCGTCAGTACCTCGTCGCCGGCGCGCAGCTCGAGCGCGCCCAGCACGCGGACGATGCCCTCGCTCGTGCAGGTCGTCAGCGCAACGTCGTCGGGCTCGGCGCCGAGCAGCGGCGCATACGTCGCGCGCAGCCGCGCGCGCAGCTCGAGCAGCGGCTCGAAGTAGGCGCGCGTCCGGCCCTCGCTCGCAGCCTGGTCGAGCGACTCGGTCGCGGCCTGCACGGCGGCCGCCGGCAGCGGACCGCACGTCCCCGCGTTGAGGTACGCGCGGCGGTCGAAGACGGGAAACGCGGCGCGCAGCGCGGCTGGATCCATGGCCGCGCAGGCTAGAGCAGGTCAGTCGTCGCCGTCTCCGTGCGTCGTGCCGCCGCCCGAGCGCGTCCGCTCCTCGACGTTGTGACGCGCGGGGTGGTCGGGCGGCAGGTCGTGGGGTGTGACCTCGTCATGGAGCTCGGGCGAGTCGCCCAGCGGCGTCCTGTCGTCGAAGCCGACGCCCGGAAACGGGCTGTCGTCCTCCACCGACAGGTCCTCGAGGTCGCCGTCCTCGCGCTGGCTCGTCTTGCGGCGCGCCGTCGCATACGTCAGGACCGCCGCGGTCGCCGGGACCGTTCCGGCCACGAGCGCCGCGAACGCGTACGCCGCCCCGCTCTCCGACGCCGCGATCGCCGAGATGACGTAGAAGGCGGCGAGGCCGGCCATGAGCGGGGCGAAGCCCTTCGGCGGCGGGCGTCCCGGTATGGGGCGGACGGCGAGGTAGATCGCGACGCCGAACGCGATGAGCAGCATCGCCAATCCGACGATGCCGAGGTCCTGCCGCTGGCTGCCCATGAGCACGAGCAGGCTGCTGACGTAGACCGCCAGCCAGACGGCCGGCGGCCACTTGTCGAGCCAGCGGGTCACCGGCCCGGCGGTATGCCGCCGGGCCGGTGAGGCAAGCATGCTGGCGCGCTGGAGTGGACTAGACCCCGCAGACCGGCCAGTGGCCGGGGCCGCCGGTGCGGTAGAGGACCGCCGCGCGGCGATCCTGCTCGGTCTCCGTCGCCGCGGCCGGATCGCCCGTGCCGCCGACCGACCGCCAGGTCGAGAAGGAGAACTGGTACTTGCCGCGGTACGTGCCGCCGGCGGAGATCGCCCGGGGGTTGCCGTGCGACTCGCACTCGGCGATCGCGTTCAGCTGCGGCGGGATCGGCACGTCCGGCGCTCCGCCGTTGAGCTTGCGGTCAAGCTTCCGGCGCAGCGAGCGGATGTCCACCCGCAGATGGCGCGTCTTGGCCCGCAGCTGCGGCGGCTGAAGCTGCGAGACCTCCTGGCGCAGATTCTGCCGCTCGGGCCGCGAGAGCGGGTCGCCGAGGAGCCGGTGGTAGCGGCGCGCGAAGTACACGTGCCGGTCGGTGAGCTTCGCCATCGCCGCGGACCGCATGTCGCCGGGGGCCGCGACCGGCTGCACCGGTGGCGGCGCGACGGCCGGCTGGGCCGCAGGCGCGGGCTCCTGCGCGGAGGCGGGGGGGACGGGAACGACGTCCATGAGGGGCACCGCGGCAGCGCTCGTAGCGCAGACGGCGCCCAGGATTCGGAGACGCATCTGTTCGGGTCCTTCCAACGGCCCTGAGGCGACACGCGACGTGCGCGCAGCGCGAGCGGCCGGTCGTTTGCAGCGGGTGGCGGCGCACGCGCCGCCTACGTCATTGCAACCCGCTTTCGGGCCCACAGGCTACCAGCCTCATGGAACGCCTGTTCGCTCGGGCCCGGCCGCGTCCGCTGTCACGGTCGCGCCGGGAAGCGCCGGCGGGCACGCGCGGCGCCCGCCGGCGAGGGTCCTACGGCTTGAGCACGACCTTCACGCACTCGTCGCGCTTGTTCTTGAACGTCTCGTATCCGGTCGGCGCGTCGTCGAGCGCCAGCTTGTGCGTGACGACGAAGCTCGGATCGATGTCGCCGTTCTCGACACGGTCCAGCAGCGGCCGCAGGTAGCGCTGGACGTGGCACTGCCCGGTCTTGATCGTCAGCCCCCGGTTCATGACGGCGCCGATCGGGAACTTGTCCATGAAGCCGCCGTAGACGCCGATCATCGAGATGATCCCGCCGTTGCGGCAGTTGTAGATCGCCTCGCGCAGGGCGTACCCGCGCTCGGTCTCCAGGCGCGCGGCCTGCTTGACGCGGTCGTAGGCGTACATCGCCGGGTGGTGGTGGTGGGCCTCCATCCCGACGGCGTCGATGCAGGCGTCGGGGCCGCGGCCGCCGGTCATCTCCCGCAGCGCCTCGCGGACGTCGGTCTGCTCGTAGTTGATGATCTCCGCGCCGCCCTTCTCGCGCGCCATCCGCAGCCGGTAGTCGAAGCGGTCGATCGCGATGACGCGCTCGGCGCCGAGCAGGTACGCGCTGGCGATCGCGAACTGCCCGACGGATCCGCAGCCCCAGACGGCGATGATGTCGCCGCGCTTGATGTCGCACATCTCGGCGCCCATCCAGCCCGTCGGGAAGATGTCCGAGAGGAACAGCACCTGCTCGTCGGCGAAGTCGCCCTCGATCTTGATCGGGCCGACGTCGGCGAACGGCACGCGCGCGTACTCCGCCTGCCCGCCCGCGAAGCCGCCGGTGAGGTGCGAGTAGCCGAAGATGCCCGCCGTCGCGTCGCCGAACATCTTCTCCGCCATCAACGCATTCGGATTGGAGTTCTCGCAGAGCGAGAACAGCTCGCGCTCGCACGCGTTGCACGCGCCGCACGCGATCGGGAACGGCACGACGACGCGGTCGCCGACCTTGAGGTTGGAGACCTCGCGGCCGGTCTCGACGACCTCGCCCATGAACTCGTGGCCGAGGATGTCGCCCTTGCGCATCGTCGGGATGTAGCCGTCGTAGAGGTGGAGGTCGGACCCGCAGATCGCCGTCGACGTGATCTTCACGATCGCGTCGCGGGAGTTGAGGATCTTGGGGTCCGGGACGTTCTCGACCTGGACCTTGTTGCGGCCCGACCAGACGTTGGCTCTCATGACGTGGCTCCTGACCCGACGCCTGCCAGCTCGTCCTCGGTGAGCGGGTGGGCCGGGCGTTGCTTGAGCATGCGGCGGTTGAGCTGGCCCTCCGGGCTGCCGTCGGAGCGCACCACCTCGCCGGTCTCCATGATCTGCTTGAAGCGCCGCAGGTCGTCCTTGAGCTGCATCTCGGGGTGCTCGCCGAAGAGCTTGGCCATCATCGCGGCGACGCCGCCGCCCGGGACGTCGTAGCGCAGCTCGAGGTGCACCTCGGTGCCCTGGCCGGCCGGCGCCGGGATGAACTTCACCGTGCCCGAGCCGTCGACCTTCGAGCCCTCGACGGAGCGCCACGAGATGCGCTCGCCGGGAACGTCCTCGGTGATCTCCACGTCCCACGACACGTTCATCCCGAGCGGGCCGCGAACCGTCCACTGCGAGCGGCCGCCGCCGGTGATCCGCACCTCCTCGAGGTGCGCCATGAAGCTCGGGAAGCGCTCGATGTCGTGCCCGAACGCGTACACCTCGTCGGGGTGGCGCCTGACGGTGATCGCGCCGTGGACCTCCAGCGGCTCGTCCTGCGATCCGTCGCCGCCGGGCTCGCGGCTGAGCTTCAGGCCGTCGAGCAGGTCGGCGGCGAAGGCCCCGATGACGGCGCCCGTCGCCGCGAGCGTCCTGGCCGGCTGCTCGGTCTTGCCGCGCAGGGCGGAGCCGAGGAGCGCGAGGTCCATCGTGTCGCCCGCGACGCGTGCCCAGACCCACTCCTTCGGCCGGCGCTCGCTGAAGATGCCCACGCCCGCGGCGATCTCGCGGATTCCGACGACGCGCATCCAGCGGCGGCTGGAGGCATCGTCCTTGACGCCGATCATGCGGTTCATCCGGCCCGGCGCGAGGATCTGCGGCACCCCGAGCGCGAAGCTGAACGCGCCCAGTCCGCGGGCGAGCGGATCCTCCGGCGGGGCGGTGCCGTTCTTGCTGACGGCGGTCATGCGCTATGCACCGCCGCGAACTCGCGCACGATCGTCTCGCAGAACGCCGGCAGGTCGTCGGGCCAGCGGCTGGAGATGATGTTGCCGTCGACGACGACCTGCTCGTCGACGACCTCGGCGCCGGCGTTGCGCAGGTCGGTGCGCACGCTCGGCCACGACGTGATCCGCCGGCCACGGACGACGTCGGCCTCGACGAGCGTCCACGGCCCATGGCAGATGACGCCGACCGGCTTGCCGGAGTTGACGAAGTCGCGCACGAACTCGACCGCGGAGGACTCCATCCGCAGCTTGTCGGGGTTGCAGGTGCCGCCGGGCAGGATGAGCGCGTCGTAGTCGTCGATCGACACGTCGCTGACCTGGCGATCGACGCCGAACGTGTCGGCCGGCTCGAGGTCGTGGTTCATCGCCTGGATCTCGCCGTCCTTGATCGAGAGCAGCTCGGTCGTCGCACCCGCGTCCTGCACCGCCGCCCGCGGCTTCTCGAGCTCGACCTGCTCGACGCCGTCGGTGGCGAGGATCGCGATCGTGCGACCGTCAAGGTCGTTCGCCATGGTCACTCCTTCGTGTCTGTCGGGATGGCCGACCGCCGTCCCCGCGGCCCTCCCAGCCCGGGATAGGCCGGATCGGACGGCCGCAAACCGGAGTTGGCGCGGTGGGAGGCGCTGGCGTGCTCCTGGGTGCCGCGGATCCGGCGCCGGGCTTGACGGATCGGCGCCCGACGGGGCGCGCCTGCCGGAGATAAGATCAATGTCGCACCGAGAAATTGATGGTGGGCGGGGGACCGTGTTGATCACGGGAGCACACGCGTCGCACCCGGATTGTGAGTGGCCGGCGCCCGAGCCATCGCACGTCGCGCATGCTGTGACCGCAGTCACAAGGGGTATCCGGCTTATGCTGC
>DASWQM010000243.1:0-2688 GCA_036403675.1 Solirubrobacteraceae bacterium | reverse complement strand
CCTCGACGCCGAGGCCGAAGCGGTCGAGCAGCTGCGGGCGCAGCTCGCCCTCCTCGACGTTCATCGTGCCGACGAGCAGGAAGCGCGCGGCGTGCTGCGCCGACACGGCCTCGCGCTCGACGCGCGCGACGCCCGTCGCGGCGGCGTCGAGCAGCGCGTCGACGAGGTGGTCGGGCAGGAGGTTCACCTCGTCGACGTAGAGGATCCCCTGATGCGCGCGGGCCAGCAGCCCGGCCTCGAACGCCCGCTAGCCGGCGCGCGCCCGGGCGAGGTCGAGCGCGCCGACGAGGCGGTCGAGCGTCGTGCCGAGCGGCAGCTCGACGAGCGGCGCGGGGCGCTCGGTCACCGCGGCGCCCGCCGGCACCGGCCCGTCCGGCGCGAGCTCGCCGGGGGCGAAGCAGAAGGGCTCGCCGGCGGCCGCGCGCACGGGCGGCAGCAGCGGCGCGAGCGCCCGCACGGCGGTCGACTTCGCCGTACCGCGCTCGCCGCGCACGAGCACGCCGCCGACCTCGGGGGCGACGGCGTTGACGAGCAGCGCCTCGACGAGCGGCTGCATCCCGACGATCGCGGTCAGCGGAAACGCGGCGGCGGTCATGCCTGCGCCTCCTCCAGCTCGCCCTCGAGCTCGAGGAAGCGGTCGCGGATGCTCGCCAGCGTCGCCTCCTCGGGAGCGGCCCACAATCCGCGGTCGGCGGCCTCGAGCAGCCGCTCCGCGACGGCCCGCGCGGCCCACGGGTTGGACTGCGCCATGAACGCCGCGATGTCGTCGTCGAGGAGGTACTTCTCGGCGACCTGCTCGTACATCCAGTCCTCGGCGACCCCCGCCGTCGCGTCGTAGCCGAAGAGGTAGTCGACCGTCGCAGACAGCTCGGCGGCGCCCTTGTAGCCGTGGCGGATCATCGAGGCGATCCAGCGCGGATTGGCGACGCGGGCGCGGAAGACCCGCCGGGTCTCCTCGGCAAGCGTGCGCGACACGACGCGCGAGGGGTCCGAGCTGTCGCCGAGGTACGCGGCCGGATCGCCGCCCGTGAGCGCCCGGATCGTCGCGACCATGCCGCCGTGGAACTGGAAGTAGTCGCCGGAGTCGAGGATGTCGTGCTCGCGCGAGTCGACGTTCTGGGCCGCGATCTCGATCCGCGCGTACGTCTCGCGCATTGCCGCCTGCGCAGGCGCGCCGTCCAGGCCGCGGCCGTAGGCGTAGCCGCCCCAGGCCGCGTAGACCTCGGCCAGGTCGGCGTCGCCGCGCCAGTCGCGCGCGTCGATGAGCTGCGCCAGGCCGGCGCCGTAGGTGCCGGGCTTGGAGCCGAAGACGCGCGTGGTCGCGCGCCGCCACGCGCCCTCGGTGCCGAGCTCCGCGGCGAGCCGCTCGGCGTCGGCGCGAGCGTGGGCCGCGACGTGGTTTGACTCCGGCGGCTCGTCGAGCGCGGCGACGGCGGCGACGGCGTCGTCGAGCAGCGCGACGAGGTGGGGGAAGGCGTCGCGGAAGAACCCGCTGATGCGCACCGTGACGTCGATCCGCGGGCGGGCGAGCTCGTCGAGGTCGATGACCTCGATCCCGGTCACGCGCCGCGACTCAGGATGCCATGTCGGGCGCACGCCCAGCAGCGCGAGGATCTCGGCCACGTCGTCGCCCTGCGTACGCATCGCCGAGGTGCCCCAGGCGACGAGGCCGATCATCCGCGGCAGCTCGCCGGTCTCGCGCACGTGGCGCTCGAGCAGCGCGTCGGCCAGGCGCCGGCCGACGTCCCACGACAGCTCGGAGGGCAGCGCGCGCGGATCGACCGAGTAGAAGTTGCGCCCGGTCGGCAGGACGTCGAGGCGCCCGCGCGTCGGCGCGCCGGACGGACCCGAAGGGACGTGGCGGCCGTTGAGCGCGGCGACGACGTTGGTCAGCTCGTCGCTGCAGCGGCGGATGCGCGGGACGACGTCGGCCGCCGCGAAGCGCAGCGCCCGCTGCACGCCCTCGTCGCGATGCCCGAGCACGTCCTCGCAGACCTCGCCCGCCGAGCCAGGATCCCAGTCGCGCGCGGCCAGCTCGTCGAGCAGCGCGGCCTGCGTCGCCTCGAGCCGATCAACGGCGGCACGGTCGCCGTCGGCCGGCGGCTCCCCGCGGGCCGCCGCGATCGCGTCGCGCAGCCCCGGCACGCCGCCGCTGCCCAGCCGCAGCATCGCCGCCGTAAGCCCGCGCAGCTGCTCGCCCTCCGGCGCCTGGCCGAGCACGTGCAGCCCGTCCTTGACCTGGATGTCCTTGACCTCGCAGAGGTAGCCGTCGATGTGCCCGACGAGCGCGCCGAGATCGTCCGGGCGCTCGTGGACGTCGAGGTCGGCCTGCAGGTTCGCGCGCTCGATCGCCGACCAGATGCGCGCCGCCAGGCCCGGCAGCTTCGACGGGTCGAGCACCTCGAGGCGGGCGTACTCGTCGAGCAGCGCCTCGAGCTCGGCCAGCTCGTCGTAGGTCTCGGCACGCATCATCGGCGGGACGAGATGGTCGACGATGACCGCATGCGCGCGCCGCTTGGCCTGCACGCCCTCGCCGGGATCGTTGACGACGAACGGGTAGACGAGCGGCACGTCGCCCAGCACCGCGTCGGGGGCGCAGCCGGGCGACAGCGCGAGCATCTTGCCGGGCAGCCACTCGAGCGTCCCGTGCTTGCCGAGGTGGACGATCGCGTCCGCGCCCCAGACCGC